>PAHA01000018.1:37116-72692 GCA_002711215.1 Flavobacteriaceae bacterium
GANTTATTTCTANCTGAAATAATTTTTCAANTCATCNANGTTTTCAGNAGANTCAATAATCTTAAAAATACATGAAAAGAAGAAAAGCCATTCAGANCATTACTCTNNGTGTCNGTGGGCTTGGGATATTAAATTATTGTACTTCCATCNCCTCTATTCCTCCTCTACTNGNGGAAAAGGATCAAAACATTGTNAGCCTANTNACNGAGNCCATTTTGCCTTCTANAAGNACCGAATTTCCAACGCCGGAGACCAGAATNCAATTTATTTTAAATCAGATTGGTGGANNATTANNATCAGATGAACTTGAANNCTATAAGTTAGGCCTTTCAATTTTTAAAGTACTTGTCGAAAAGACTTTTTTAAAGCCTTATGAACAATTAGAGTCCGACATTCAAAATTATANTGTNCTCAGGGCTCTAGGACATCCAGGAGAGTTGGGNTTTTTTATGCAAAAAAATAANGAGTGGTCACTTNNTCATTTTACGACCTCTGAACGTTACATGACTGAATTTTCTAAGTACGAATTTTTACCCAACCGTCATTTGGGCTGTACACCAGTCTAATAANAAATANTATGAATAAAGAAAATCAATTCGATATCATTGTTATTGGAGCTGGTATGAGCGGGGGATGGGCNGCAAAAGAATTTTGTGAGAAAGGGTTTAATACTTTACTNATAGAANGGGGTAGGAATGTAGAACATTTAAAAGATTACCCTACCACCAANATGCTACCNTGGGAGTTTAAGCACCGCGGGGCAGTTCCCGCTAAGGNACGCGAGGAAAACCCAATCGCCAGCAGTTGCTANGCNTTTAAAGAAGATGCTATGCATTTTTTTGTNAAAGATAAAGAGCATCCCTACANAGAAATCAAGCCATTTCAATGGATTCGTGGTTATCAAGTAGGGGGCAAATCTATAATGTGGGCTAGACAGGTGCAGCGATGGAGTAATCTCGATTTTGAAGGTCCTGCCCGAGATGGTTTTGCTGTAGATTGGCCNATNAGATACAATGATTTGGATNCATGGTATACNTATGTNGANAAATTTGTGGGTGTTAGTGGNAATAAGGACGGTCTGGATATACTCCCNGATGGAGATTTTCTCAGACCNTTTGGTACCAATTGCGTTGAGGATTACTTCAGTAACCAGATNAAGAAANACTACNATGATCGACATGTAATCTANGGAAGATGTGCCCACCTTACGGAAAGCAAACCCATTTATGTGGAGCAGGGGAGGGGACTTTGTGCTAGTAGAAACGTTTGTCAAAGAGGTTGTCCGTTTGGAGGCTATTTCAATGCAAATTCTACTCTCATTCCTTGGGCGATGAAAACTGGAAACCTTACCCTAAAAACTGATAGNGTNGTTCATTCNATAATCTACGATNAAGATCAGAAAAAAGCGGTGGGTGTTCGNGTCATCGATGCTCATAGTAAAACTACTGCAGAATATTTNGCTAAAGTCATTTTCTTAAATGCTTCTACGCTTAATACNAATTTGATATTGNTAAACTCAACCTNCGACAGATTCCCCAATGGATTNGGCAATGACAGTGGACTTCTGGGTAAATACATNGCCTTTCATAACTANAGAGGTGTTATTACAGCCACNCACGAGGGTCATAAAGATAAACGTGTGGATGGTCGTAAACCAACATCTGCCTATGTTCCCCGATTTAGAAATGTGTACCGTCAGGAAACGGATTTCCTCAGAGGATATGCAGCTGGATTTGGAGCAAGTAAGAGAATGAATTATGATGATACACCGATAGGAGAGGATTTGTATAATAATCTATTGAATACCAAAGAAAGTGAGATTTGGAACGTCAATTCACATATGATGGGAGAGACCCTACCTAAGGAAAGTAATCAGGTGAGTCTGGACGATAAACTTATTGACCCTTGGGGGATACCTCAGTTAAATGTGGATGTAGATTATGACGATAATGATAAGAGGATGTTGCAAGATTTCTTTGATGAGTTTTCCGAAATGTACACCAAGGCGGGTTTTACTAATATCAAAACCAATGATAATAGTCGTATTCCTGGAAATGACATTCATGAAATGGGAGGGGTTAGAATGGGTCACGATCCAAAAACTTCTCTGCTAAATAAATGGAATCAAATGCATCACTGTTCCAATGTTTTTGTAACCGATGGAGCCTGCATGACCTCTACCTCGACACAAAACCCTTCACTTACATTTATGGCATTGACAGCGAGAGCTGCCCACCACGCNATTGAGGAAATAAAAAAAGGAAATATNTAAATATCTTTTACACACCTAAAGCCTGTATGTTCAGATCCCGTNTCTGGAGANGACTTCATTTTTGAAGCTACCCGATANCCAGAACAGTAGGTGTCATTGCATAAAAAAGAACCNCCTCTGATAATTNTCTGAGCNATATATGGATTGTTAGGATCATAGCTGTTCTCCGGTCCACNTGGATTAACAGAAGTTTTTCCAGCNAGGGTTTTGTAATAGTCATAATGATACCAATCTGAGCACCACTCCCATACGTTACCNGCCATGTCATAAAGACCGTATCCGTTTGCTTCAAAAGACTTTACGGGTGCAGAGTAAAAGAATAAATCTTTGTTGATATTGTNGTAGGGAAAAGATCCTTCCCAACTGTTAGCTTTTGCTTTTCCAGAATTGATCTCCTCATCTCCCCAAGGGTATTTTTTTTCCTTNAGACCCCCTCTTGCAGCCCATTCCCACTCTGCCTCAGTTGGAAGTCGCTTNCCTGCCCATTGTGCATANGCNTTGGCGTCGTCCCATGAAACGTGTACNACNGGATGGTTTTCTTTTCCCTCTATGGAACTTCCTTTTCCTCGGGGNTTTCNCCAGCTGGCCTTGGGTTTCCATTCCCACCATGCAGCATAATTGTTTAAATCGACTGGGCCATTGGTTGCTTTAAAAGTTAAAGAAGAAGCCTGAAGAAGAGAGTCGTGTGGTTTTGGAGTACCGGGGGGGAGTTGTTTTTTCATCTCCTCCCAATCCACCGGTTTTTCGGCAGTGGTTTCATAACCCGTTGCTTTAACAAANGCATCAAACTGAGCGTTTGTGACCTCCGTTTTGTCGATCCAAAAACCATCCACNTTTACACGATGAACAGGAGCCTCATCTGGTCGGGCTTGAGGTCCTTCGCTGCCCATCATAAAATTGCCTTTAGGAATCCAAACCATTCCAATGGGTTGTTGANCANACAAAACNTCTTTTTCTGTTTTTTTGNACTGCGTATCACAACCGATATTNAAGGTCATCAAAGAAANAATAACTACNAAGGNNGTTTTTNAAATCATAATTANATAAGTAATAAACAAATATGCTAAATTAAAGATTAACCACTATCTTTACCNAAGGTTANTNTTTAATATTAATTGNNCGCAAGTTGAANAAAATATTNTTNTCCTCNTTTTTTANNGNTGTTTTGATGTTNCCTTACTTGGGNACGTTATCNCATNTNNTTGAAGANCATGATCACAAAACTTGTGAAATTTCGCAAACTCACCTCCATGAAATTGAATTGGATTGCGACATATTAGACTATCAATTTGCCCCTAGTATTCAGATTTCCTNTGAAAATANTGNTNATNCCATTTTCAGTTTTCAACATAAGAAAACTTCTTTTTTCTACTTAGGGTATTCGTATTCCATTGATACCNTTGANACACTTCGGGGACCACCANCTGTGTAAATTTCTCTGTCTAATTTTTTATNNCNCTTTNCCATATTTGGATTTAGTGNTCAATTATCATTTNTAAATTAATATTATGTTAAAAATTATNTTTATAAAACCCCTNATTGCCATTTNCCTATTTTTATTTNTNCTAAGNTGCTCTAANAGCGATCCAGTTCCNGTCCACGAANAAGAAGCTTTCACNTTAGTCACCCTTGAAGTAACAAAAGTAGGGTCTACTGACACGATCACCTATGATTTTGAAGTTGAAGGTCACGATCATGNTCATGAAGAGGANGATCATGAAGAAGAGGAAGATCATGAAGAGNAGGAAGATCANGAANAGGAGGAAGATGATCACGAGGATCATGAAGGTGAACATACTGAAATTGAATTGGAGGCAAACTCAAGTTATAACGTTTCCATTTTATTTTATAATGATGAAGACCCCCTTAATATTGAAAATATCACTNTAGAAGTTATCNAAGAGGCAGATGCGCATCAAGTTTTTTACGCTATAACGAATGAACTCAGTAGCAGTGGTTTTTCAATAGAATCCGCNACAAATGACACNGTTGATAGTGGTAATTACCCCTTATTTTTAAAAACTATTTGGACAACTTCCGGAGAANCTTCCGGTGANGTGGTAGGATATTTATTTCATNAANCCACCTCAAAAACTGGAACTACNAGGAGTGATTTTGGGGGTNCNATTGATATNGAAATCGAATTTGAGGTTCATGTAGAGTAATAATGAATTTTTTCCATTTTATTTCANGTGCNCGGAAGTCTGAAATACCNGAATGTAAATGCTCAAAATGTAATAAATTATCAAAAACGGTAGTCAACTTATCCATGTTGGCTACTAGTTTTTGTTTTTCCCAGAAATGTGATTTAGTTTTGGAAGGGAGAGTGGTGGATTTACACGACAATTTACCTCTCAGCGTTGCAGTAATTGAAGTTTTTGAGGGTAATGAACTTTTTTTCACAGATGATGATGGAAGATTTATAATTGAAAATCAATGTTTGGGAAAAATAAATTTAAAAATTTCTCACCCGAATTGTGAAGACCTTAATACTACTGTCGATTTAAAAAAATCCACCTCTAGAGAGTTTTATCTTGAACATCATTTTGAATTGCTTAATGAGGTCATTTTGGAGGAAAGTAAAATAAAAAAGCTTTCAACTACTGTACCATATTATGCGCTTTCTGAATTGCAAAAGGATCAATACAGCGGCAGAGGTTTGGCAAAAGCTTTAGAGCAAATCAGCGGCGTCAATGTACTCAGCTCTGGAAATGTGATTTCAAAACCCTTAATCCACGGGATGTTTGGAAGTCGCGTGGGTATTATTTATGACGGTACACCGATAGAAAATCAACAATGGGGACAAGATCACGCTCCTAATATTGACCAAAATGCTTTTGACGAAATTCGCTTGATCAAAGGGGCAGGGGTTTTAAAGTATTCCGGCGATACGCCAGGTGGAGTAGTGGTACTGGAAACTAAACTTCCAGAGATTAAGGATTCATTATACGGAAAAACAATTTTGAATGGGATCTCTAATGGTCGAGGTTTAAATATAATCAGTTCGTGGACCAAGTCCTTTCAGAGTGGTAAATATTTTAGGGTACAAGGTACACTTAAAAGAGTTGGAGATATTGAAGCACCGGATTATGTGCTCTCTAATTCGGGTAATGATGAAAACAATATTTCTTTCACATTGGGGCAGAATAAAATTCTAAGTCAATGGAAAACCAATTTTAGTTACTTCAGCCAAGAAATAGGAATTCTAAGAAGCGCTCATGTTGGTAATGTCTATGATCTGGTGATCGGTATTGAGTCAGATATCCCATTAATCATTAACCCTTTAAGTCATCAAATAATTTTTCCAAAACAGGTGAACAGGCATTATACAGGAAGTATTCAATATTCAAAATGGATTGAGTCCAGCGGAAAATGGAATGTAAAATATAGTTGGCAAAGAAATAATCGAAAAGAATATGATGTTAGAAGGGGAGAGTATAAGGATCAGTCTGCTGTAGATTTAACATTAGACACTCATAATTTAACCACTAACTATAAATGGGGTGGTGCCATATGGTCATTTGATTCGGGAGCTTTCCTACAAGTTCAGGACAACTACTCTAACCCAAATACTGGAATTAAAAGATTTATACCAGACTATATCAAAGCCAGATTGGAAGGATATTTTACAACTAGCTTTGCACCTTCTGATGATTTTAGCCTTGGCTTTGGAATTCGTTATAGCCATCAAAATAATGAGGTAAAAAAATATTATCATTTTAATAGATGGAGAGAAGAAAATTATGAAGAAAGTCTGGGTGATTATGTAATTGGTGATTTTGCTGGGCAAAAGTTGATTGAGCAAAGGTTAATTTTTAACAACCTCTCACTGAGTTCAGGGGTAAAATACCTAATTCAACCGGATTTAAATTTGAGCCTTAATATTTTTCATACGGAACGTGCACCTGATATAGCCGAAATGTTCAGTGACGGATTGCATCATTCCCTTTCCACAATTGAGTATGGAAATCCATTTTTAAAGACTGAAACGGTCCAAAAACTGGTCCTCAATTTTGAAAAAGTAAGTGGAAAATTTAGATATAATTTTAGTCCCTATTTAATCCAAGGTCATAATTATATAATTATTGAACCTAACGGAATTGAATATACTATAAGGGGTGCTTTTCCAGTATGGAAATACAGGGCAGTTAATTCATCAATCCAAGGGTTTGATCTGGATCTCTCCTTACAGTTCGGAAAGCATCTTAAATTAATAAATAATAGCTCATGGATTGAGGGATTTGAAAAAGCGACCAAGACTCCTCTTATTAATATCCCCCCATTTTCTAATACTAGTCAAATACAATTTTCTTCTGCTCGATGGAAATCTTTTGTGATGGTCCTTTCGAATAAATATTTTTCTCGCCAAAATCAATTTCCAAATCATAATTTTCAAACTTCCGTTATAGAAAATGGTAATAGGGTTACTAAACTAGTTGATATCAGTTCACCACCCAAGGGATATAATATCACGGGACTTGAATTCAATTTGGGACCTTATCCACTTTTTTCAAACAAAATCAGTCTATCCCTTATCTTTGACAATATNCTTGATACNNCCTTCAGGAATTATCTGAATCGTTTACGATTTTACGCTGACGAAATGGGAAGGAATATTATGTTNCAAATCAAAATACAACATTGACAAAATGCGTTTCACCTTTNTATTTTCATATTTATTTTTTTTACTCACATTNCTNCCTATTTTNGGTCAAGAATACAGNGAATATTTAGTGCCCTTGAATGATCCCTCGGCTGACGGACAACGTTTTTTTGTTTCAGATTTACTNGATATNGCGGGTTATGTTCCTGAAAAAATACAGATNTACCAAACCCTTCCTAATCAAGCGCGGGTGTTCAGAGTAAAATTGGATAGTGTCAATGGAGGTTTTGTTTTTGTGCGNTGGGATAAATCNAAAAAGGAAAACTATGTGGCCAATAAAATGATCGATCCNGGTGTATATTATAATCTCAAAGCNGCNAANGAAATNATGAGAAAGCAAACAGATAAAGCCAATTTTANCACAGATGATGTGGCACTACAAGCTCCTGATCAANATCAAATTAATAGTAGTGATNTAGATGAACTAAGGTCTGAATTTGACTTAAAAAACGAGGAAAAAAAACTATNGGAGGAGNAAGCCCTCGAAAAAAAGAAACCCAAAAGGGAGAAAAAAGAAAAGAAAAACAAAAAAAAGTTTNTCAACTAACAGTTANGGTCAATATATTATCATCAATACTAGTATCGAAACAAGTCAAGGCACTAGAACAATCNTCATTNAATGACCTGCCGTGATTGNNACAAATAAACTTAGAATCGCTATGAGACCATNGATTGTTTGAACCTTGGTGGGGACAAACGTTTGTGAAAGCTCTTATTTCANTATNACTGATTCTTAACAATAACATGTTTTTACTCGAATAATTCATCCAACCCCCTATCTCTNTCAAATTAGAAAAACTAGAGTTANTTAAGTCTATGGTTACTGNATTATCAGTTANNGTATCATCTCCATCATTATTACCCGCTGTANTAGTATTTCCATAACCATCATCATCNNNAGAGCTACAGGCTTNAATCATGCNAATACNAAANATTGAAAAAACTACAGGGGCACATGCTGTTTTTAAAAAATNTCTTCTCTTATTTNTCATANCTNNTNTTTTTTTATCAAATATAANTAGTTTAGTTNANTNTTTTTNTAAAAATGTTAAACAAAAAATAAAACNATNTCGAAAGTTTAGGTTAATTTTATTTTAAAAACNTATGAGAAAATTATNCCTTTTCATCATACTAAATAGTTTTATTATNACAGCTCAAAATTCTGGNNATCTTANTGGTAGANTCTTAGATGAGCANTCCCAACTTCCNCTTCANGGNGTTACCGTCATATTAGAGGGGACGACCTTGGGAAANGCTAGCGATGANGANGGGTATTTTACTTTCAAGGATNTNCCTAANCGAACTTACAATTTGGTCGTCAGTCATTTGGGCTATCAGNCCCAAACCATATNTAATATCATCGTNAAAGCATTTGGCACCCCTCCATTACAAATTCTTTTANAGGAGTCTGACAATGANTTGGATGAAATAGTTGTTTTCCAGAGACCTTTTAGAACCTCTATTGAAACGCCACTCTCTACTCAAACTTTTTCTGCCGTTGAAATTGAAACCTATCCTGGAGGTAACAACGACATTACCAAAGTCATTCAAAGTATGCCAGGTATTTCACCTTCTATCGGAGGTTTTAGAAATGACATCATTATTAGAGGTGGTGCACCCAANGAGTCGGTCTATTATTTAGATGGAATCGAAATTCCCAACATTAATCATTTCAGTACNCAAGGNAGTGCAGGAGGACCCGTGGGGATGTTAAACGTCTCTTTTATCCGAGAAGTCACCCTTTCGAGTTCAGCTTTTGGAGCCGAATATGACAATCCCTTGTCAGGGGTTTTGTCTTTTGAACAAAGAGAAGGAAACCCAAATAGGTTTGGAGGTAATTTTAGGTTAGGTGCCAGCGAAGCTGCGTTAACTCTAGAGGGCCCCTTGTTAAAGAAAGATAAGGAAAAACCTGCTAAAACAACTTTATTGTTCTCTGTGAGGAGGAGTTACCTTCAGTTTTTATTTGAATTGATAGGACTACCCATCAGACCAGATTATTGGGATTACCAATGGAAAATAAATCATGAAATTGATGCATACAACACCCTTACATTTCTTGGCTTAGGAACGATTGATGATTTTTCGGTAAAAGCTCCTGATGATTTTGATGCATTGCAGCAGGCTACAATTGAACAAGTTCCTATCATACAACAAAAAACCATTACGGTTGGAGTGTCTTGGAGTAGGAAATATAAAAACGGAAAGGGCGCCATGACCACTGCCATCAGCACTAACAGATTACAGAATATTTTTTCTCGATATCAGGACAACACCCAAAAAACAGGGGTCATTTTTAAAAATGATTCCTATGAGCAAGAGACCAAGCTTCGCTATCAGACCCTACATTATTTGGACCAGTGGAAATTGGCTACCGGAACTAATATTCAGTATGCTGACTATTTCAATGATACACAAAGCATCCTTTACAATATAAATTACAGTACGGGTATAGATTTTTTAAAATACGGGTTTTTTGCTAAGGGAGAACGAAAATTTTTTAATGACAATCTCGGTTTATCATTTGGTTTTAGATTTGATGCAGATACCTTTTCAGAGGGATCGAGTTTGATTGATAATTTTTCTCCAAGAATGGCATTAACTTATAATCTTACAGATGATCAAACATGGAAAATCAACGCATCGGTTGGTAGATATTACAAGATTCCTACCTACACCATGCTGGGATATCAGAACAACGTAAGAACTTTTATAAATCAAAAGGCCAAATACACCCAAAGTGATCATTTCGTGATGGGAATAGAATACGCACCGGGTAATGCCTCAAGAGTAACTCTTGAAGGATTTTATAAAAAATATAGCCAATACCCAATATCACTGATTGATGGGGTGTCAATAGCAAATAAAGGAGGGGATTTTGAGGTCTTGGGTAACGAGGCCATAGCCACGGACGGACGTGGAAAAAGTTATGGTATTGAGACATTGTACCAACAAAAACTTACCAAAAACTTCTATGGTGTTTTTGCTTATACATATTTCTACAGTAAATTTACAGAAGCTTCAGGGGACTATTTACCCTCGGTTTGGGACAGTCGTCACTTGATCTCTTTTTCTGGAGGATACAAGCTGAAAAAAAATTGGGAGATTAGTGCTCGATGGAGGTTTTCCGGGAAAACACCCTATGTACCTGTCAACCAAAAGGCAACGCTTCAAGCCTATCCAGAGGTAGTTTTGGATTATAATCAACTGGGAAATGTCAAATTAGATCCTTTTAATTTGGCGGATATACGATTCGATAAAAAATGGAATTTTAAACGCTACTCTTTCAATTTCTATTTTGAAATTCAAAATTTCTTAGCCCAGGCAGTACCNATACCAGATGAATATGGACTCAACAGATCTGAAACAGGAGCATTGATACTGCCANNATCCTTGGTAAAGGTAGACACGGACGAAAATACTAATATTCCAATTCCCACTTTTGGNNTTGTGATTGACTTTTAGTGTTTATTTGAAAATATCCAATAGACCTTCTGGTAAATNNAGGAANATTNTTTTACTTTTTCTGTCTAATTCTTTAATAAAATCGTCATGAATAGGGATTAAAATCTCATTGCCANTGGAATCNATTACAAAAAGGGGTTGGGGACCAGAATCATTCACTNTTTTGATGGTCCCAATTTTGGTATNAAATTGATCTATGACAGAGAATCCNGTTACTTCATGATAATAAAATTGNTTGCCCTCNAGCTTAGGAAGCATATCNANAGGAAGAAATAAATCTTTTTTGAGTAATTCTTTTGCTTCTTTTTCTGAATCAACTCCCTCAAATTTGATTTTAAGCANAGAAGACTTATGTAAACGACATCGATCTACAAAGTAAGGNACCAANCCTTGAGGGGTTTCTACAAAAATGGACTGAAGATNGATATAGGTGTTAGGCTGATCGGNGTCCAGTTTGACAAGAATTTCTCCTTTANAACTGAACTTTCCAACGATNGTTCCTAANAAGAAGCAATCTTCTTTTAGCATAATTAAAGTGGGGGAGGAANTTATTCTTTAGATTCGTCTTCCTTNGCTGGAGCCTCATCANCTTTTATAACTTCAATNAGAGNCTCTTNGCTTTTGGTTTCCTCGGCNGGAGTATTTTCAACTTGTAAATCTTCAACGGNANCTNNTGNCTCAGGCGCNACCCCAGNGGTCACCTTTTCTTGTATGGCGTCAANTTCAGGAGTAGCTGATTTCTCANTNGCTNNGNCAACTNGTGCATCTTTAGTTGAAGTTTCCTCAGCCNCTTCTTCTTCCNCAAGTGCAGCTGTCATGTCAGCAATTCTTTTTTGATTAACCGCTTTTTCAACTTTAAGTTTCTTNGCTAGNTCAGANGCTNCAGCNTTATCCAATCCATCAATTTTGGCTTGNATTTTATNNTGTTTTTCCTCCAACCANNANGAAAAGCGTTTNTCGGCATCTTCTTGAGAGAAAGCCCCTTTCTTTACNCCACCATTAAGGTGATNCTTCATCATGGCTCCTCGGTANGACAATAATGTTCTTGCAGTGTCGGAGGGTTGAGCNCCATTTTCAAGCCATTTNACAGNTTCGTCAACATCCAATTCNACTGTTGCCGGGTTGGTATTGGGGTTGTAAATTCCAATTTTTTCAAGGTAACGACCATCTCTTTTGGCGCGGCTGTCAGCCACAACGATCCAATAANAAGGNTTACTTTTTTTTCCGTGNCTTTGAAGTCTTATTCTTACGGGCATATCACATTAATTTGTGGAGGTTCCCGACCCCCTAATTATTAATTCTAGAANTGCAAANTTAGTATAAAATTTTAAAATTAAATCATTGNCATCCATTTTATCTCAATTTTGGTTAAAAAAGTANNCACTCAACACGNTAAGTANATTAAACCCCTTGNNTAACCAGTTTAAAAAACGTANTTTTGCGCCCATATTTTTGCNAATTNATATGAAGATTTCACGGAAAGACATCGATGCCCTAAATACTCAAATCACAATTGATATAGAACGAAAAGATTTTGAAGANNATGTNANAAATATTNTATCAAATTACAGGAAAAAAGCCAATATTCCTGGTTTTAGAAAAGGTCATGTACCAATTGGNATGATTAAAAAACAATATGAAACGGCAGTGACCGCTGATAACGTCAATAAATTATTACAACAAAACTTGGAACACTATATAAAAGAGGAGAANCTNAACATNCTGGGTAATCCTTTACCNGTNATNCAAGATGAGTTGGACTGGAAAGCNGATAAGNTCTCNTTTGCTTTTGAATTGGGACTGTCTCCTTCTTTTNAAGTNAAGCTTTCGGAAAAAAATAAAGTTATACACTATCACATTACAGCAAGTGATTCNATGATTAACGATCAAGTAAAACATTATCGCAANCAGTATGGCAAATTANTGGCTCAAAAAAATGCCAAAGATGATTTTGAAATTACTGCTATTATAAAGAATGAAGCTGCAGAAATTTATACAACCNATACTTTTAATTTGGGTCAAATCAAAGGTAANNCTCAACTCACCGCATTTAAAAAAGCTNCTGTTGGGGATGTNATAGAATTGAAANATAAAAACCTCTTTGAAGATGAGGCTACTGCCNTAAGAGTATTNAGTGTATCTGCAGATAAACTNAAAGAANTTGANGGTGAAATTAGCTTTGAAATTAAAGAAATCAATGAGCGGGTATTGGCNGAAATGAATCAAGAGTTTTTTGATAAAATCTATGGATCNGATGCAGTAAAGTCTGAGAAAGATATGAGAGCTAAAATATCTNAAGGNCTCGAAAAACAGTTTGANCAGCAGTCNGATCAAAAATTACTCAAAGATGTGACGGAATATCTGGTTGAAAAAACCAAGTTCGATTTACCTGCTGAATTTTTGAAAAAGTGGATGCAAAACTCTGGGGAGCAACCTTTGGACCCANAGGNGGCAGCNGANGAATACGAGCGTTCGGAAAAAGGAATAAGATANCAATTGATAGANGGAAAAATAATTGCCGAACATGATCTTCAAATNAAATCAGANGAGCTAAAAGAATTTGCNAAAGAAATGATTTNCANGCANATGNCACAATNCGGACAAGNANGATTNCCCGATGAGCAGATGGAGGGAATNGTTGCCAGAGTNATGNCTAATGAAGAGGAGGCTCGTAAACTTTCNGAACAATTNATGAGTAAAANGCTATTAGAATTTTATAAATCAAANCTNTCNCTCAAAAAGAAAAAATTGTCGTTTGANGATTTTNTNAAAGAGGCNTATGGTNAGGGCTAATTTTTTTGATTAATTTTATNNAAANAAACTTTAAAATGGATTACNGTAAAGAGTTTAAAGAATTCGCAACAAAACATCACGGGATCAACTCNATGTACTATGANAAAATCNTTAGTAGTATGACCCCTTATATAATTGAGGAACGTCAGTTGAATGTTGCACAAATGGATGTTTTTTCNCGATTGATGATGGATAGGATAATGTTTTTGGGNACAGCGATCAACGACAGTGTNGCCAATGTAATTCAAGCACAGCTTTTNTTTTTGCAAAGCACCGATGCCAAAAGAGANATTCAGATGTACATCAACTCNCCAGGTGGAGGGGTTTACGCTGGACTGGGGATTTATGATACCATGCAATTTATTTCACCCGATGTTGCTACCATTTGCACTGGTATGGCCGCTTCTATGGGAGCTGTTTTACTTTGTGCAGGAGAGAAAGGTAAGCGCTCTGCTTTACCCCATTCTAGGGTAATGATNCACCAACCANTGGGAGGAGCGCAAGGTCAAGCTTCTGATATCGAAATTACCGCAAGGGAAATTTTAAAANTAAAAGATGAGTTGTATCAAATCATTGCTAAGCAATCTGGACAANCTGTCGANAAAGTAAANCAAAATAGTGATCGTGATTATTGGATGAAAGCTCATGAAGCCAAAGAATATGGTATGGTCGATGAAGTTTTGGGCGCAGTAAAATAAAATTATATGAGTAAAGAAGAATTAAACTGTTCCTTTTGTGGNAGNGCAAAGCCNCAAACTCAATTGCTGATTGCNGGGTTGGATGCTCATATCTGCGACAAGTGTATTCTTCAAGCTCACGGNATTGTCAAGGAGGAAACTACTGAAGAAAAAGTAGAGAGTAAGTTNNATGTAGANTTACATCCNCCCAAAAAGATCAAATCCTTTTTAGACGATTATGTCATCGGNCAGGAATCTGCAAAAAAAATAATTTCTGTTGCAGTNTACAATCATTACAAGCGNATTAATCACTCCANGCGTAAAAGTGAAATTGAAATCCAGAAGAGTAATATTATTTTGGTAGGTCAGACAGGAACNGGAAAAACCCTTTTGGCGCAAACCATTTCCAAACTTCTAAAAGTACCTTTAGCCATTGTAGATGCCACAGTTNTGACCGAGGCAGGNTATGTAGGAGAGGANGTCGAAAGCATTCTTACACGATTACTNCAAGCCGCCGACTATGATGTTGATAAGGCGCAATATGGAATTGTATTCATTGACGAAATAGATAAAATAGCTCGAAAAGGAGACAATCCCTCTATNACAAGAGACGTNTCTGGGGAAGGTGTTCAACAAGCACTTTTAAANTTATTGGAGGGTACAACAGTTAATGTACCTCCTAAGGGGGGCAGAAAACANCCCGATCAAAAATTTATTGAAGTTGACACTTCCAATATTTTNTTTATAGCTGGAGGTGCATTTGATGGAATTGAACGNGCCATCANCAACCGCTTGAATTTACAAGCCATNGGCTACAACACCAAAAAAGAGTTGGAAAAAGTAGANNCCNAGAATATATTACAGTACATCACTCCACGNGACATAAAGTCCTTCGGGTTAATTCCNGAGATCATTGGACGTTTGCCCGTTCTGACTTATATGAATCCTTTGGATAAAGAAACGCTGAGTACCATTTTGACTACCCCTAAAAATGCATTGGTAAAGCAGTACATTCAACTCTTTGAAATGGATGATATTGACTTATTATTTACTCAAGGGGCATTGGATTTTATCGTTGANAAAGCTTTGGAGTACAAGTTGGGNGCNAGAGGCTTACGCTCACTTTGTGAAGCGGTACTCAATGANGCNATGTTTGAATTGCCCGAGTCAGAGGTNAAGACTTTGAAAGTGACCAAAAGCTATGCAGAGCAAAGACTTGCNAAAATTGAGTTGCCCNCATTGAAAGTTGTTTCCTAAATCACTTNTTATTTATTTTAAGTAGNTCTTCTAATAAATCTCTTTTATTGGANAGTCTTGGCACCTTATGTTGTCCCCCCAATTTCTTTTTTTGAGCCATCCAATTGTAAAACAGATTTTNATTTGCAAANTCTANCTTGGGTAGCCCTAGGGTCATATCTTTATNCCTTTTGGCTTCATAGTCAGAGTTTTCNTCTTTCAAAAATTGATCNAGTAATAATGCAAATCGCTGCTTGTTCTTTGGTGGGCTTTTGAATTCAATNAACCATTGATGNCCACCTTTTTTATCTGNTTTCATAAAGATTGGAGCAGCAGTATAATCTACAATATTCAACTTCATCGCTTTAGCAGCCTTACTTAGTGCTACTTCCGCATTTTCAATCATCAATTCCTCCCCAAATACNTTGATGTGATTTTTCGTTCTTCCGGTAATTTGAATTCTATAGGGACTCAAGCTTGAGAATTTTACTGTATCTCCAATTTTGTANCGCCACAACCCNGAATTGGTAGTNATGACCATGGCATAGTTTTTTCCCAATTCCACCTCACTGAGTGGAATGATAATTTCNGTTTCATCNCGNTCAGACTGATCCATGGGNATAAATTCATAAAAAATACCGTAATCCAGCATTAGAAGNAGNTCTTGNGAGTCATTTTGATCTTGTATTCCAAAAAACCCCTCGGAGGCATTATAAATTTCAAAAAAGTTTAGATCACTTCCTTTTAATAAATTTTCAAATTGCTCNCGGTAAGGGTGAAAACTAACCCCTCCATGAAAGTAGACTTCCACCATAGGCCAGACCTCAGTGATGGTGGCTTTTTNGGNTTTTTTCAACACATTTTGCAACAAAACCAACATCCAAGAGGGNANNCCTGCCANGCTGGTTACCCGCTCCTCCAATGTTTCTTTGATGATGGCTTCCATTTTTGCTTCCCATTCAGACATAAGTGATACCTTGTAGCTAGGTGTACTTCCTAGCTCCGCCCAAAATGGGAGATTGTCAATGATAATNGCCGAAAGATCCCCAAAATAAGTATCTGTTTTTTGATACAATTCNCTACTTCCTCCCAATCGCAAACACTTACCCGCCAAGATTTGAGCCTCCTCATTGTTGTTGTAATAGATAGAAAGCATGTCTTTTCCAGCCTTGTAATGNCAATCTTCTAAAGACTCGTTACTGATGGGAATGAATTTACTNTTAGCATTGGTAGTGCCACTGGATTTAGCAAACCATTTGATGGNACTTGGCCAGAAAATATTTTGCTCTCCCTTTCTGCACCNTTCTATTTGATCAACAATGTCTTCATAAGCCACTATGGGTAAGCGGTTTNTAAAAACGTTNTAATTTTTTAAGGACTCAAAATCATATGATTTTCCTAGCTCGGTTTTAGTNGCACTATTCAAAAGACCNTNTAACAATTCCTGTTGTACCTCGTTNGGATATTTCATAAANAACTCCATCTGATGAATCCNNTTTTTAAGAAACCANGAAGCGATAGAATTGAAAAGGGGAATTGGCATAAGAATAATGTATATTTAAAGCAAAAGTAAAAACTTTAGTCAAAACATGTTCAAAGGAGTTTTAAAGAAAATGATTACAGAAATTGNAGAGCCTATCCGTTATTTTCTCAATTTAGAAAATGACTTTTTAGAGGTAAATCAATTCTTGGATCNGACCATTAAACTCAATTATGNTGGTACTNAGTGTTTGAGTTGTTTCGATTCAAAACCTATTTTCCGACAAGGTTTTTGTAAAAATTGTTTTTTTGAAATTCCCCACGCTGGAGACTGGGTGATGCGTCCAGAATTAAGNAAAGCCCATTTGGGAGAGGANGACCGCGACTTGGAATATGAAAAAAAAGTTCAGTTGCAGCCCCATTGCGTTTATTTAGCACTCAGCAGTCATNTAAAAGTGGGTGTTACCCGAAANAGTCAGATTCCNACCCGATGGATCGACCAAGGAGCCCATCAAGCNGTTGGTATTTTGGAAGTGCCCAACCGTTATTTGGCAGGAGTGGCAGAAGTAAGTCTAAAAGAGTATTTCTCCGACAAAACCAATTGGCGNAAGATGCTNCAAAACGANTATNNGGAAGTCCAGTGGCAGGAAGCCATTAANCAAGCGATCGATGGTTTACCCAAAGACCTANTTGNNCCTTATATCGANCGAGATNNTGAGATTATTGAATTGAAGTTTCCCGTCTTAAAATACCCTGAAAAGGTAAAAAGTTTAAACTTGGAGAAAGAAAATACTTACACAGGTGTACTNAAAGGAATCAAGGGACAGTACTTANTATTTGAAGATCAAACGGTTTATAATATTCGTTCAAATGAAGGGACANTATTAGAAATTAATATCAAGTAATTTCTTTTAATAAATTCTATAAAGCGAGTTTANGCTGTTTTCGANGACTCACTCAGTAGTTGGTTNAGCGTCTNTAGTTCCTCTGGTTTGAGGTAGCGCCATTTACCCACTTTTATGTCCAGTTTTACATTCATGATCCGCACCCTTTTAAGATAGGTTACCCTGTAATTCAGGTACTCACACATCCTGCGGATTTGTCTATTCAATCCTTGNGTCAAAATGATTTTGAACTGGTTTTTATGGGTTTGTTTCACAAAGCACTTTCTCGNAACAGTATCCATAACTGGGACACCATTACTCANTTTGTANATAAAATCTTTGGTGANGGGNTTATTAACTNTAACGATGTATTCTTTCTCATGATTATTGCGGGCACGNAGTATTTTATTGACAATATCCCCATCGTTGGTCAAAAAAATCAGTCCCTCACTNGGTTTGTCCAATCTTCCGATGGGAAAAATTCTTTTCGGGTAATTGATAAAGTCAATAATGTTGTCTTTTTCCACATCGGTATNGGTGGTGCAAACAATGCCTTTGGGTTTATTGAAAGCCAAATAAACATTTTTNTTTTTTGGTTGGTTGAGNATTTCTCCATTGACAGAAATNTTGTGATCGGGACTAACTTTAATACCCATTTCAGCTTTTTTTCCATTGACCAAAACCCTTCCAGTTTCGATCAAACGATCTGCCTCCCGTCTTGAGCAGTAGCCTATTTCACTNAGGTATTTATTAATTCGGGTAAGGCTAGATTTTTCCATTTTTATAACTTGATTTCTTCCCCCANATTTAAGTTAAATTTTTTCCTGAAGATCCANACNAATAAGTAAAGTAGTGGAGTATCCAAAGCGGCTACAATGACTTTAAAAATAAATCCAGACATNACCAATCCCNTAAACAAATCCCAAGGTAAAATTCCAAATAGGCTGAGTAAGAGGACNACNGAAAAAGTNTCTAAAAATTGTGANGCAAAAGTGGAAAAGTTATTCCGCAACCACAGNNCTTTCCCTTGGGTCAAATTTTTCCAAAAATGATAAATCTTGATATCGACAAACTGAGCAAGTAGGTAAGCAATCATNGAAGCCAAAACTGCTAGAGGGGAGAGTGAAAACACTTTAGTGAAAGTGGCTTCGTCAACAGGAGAACTTTCCATAGCAGGCACATAATCTGCCAATAGTAATATCCCCATCGAAAAGAAAGAGGCAAATATACCCGCTGTAACAACTCGATTGGCGGCTTTTTTTCCATAGATNTCNGAAATCAAATCTGTNATTAAAAAGGTGAGGGGGTAGGGCAAGATNCCNACTGATAGCTCGAATAACCTANTTCCAAAAATTTCACCTTCAAAGGGGTACCAGTAAAAAAACTTTTGAAAAATAAGATTTGACACTACCAGTGANGTAATGAACAAAGCAGCTAGATATAGATAAATCTTNGCCGCGAGCTGCCTATGTTGTAGTTTCATTTATTCNATTTTAATNGAATAAGGAACTCTGGTTTGAATTCCTTCTANCTGGCTNAGTTCGATAAATTCTGNGGCGTATTTTTCTANTGGGTGTTGTAATAGTTTTGTTTTNACTTGAGTAAAGGCATCAAAGAANATACTTTCCAAATTATCTTCATATTTGGGATAATCCACCAAGTTGTAGTTTTTTATGTTTGCCAATTCTGCTGCAGCTGTNATGGCCTCTTCCAGTCCCCCTAAGNCATCCACCAATCCAACTTCAATGGCCTNTTTTCCAGACCAGACCCTACCTTGAGCAATTTCCTCTACCTCTTCCATGCNAAGNGATCTGCCCTCNGCTACACGTGATTTGAAGGTATGATATACTTTTTCGATTGCGGCGATGGTNNTTTTTTCAAATCCACNGCTTAAGGGTTCAAAAANACTATAACCCATTGCNTTATCNTGTGTCATTACCTGCTCTGCATTGATGCCTATNTTGTCGGCCATAAATCTTATATTGGGAAAGGCGGCCAATACACCAATGGAACCTGTGACCGTCATGGGGTCTGCAAAAATTCTATCGGCCNGGCAAGCTATGTAATAGCCTCCAGATGCAGCNACATTGCCCATNGAGACCACNAANGGCTTTTTACCTTTTAGGGCTCTTGAGTANTTGAGTATGATTTCTGAGCTCATCGCATCCCCACCNGGAGAGTCGATNCGTAAAACGACTGCTTTAATTTTTTTACTGTCCAATATTTCTTCAAAAGCCTTATTNATGGATTCTTTTCCNATGATTTCNTCNCTCCCCTCNGTGTATAATATGGGCCCTTGNGCATAGATGACGGCAATGCGGTCGGNTATTTCATTGTTGTACTCTTGAATTCGAACGTTTATTTTATTGAAGCTNNTGAATTTGTACTCTTCCGCTGCTTCAATTTCCAGANCTTNCTTAATTCTATTTTCAAAATCCTTTTCATAGATCAAACCGTCAATAAGTCNNTGCTTCAAAGCNCNCTCAGCATCTGTAACGACCAAGTCATCNGCCAGTGCATCGATTGTATTGGATGNNAACCCCCTGCTTTCTGAAACTTCATCCCTNANGGTTNCCCAAACGGAGTTAAGCAAGCCTTGAATTTGCATACGATTTTCTNCACTCATATGGTCTTGTAAATAGGGTTCCACAGCACTTTTGTATTTACCNTGTCGAATCACTTCCATTTTNACTCCNTACTGATTTTGGAAACCCTCATAATAAAGCACTTCTGAAGAAAGACCTTTAAGTTCCATTACCCCNAGGGGGTTCATAAAAATACTGTCAGCTATAGAACTCACATAGTAACCTTTTTGTGACATTATATCNGAGTAGGCATAGATGAACTTCCCCGAGGTCTTNAATGCTGCAAGGGCTTTTCTGATCTCTCTGGCCTGAGCCCACCCTGAACTGATAAAGCCAGAGTGCAACTTGATTCCTTTNATNTTATCATCNGNTTTGGCNTTNTTGATACTNCCNAGAATTTTATCCATTCCCGANATTCNAGAGCCAAAACCCGAAAAGCTTTCTAGCGGATTANAGGCGGGACTCCTGTCGACAATTANTGTATTGAGGTCNAATTCTAAGACACTANTTTCACTNACCCAAGCTANTTCATCCTTTTCAAAATTGATAGAGGTGGCAATGGCAGCGATACCCATAAAAAAGAAAATCGTTACTAGTCCCAATGCGATAAAAGTTCCAATGAAGGANGCTAANAAACTTTTNAAGAAATTCATGTCTGCGTATTTTGTTTCAAAGATAGGGTTTGTGAAATTGTTTTACGAAATTTAGCCATANGATTAAAATGAATAAAGCATACATTTCATTGGGATCGAATATNGGNNACCGNTTTGGGAATATCCAANGNGCAGTAGTTCGAATTCAAAAAGANATAGGGATTTTAACCGATTTGTCTTCTTTNTATGAGACTCNTTCATGGGGCTTTGACGGGCCAAATTTCCTNAATGCTTGCATAGGAATTGAGACAGAATTGGCGCCACTTCAAGTGTTGCACAATTTGCTAAAAATAGAACAGCAATTGGGTCGGGTAAGATCCCAAGAAAGGNGCTATAAATCTCGAAATATTGACTTNGATTTNTTGTTTTATGAAGANCAAATTATTGAANTTGANGGACTTAAANTACCCCANCCTCGTATTGAATTACGGAATTTTATATTGTTTCCCNTTTGCGAATTTGCCCCCGATTTTGTNCACCCCCANTTGGGTAANAGCATGGTNGATTTGTNAAAGATTTGNNCTGATAAGTCCTNTCCTCAAAAAATGCCACTAAAAAAATGGTNTCCAGATTTATTTATAAAGGATCAAATATTGGTTTTTGAAGGCAATATTGGTGTGGGAAAAACCTCACTTGCNCAAAANATAGCAAAAGATTATAGCGTTCCTTCTCTATTGGAAANTTTCACNCAAAATCCTTTTCTAGAAAAATTTTANNATCAACCTGAGCGGTTTGCCCTTCCTTTGGAGAATTATTTTTTAGCCGACAGATTTCGTCAATTTANTGCGTTTTTTAAAGGGGAGATTCCAAANAAAATAGGGGTAGCAGATNACTCATTATTCAAATCNTTGGTCTTTGCCAAAATCAATCTTAATCCTTCGGATTATAANGATTTTAAAAAAAAATACGANCAATTGGTAGGGGAAGAGTTTANTTTTCAAAAGGTAATTTTTCTTCATCAACCTNTTGAAAAAATAAAGCAACAGATCAAAATTAGGGGCAGGTCCTATGAACAGAATATTNNTTCTGATTATCTCAAAAAAATTGAGGTNGCTTATCAAAATTTCATCTNCTCNNGATTACCCTTTCGCTATCAAACAATAGACATTACANATTTAGATTTTGTAAATGATGAAAGGGCTTATCAGATCATATTACAACGGATCATGACTTTTTAAACTTTTNATAAAAATCCCAAAGGACTATCCCAGTTGCTACCGAGATNTTTAATGAGTGTTTCGTNCCTTCTTGTGGAATTTCAATTACTCCATCGCATTGGTCTACGGTGAACTGAGAAACACCTTTGACCTCNTTTCCCAAAACAAATGCNTATTTATCCTCTTTCCTNANTTCAAAATTTTCAAGTGAAAGNGCCTGTTCTGCTTGTTCGATNGCATAGACCNTAACCCCTTGTAATTGNAATTGTTTTACACTNTCNTCCGCTTCTTTTTGATATTCCCAGTCNACNGATTCGGTGGCTCCCAGTGCTGTTTTGTGAATATCTTTGTGTGGAGGGCAAGCGGTNATACCNCAGAGGNAGATTTTTTCGATCAAAAAAGCATCGGCAGNCCTGAAAATTGAGCCGATGTTGTTCAAGCTGCGTACATCGTCAAGGATCAAAATCAATGAGTTTTTGGGTGCTTGCTTGAAATCGGTTACCGACTTGCGGAACAGTTCGCTGTTTTTTAGTTTTCGCATGGTNATAAAATTAGTAAATAATGAACGGNACTGTNCTTGTTAACAAATTTTTAAACCCCAATTCTTACAGGAATTTTTTAAATATTACATTAGTGAAAACACTTTTTNTNGTGGCCAAGTCGAGCAANGAAACCCCTTTAATGAAACAGTATAACCAGATCAAGGGNAAGAATCCCNATGCTTTGTTGTTATTTCGGGTGGGNGATTTCTATGAGACNTTTGGTNCCGATGCGGTNCGCGCCGCGAANATATTGGGGATTATTCTTACNAAAAGAGGNGCGGGCAGTACCAGTGAAACTGAGTTGGCTGGATTTCCTCACCACTCTTTGAATACTTATNTACCCAAACTTTTAAGGGCAGGGTGTCGGGTGGCGATTTGCGATCAGTTGGAAGACCCTAAAATGACCAAAAAAATAGTTAAAAGAGGGGTCACTGAACTAGTCACGCCNGGTGTGTCNNTCAACGATGAGGTGCTGGAACAGAAAAAAAATAATTTCTTNGCCGCCCTTCACTTTGGCAAATCCAANAAAGGGNTTTCGTTCTTGGATATNTCTACAGGAGATTTTTGGGTATCTGANGGNAATGCAGTTCAGATCGAGCAGTTATTACAAAATTTTGCACCAGCAGAGGTATTGGTTGCCAAACCCATGAAAAAAGCTTTTGCNGAGNATATNGGGGGGCAGTTCAATGTCTNTTATCTGGAGGATTGGATTTTTGAATCTCAGTATGCAGAGGAGCAATTGACCGCCCATTTTAAGACACTTGGTNTAAAGGGGTTTGGTATNGAAAATATAGANACAGGNGTAATCGCAGCAGGGGCNATATTNCACTANCTCAAGGAAGCCCATCACAATAAGATTNCACACATAACAGGAGTCAGAAGAATATTTGAGGAAGAATATGTTTGGATGGATCGNTTTACNATAAGGAATTTGGAGTTGTTTCAATCCACCAGTCCAAATGGTATTGCATTGATAGATGTTTTGGATCAGACCCTCACAGCGATGGGAGGGAGNATGCTCAAACACAGTTTNGCCTTTCCAGAAAGAAACTTGAAAGTGATCGAAAAACGTTTGGACTCNGTCTCNGCTTTGGTAAACGATNCANNTGCTAANAATCANATAGCCCTTCACTTGAATCAAATGGTAGATATAGAAAGGATTGTGGCTAAGATTGCCACTCAGAAAATAAGTCCGNGNGCACTGGTGCAACTNGGTAAATCACTGGAAGAAATCGAACAGCTAAAGTCTTATTTAGNCCATCACNCAGATNAGGTGCTCAAAGAAAGGGCTAAAGGTTTTTTGGATGCCAAGGAAATCAGTATTTTAATNNAATCAACCCTCCAACCGGATGCACCTGTATTNCTCAGCAAAGGAGAGGTCATTGCCGATGGAGTGAACAGNGAACTNGACGAACTTCGGGAGTTACTTAGNTCGGGAAAAAATCANCTCGANAAGATATTNGNAAGGGAAAGTAAANANACCGATATTCCCTCTTTAAAAATNGNTTTTAACAATGTNTTTGGCTACTATATAGAGGTNAGAAACACCCATAAGGANAAGGTNCCAGAGGATTGGATTAGAAAGCAAACCTTGGTCAATGCCGAGCGNTACATCACTGANGAGTTGAAGGNGTACGAATCCAAAATNTTGGGTGCAGAGGAAAAGATAAAGGCCATTGAAAGTNGTTTGTATATGGAATTGCTANCCGAAATGCAATCTCATATTGAATTACTGAAAGTCAATGCCCGTAAGNTCGCTCGATTGGATGTTTTGTGGTGCTTNGCTGCTTTGGCGATCAAGAACAATTACACCCGTCCTGAATTTTCTGGAAGTACTATATTGGAGGTTAAACAAGGNAGNCATCCTGTAATTGAACATCAATTGCCTCTTGGAACNCCTTTTATTGCAAACGATCTATTGCTNGACCCTGCTGCCCAGCAAATCATTATGATCACGGGCCCCAATATGTCTGGAAAATCTGCCATTCTNAGACAAACCGCCCTTTTGGTTTTGATGGCGCAGATGGGAAGTTTTGTTCCCGCGGNCTNCNTGAAAACAGGNGTNATGGACAAAATCTTTACNCGAGTGGGGGCGAGTGACAATATCTCTATGGGAGAATCNACTTTTCTGGTGGAGATGAATGAAACTGCCTCAATATTNAATAATATTACNNAGAACAGTTTGGTGTTATTAGATGAGATAGGGCGAGGNACCAGCACCTATGATGGTATATCTATAGCCTGGGCGATNGCCGAATTNCTNCANGAACACCCTGCCAAAGCNAAGGTGCTTTTTGCTACTCATTACCACGAGTTGAANNAAATGACCCACGATTTNCCCAGAATNAAGAATTTTAATGTTTCAGTAAAGGAGTTGGAAGACAAGGTCTTGTTTTTACGGAAATTGGTGCTTGGNGGTAGTGCCCACAGTTTNGGAATTCATGTCGCNAAAATGGCGGGNATGCCCGAATTTGTAATTCGCNGAGCGAGACAAAAACTNAAGGGTTTGGAAAAGTCACATACTCTGGAAACCAATGCTGAGAGCCTNAANGTGGNTAAAGANGAAATGCAGCTGNGCTTTTTTAATTTGGATGACNCCCTNCTGGAAAATCTNAGGGAAGAAATCAACGATTTGGACATAGATACNCTNACCCCNGTTGAAGCNTTAGTNAAACTCAATGAGATCAAAAGGCAGCTAAAACAATAGNACTTTTATNAGTGGGATTNTTTAAGNCATTCNATTTTTTTTCAANGTAAAATTTTCCNCAGNTTTCAGTCTNATNTAGTGTAAGNGAATTCNCANNCCAGNCCAGTGANGTAANATGATCCCAGTAAANNTAGCCATTGTCCAAATAGTCGATTCCAAANAGNCCAGAATTAATNAACAAATAAATNAAGAGATGCATTTTAAAATCTATAATTTNTTCTGCTTTTANAGTATTTCTTTTNCTGCTCTNGCATAANATTTTTGAATTAGTTANAGAAAGTTAAGTCAAATTTTGATGNGAAATGCTCGATTTTACTATTTTTGCACACCAGTAAGCGAAAGTAGCTCAGNGGTAGAGCATCACCTTGCCAAGGTGAGGGTCGCGGGTTCAAATCCCGTCTTTCGCTCTTTTTATTTAAGTCCTGCTCGAGTGGTGGAATTGGTAGACACGTTGGACTTAAAATCCAATGGCCATCGTGGCCGTGCGGGTTCAAGTCCCGCCTCGAGTACTAATATCCCTTTGAATCAATCGATTCTAAATTGGTGTTTTGTTATCAGGTCCTAATTTTTCTCTTTAAAATACTTCTTTTCTCCATTTTTTTTGTTTCGAGGTCAAATAAGCTTTATTATTGATGTGACAAAAACTATATTTTGCGTTTATTATCTTTATTAGCGACTTTTATAATAATTACCCAATGCAATAAATTTTACCATTCAGGTGGAGAAAATCACTTCACAGAATGGAAGCACTATCTCGGTGATCCTGGCAGAAGTCACTATAGTAAACTTTCTGAATTTACCTCCAAAAATATTAAATCTCTCAAAGTGGCTTGGGAATACGAAAGCAAGGATTATGGTCAGATGCAAATGAATCCGATAGTAGTCGATACGCTCCTTTATGGCGTGAGCTCTGCCCTAAGAGTATTTGCGCTAGATGCACGATCAGGAGAAGAGGTTTGGGTTTTTGGGGACACCCTAAAAACATTATTTTCAACCAGTAGAGGAGTTTCCTACTGGGAATCGGGAAATGACAGACGGATTTTTTACACCAAAGGTGCAGATCTGTGGGCATTAAATGCACATACAGGTCAACCCATACTCTCTTTTGGTAAGGGGGGGAAAATTGATTTACGAAGTGGTCTCCCTGCTTCAGCCCGTGACAAATTTGTGATTTCTTCCACTCCAGGGACCATCTATAAGAATCTTATCATTATGCCTCTCAGGTTATCAGAGGGCGTTGGAGCGGCCCCGGGAGATGTTATGGCATTTGATGTAATAACAGGCGAATTGGCTTGGTCTTTTCACACCCTTCCCCGTAACGGTGAACCGGGAATTGAGACATGGGGAGATCCCAATATTTCAGAAAGTCCAATAGTAGGTGCTGCCAATAATTGGGCGGGTATGGCATTGGATCAGAAGCGCGAAATTCTATATGTGCCAACAGGATCAGCGGCACCGGACTTTTATGGTGCTCTTCGACCCGGAAAAAATCTTTATTCTAATTGTCTTTTGGCGCTCAATGCCAATACTGGGAAATTGCTCTGGTACTATCAGTTTATACACCACGACTTATGGGATCGCGATCCTCCCGCGCCTCCTAATTTAATAACTGTCAAACATGGAGGGAAAAAGATTGCTGCTGTTGCCCAAGTTACCAAGCAAGGTTACGTTTTTGTATTTAATCGTGAAACGGGTCAGCCACTATTCGATATAAAGGAGGAAGCTGTTCCAGAATCTGAATTACCCGGTGAACAAACATGGCCTACACAACCTATTCCTGTTAAGCCTGCCCGATTTGCCAGACAATCGGATAAACTGACAATAAAGGACATCAGCCCTTTTGCTCCCAATCGTGATAGTTTGATTACCCTATTTAAACAATCCGATAAAAGAAACTTCGCCCCACCTTCTCTAAAACCCGCGCTCCTGTTACCGGGTTATGACGGAGGTGCTGAATGGGGAGGCGCTGCGGCAGATCCAGATAAGGGTATTTTGTATATCAATTCAAATGAAATGGCTTGGTTACTGCAAATGAAAATCAATGACGACAAGGATGAAAAATTGACCGTTGGTGAAAGAGTTTACAGACAAAATTGTGCCGTGTGTCACATGACAAATCGCTCTGGATCGCAAGCCAGTGGATATCCCAGTTTATTGGCTATAAAAACCCGATTGACCGAAAAGAAAATTCATAACATCATTATGCAGGGCAAGGGAATAATGCCTGGTTTTCCTCAAATACCAGAAAAAAATCGCCAAGAATTGATGAGTTTTTTGACTGACAAGTCGGACAATAAGAAGGTTAAGGAAATAACCGAGACAAAAAGTAAAGAACTTTACATGCCATTTCAACACATGGGCTATACCAAGTTTCTGGACCAAAATGGTCTTCCAGCGATTTCACCTCCATGGGGAACATTGCAGGCATTGGATCTGAATACTGGGGAATACCTTTGGAAGGTGCCTCTGGGTGAGACAGAATCCTTGCGTGAGCTTGGGCAGCCCACAACAGGAACAGAGAATTATGGAGGAGCTGTAGTTACTGAAAATGGACTGCTATTCATCGCTGCAACCAAAGATGGTTATATCAGAGCTTTCGATAGGGATTCAGGAAAATTGCTCTGGGAATTCAAACTGCCTGCAGCTGCATTTGCCACTCCTGCGCTTTATTACGCTGGAGGTAAACAGTATCTAACTATTGCCTGTGGAGGAGAAAAATTGGGGACCATAAAGGGAAATAAAATTATTGCCTTTGCATTGGAGGATTAGGATTGGGCTAAGTATAAATTACTTTTTAATAGTGTTTACAGTAATTATAAGCTTCCAGGTAGTTAATCTCTGAACATTCTTTTAACCGTTGAGCCACTTATTTAGCTTTGACATCATGTTTGGGATTGGCAAACATCTTTTACCCTACAATAAATTTTTTTACTTCTGCGAAACGCAATAAATCTAGGTAAAAGGATATATGCATATGTCAATATTGATTGTTTTCTCCATTAGTTGGTGTTTGATGTATTCCAGTAAATTAGCGAAATGATGTTTCGAAAAGATTATTATAGCGAATGGTCAATTTCTCAGTACATCTGCATAGTCAGTGACCTCTTTTGCTAATAAATCTGTAATACAAGCCCGGTGCTTTTTTGGAACAAACTTGGTCTCATAAGGCCATACTGATCAGTAGGATATCATGGCAACAAAAATATCGTTTTCTAATACAATCCTTTGATCAGTTAAAGCCACCTGATTGAGATTCTCACCCAATAAACTAGAATCGCGACGACCCCAGTGTTCTTTTTGATGAATCACTATTTTTTATAATTCTTGCGGGGATGGAACGTCGTGACCATATCTGTCGGTGGTGGGTGGAAGTTAGAACATCTCATAATTGCCCCTTTATTATCAAAAATTTGAACGTAGTTTAGGTCTGGGTATTTAATCAATTCGATGTATTCTTTTTACCACATTCTGATCAATTGATCTATGGCTTTCAACTCCGCAAGCGTGAGAGTAAGACCGTGGTTTGGGGAATAGCATATTACTTTGCAAATACCCGATTCACTTTCTGCCTCAAACAATCTGTCATTAATTAATGCATTAGGATTTTCCAATAGTGCTGCAAAATCATTTTAAAAACATAAACCTTTATACACGGGATTTTTCACTTCTCCTGCGCGTTCGTTTCCCAGACACAGATAACAACCTAAATCATAAGCTTTTATTTTTATTTCTTGAGGTTTGTCTTTTTTGCCCTTCCAAGGTCGTTTGGTACGGTGGGGAGAAACCAGAATTCAATCCCCTGTAATTACATTCTTTCTTCTGTGGGGAGTATTTTTGAGGTCCATGTAATATCAGGAATTTGTTATTTCTACACCACTAGAAGTTTCTACTAAAATGGGGGTGAGTTCAATGTCAAATTCTTTTTTGTATTGCATCTGAGCCATATCAATTAAGTTTTGGACAAAGTCTTCTTTGACGAGGTTAATGGTACACCCACCAAAACCACCTCCCATCATTCTACTACCAACCACTTGGGGAAGGTCTAGTGTCAGACCAACCAAAAAATCCAACTCGGGACAGCTCACTTCATAGTATTTAGATAAGCCCTCGTGGGTTTGATACATCAGTGCTCCAAAACTTTCAATTTTCCCTTCTTGCATCAGTGATGCTGCTTTTAGTGTTCTTGCATTTTCGCGAGATACATACAAGGCGCGTTGATAAACTTTTCCGGGCAATTTTTCTTTTAAAGATTCAATGATGGTCTCTGGCACATCGGCAAGGAAATCAAAATTGGGATGTTGCTCCTGAATAATCTTTAGTGCTTGTCCACATTCTGCACGTCGGGTATTGTATTCACTTGAGACGAGGTTGTGAGATACATTTGAGTTGAGCAATACAATCTTGAAGGTCGAAAAATCAGCATCAATGAGCTGATACTCTAGACTTTTACAATTTAGTATCAGCAATTTATTATTTTGCCCCATGGTTACCGCAAATTGATCCATCACTCCGCATTTGTTGCCTACATAGTTGTGTTCGGCCATTCGTGAGATTTCAATAAGTTCAATATCGGAGAGATTTAAATCAAACAAATGATTCAATCCTTTTGCTACGCCACATTCTAGAGCGGCAGAGGAGCTGATTCCAGCACCTATCGGTAGCTCACTCGAAATACTGCATTCAAACCCACCCAATTGATTAGGGCGTTTTTTCAGAAGACCGTCTATCACCCCCAGTACATAGTTTTCCCAATGAGTAGAACTAATTTCAAGAGGTTGTTGAATATCGAAGCCGAATGTTCCTCCATGCTTTGAGCTTATTGTACAATATGTATTTTCGGTTTTGTAAATTTTCAGACTTACCTTAAGATTTATAGCTGCAGGCAAAACATAGCCACCATTGTAGTCGATATGTTCTCCAATAAGGTTTATTCGTCCTGGCGATTTAACTAGAATTCCAGTCGCGTTACGGTTTGGTATCATTTAAAAGTATTATATGAATAATTCTTTACAATTACCCATTCTTTGGGAATTCAAATATGATAGAGAACCCTCCTCCATCAGACATAGAAACATTAAGTTTTGTGTTTTTATTGATAACCTTTTTTTGAAGTTTATAATCCATCGCATTTCTGTCTGCATTAATCCCGTCCTCATAAATCTGAGCTTTGTAATCAATTCCTTGTTCCAAGAAGTGTAAGTCGATTTCGAATTTTCGCGGTGTCCAATCTGTCATCCCTGCCAAATACCAATTGTTTCCTTTTTTTCTGGCGATAATAATATAGTCTGATACGGAAGCTTCTAGGACAACCGTCTCGTCCCAAGTAGTAGGGATTTGAGTTATAAAATCAACCGTTTCCTGTTCTTTTTTATAAATTGTGGGGGAGTCACACAACATTTGTAAGGGAGATTCAAACACAGTATACATGGCTACTTGATGCGCTCGGGTTCCCAAAGCCATTGGTCTTGTATTGAAGGCGTGCATATTGTCTTTTGTCTCAAGTGGATTGCCTTGAGAATCAAACCCAGCAGGGCTGGTGTCGTTGGGAGACCATTTGTAATCATAACGATTGATATTGGTCATAGCACCAGGGGTAAAATCCATAGCCCCAGCTACCATTCTAATAAAGGGAAGGGTGAGGTTGTGCTCTGGACTCACCGGGTAGGGTTCATCTGAATAGGGAAAGTGATCCACGCGCCACTTGTTTTGTTCGTTGCCCATTACCCCCTCATAACTTAAAATATTTGGCCATTTCCTCTCTATTCCTGAGGGTTTAAACGCCCCGTGATAATCAACTGTCATTTTGTAGTTAGAGGCGATCTCAGCAATTTTTTCATAAGACTGAACCATATACTGGTCGTTTCTTTGCATAAAATCAACTTTGATTCCCGTTGCGCCCCATGAAGAATACAATTTTAACAAGCCATCTGTGTCTTCATTAAGCGGCTTCCACAATACCCATAGGATTACTCCAACATTTTTGGATTTTGCGTACTGGATTAATTCGACAATATCAATTTTTGGATTGGCCTGATAAACCTCTGTAGTGGATTTGGTCCAACCTTCATCCAATAGAATAAATTCAATATTATTTTCTGAAGCAAAATCGATATAGTATTTATAGGTCTCCTGATTGATACCAGATCTAAAATCTACTCCATAGACATTGTTGGCATTCCACCAGTCCCAAGCTACTTTTCCTGGTTTAATCCATGAGGTATCGGTAATTTTAGATTTTCCAGAAAGTTGGGTTATTAGATTACTTTCTACAAAAGTTCTGTCATCATGAGAGATAATAAATACTCGCCAAGGGAAGGCCTTACTCCCTTTTGTTTGGGCAATATAGTTTGCTTCCTCAACAATGTCTTGAGTTCGATCCGAGCCCTCCTCTCCAAAGTGAAGCGTTTCGTCAGATGAATTCTGAGATCCCGCCGGAATTGCTTTGAGTACATAATTTGGAAATTTTGAAGTTAGGCTGTTGTCTGATTTTTTCTCCAAAAACATCCCAGGGTAATCATAAAGGGAAGCTTCCGAAAACAATACTTTTCCATTTTTGGTGGAAAAGAGCACCGGTAAACTGCAAAAGTCATTGTCATTTAGATTTGAAATTGCTGTTCTATTGTATAAGCGTTCGTTGTGCGAGTAGGTAGATTCTTCCCAAGGGAAAAAAGTATTACTACTCTCGGGGAAATTTAAATCCATCTGCTCATAGATAATATTTTTCGGTTTCTTTTTGTTGTCCACAAAACGATAAGCTATACCATCATTATAGGCACGAAATATCAATTGATAACTTCCACTAAAACTCATTTTTAATTCGTTGAATACCGATTCAATTTTTTTATCTTTATTTGGGATTTCAACTATCATAGTTTCTTTTAAAAACCTTTTACTTTTTGAAATTAGTTTGGCTTGAGTTCCAAAAGTTCTCCCATCGCTTGTTTCCAAACCGATAATGACTTTATCAATAACCTCTTTTTTGTTTAAAAAAACTTGAAAAGTCAATTCTTTGGACACGTTTATTTGAATATCTATTAAATTATCAGGAGAAGCTAACGAAATTTGTTGTGCATTTAACTTAAATACAAACAGAATTAAAACCGTTATTATTTTTTTAAAAAATATATCAATATAATTCATACTAATGAGCTTTTAATTTCACAAATTTACGTTTAGTTTTTAATGATGAGAATGATTAAAATTTTTAGCAAATAATAATTTATTGAATTGAGATTGATATGGAGTATTTTTGTTTTCGAAAATCTCATATTTTTTGTTGGGCTCTAAATCAGTTAAAACCTGAGTTTTACCACTTGGCCAATTAATTGAGATTTTTTTAATTGATTTACAATTACCTAATCCTATTTCTGATTGCAAAGAACTCGAGCCAAAACTACCACCAGTACCTATTGTTCTGTAAATCTTTCTCCCATTGTCTAGTTCAATTTTTAAAAACGATCCAATTGCACTTCGGTTTGAGGACTCACCGATTAATTTAAGAACCACCCAATTATTCTTCGAAGAAGGATTTTCAAAACAAACGTTGGGGTATGTATCCCCTTCAAATGCTCCACCCATAACAGCATATATATCTTGATCCCCATCATTATCAAGGTCTGCAAATCCTACCGCGTGTCCTTTTTGAATATGACCAAACCTTCCAGCTAAGGTTACCTCTTCGAATTGATTTCCGTCTAAATTTCTAAACATTCTGTTGGGTATAGTTGATGTTAATTCAGGCGAACCGTTTCCAATATAAAAATCCAACCAGCCGTCATTATCAATATCTCCAAAATTTGAACCCATTGCGTACATACTAATATCAATATTAAAATCAACACTGCTTTCTGTGAATGTTTCATTTCCGTTGTTAATAAATAATTTTGATTTTTCTGAATCTACATTCTTACCCTCTATTTCTCTTAAAAAATCTGTAGCAAGATTTATGAGATTTCTTGAATCATAGCTTGCCACAAAAATATCATTGTACCCATCATTATTAACATCCCAAATCCAACACGGAAAACTGTAAAATGGTTCCTCAACACCTGCATAATCTGTTATATCTTTAAAAACTCCAAATTCATTTTTAAATAACAAGTTTTTTCCACCTAAAACAGAAATAAACAGATCAGGCCATTGATCATTATTAATATCTCCAAATGCAACTCCTTTAACAAATCCATTGATTTGATCTAGGTTGTATTTTTTTGATTGCTCTAAAAATTTACCATTACCTTGATTAATGAATAGCTCACAAGGGTTGTATTGATTGGGTTTTGATTCGTTTCCAATAAAAAGATCAAGGTATCCGTCATTATTTACATCTGCCCATGAGGCCGTTTGGGTTGGATGAAACGATAATAAACCAGCTGATTTTGTGACATCACTAAATGTTCCATCACCATTGTTTTTTAAAAGAGAATTCGGATGATTGCCATTTGAGCCAAGCCAAGCTCCTCTCAAAATTAAAATATCAACATATCCATCATTGTTATAATCAGCGTGTAAACAATTTAGACCACTTACAATTCCATTTAAACCAGCTTCTGTAGTGAAATCTTTAAATCCCTCACCTGTATTAATGAATAATTTACATTGATCCCCCATACCATATGATGTGGCAAAAATATCTACAAACCCATCATTGTTGAAATCTTCTAAACTCACACCACCAGACAAACCATTAACATCAATGCCAAGGTAGGAGGCTATTTCCCTGAAAGGAGTTATACTTTTATTATTAATATTTTTATGATAGTCAATCAAATAATCTTTAGGCACGTTTTCAGGATAATCCCCAAGTGTCATGTGAGCTAAATTAAGTAACCATATGTATTTTTGATTTGGATACATACTGTGGATTTTGGAGAAAATTTCAATAGCTTTTTTAGAACCTACTTTTGACTTGTGTTGACCTTTTTCAACAAGTGGTAAAATACAAGAGTACTCATTATGATTATTTGTGCAATTTACTTGTTCACCAAGTCTTAAATAAGCCAATCCCAATATTTCCATAACTGGTAAAGCCACAAGTAATAGTGTGTCATATGACAATTTATCTTTTATTATTTTTTTTTCTATTTCATCAATACATAATTGATTTTGCCCAGATAAAAGCAACTGATGGCTGTAATTAAGCCAAATTTTGAAATTGTCTTTCTTTGGAGATTGACTTAATTTATTTTTATAATATTCAGCTAACTTTTTATTCCAGTGATAGTACATTTGAGGATTACCCTCAGAGTTAATCTTTTTCAAAAACTCAACCATTTCCAGCGTTTCGATATCATCACTCACTGTCCTTTCAAAAGTCAATGAATTCATTTTAGGATTTATTTTTTGAAATTGAAATTTGCTTTGGGCATTAATTTCCAAAAGAAATGTTGTAAAAAATATGTAAAGAAACGGTGTCATCATTTAAAAAAAACATAAATGGTAGTAACAACAACTATAAAAGTTGTATGTACAAATTATTTCATTACAATTATAGTTCAATTACAAGCAAAAAAAAAAATGTTTAATTCTTTTAGCTTATATTACAATAGGATTTTCCATCGTTAAAGGATCAGTATTTATAGTGATTGATGTTTAAGTTAGATAGTGTCCAAACTATCATTTTATCTGATAAAAAGGTTGATTTTGAAGAACGGTCTTTTTCAATAATAGACAGGCTGGGTTTATAATTTGATATAACCTAGATGCAAAAAATAGTTAAAATCAGACAAATTTAGACCATGGAGTTTTCTCCTTTTAAGAAGATTCAGTAAAAATTGGTAACATCTACAGAAATATTTAAGATATCTGAGATTATCTTAATGTATGAAAAATAATAAGATCTAAAAATACTTTTTTCAATTACTTAATATTTCCATGAAAAAAAAATTGAAAGGTTCATTAATAATGTTACTACAGTTAATATAATACTACCTGAATGTAGAATATTGAATGTGCTTTCTTTTAAATAGTCTTTAGCTTGGTTCATGTATGGTATAGCGATATAGCTAATTAACATAAAGAAAGCAGATAAAATAGATAAAATTTTAGCTGTATTTTGATTAGAATTAAATATCAAAATACAAGTAAAACTGAATAGAGATAATATTCCTATAATTATAAAGAACTTAGGCCAAATGTATCTTAGATATAAACTCGCATCTTGATCATTAAGTAGTTTATTTATGGAAGGGGCAATCATCAGTGACTGATAAAAAATAATACCTGATATAAATCCTGACAATAAAAGAGGGAGAAACTTTATAGTTTGCATTAAAAAAATTTTATTGTAAAATAATAAATTAAAGGCGAAAAAAAGTATTTAAAAAATTTATAATTATAAACTTGAACTGTTTTTTTTTAATAAGAAATTGTTAAAAATACAAGAGCTTGTCGAGGTTAATATCCCTATAATTTTGAAGAAAATATATCTTTAGGCTCATAAGTTTTTATTCCTAATATTTTTTCTG
>PAHA01000019.1 GCA_002711215.1 Flavobacteriaceae bacterium
AACCAATTCAACTGCATGATCCAAAGTCATCATAAAACGTGTCATATCAGGTTCGGTCAAGGTCAATGACTTTCCTTGTTTTATTTGCTCAATAAATAGAGGAATAACTGATCCTCTGGAGGCCATAACGTTTCCATAACGGGTTCCACAAAAGACAGTTTTGTTAGTATCTAACAATCTGGATTGAGCAATCATTACTTTTTCCATCAAAGCTTTACTCATTCCCATAGCGTTTATTGGATAGGCAGCTTTATCAGTACTTAAAATTACTGCTTTCTTTACCGCTTCTTGAGCAGCACACGACAATACGTTTTCTGTCCCAAGTATATTGGTCTTGACGGCTTCTAAAGGAAAAAACTCACATGAAGGTACTTGCTTTAATGCTGCTGCGTGAAAGATGTAATCTATTCCATGCATAGCGTTTCTTAACGAATTAACATCGCGCACATCACCAATATAGAATTTAACCTTAGGATTTTTCAATTTTTTCCTAAGATCGTCTTGCTTTTTTTCGTCACGTGAAAAGATTCGGATTTCATCGAAATTTCCTTTTTCAAGGGTTTTATTTAGAAAGGCGTTCCCGAAAGAACCTGTTCCACCTGTGACTAAAAGTTTACCTTTGTACATGTTGTTAATTTGAGCTAAATTAATAAAATATGACTTTAATAGATTCGATTTATGTCAATAATGGAGGTGCTAAAATTTTGTTAGAGTTTTTACTCAAAGAAATAATTGGTAGAAAATTAAACAATAGTTGTTTTGTTCTGTTAGATAAAAGATGTGTACTTCCTAAAACGCTTTTAAATAAATTCAAACACACTCATTTATCTTGTTTTGGTATAACTCGTTACTCTTTCTATAGAAAAAATAAATACAAATTTTCTAAGATCTTATGTTTTGGAAATGTTCCTCCAACGATTAAGTGTCGAAATCAACTTGTATTTACATATTTTCACCAACCCAATTATGTTGACGACTTAAGTTTTAGATTAAAAAACTTTCATTTTGTCTTAAAGAGAACTTATATAAAATTTTTGATAGGAAACAGTGATTATTTCATTCTTCAAACTGAGAATATGATGAGAAAATTCCTCAAAAGATATAAATGCGAGGAAAAAAAGTTAAATATTATTCCGTTTTATCCAGACATTAAAACTTCTAGAGTAAAAAAAATATTTTCCTTTTTTTATCCTTCTCTTGGCTATCCTCATAAGAATCATCATTTACTTTTAAGTGCTTTTAAAAAGTTTTACGATAAAAATAAGACTGGGGAACTAATTTTAACAATTCCAAAAAGTGATATTGATCTTTATAAAAAAATAAAAGATTTAAAATCAAATGGCTATAAAATTAAAAATATAGGTTTTGTTCCAAGAAAAGAGATTTTCAAATATTTTAATCAATCAAAATACCTAATTTTTCCTTCATTACACGAAAGCTTTGGATTGGGTATTATTGAGGGGATTTTGACAAATTGTAANTTGATTGCNCCTGACNTAGATTATGTAAACAGTATTTGTGAACCTTCTATATTTATTAATCCCAAATCTGAAAGTTCACTTATCTCTGCATTTGAAAAGGCTTTGAAGGACGAAAATATTGGAAATTCAATATTAAAAATTGACAATAAAATTGATGATTTACTAAAAATACTCTTTTAAATTAACCATTAAATTGTATAATTCTCTTAAAATAAGTTAAATAAATTAACTAAGAGCAATCAAGTTTTGATGAAATTTGATACTAAATTTAATTTCTTGTGACAAATTTCCTTTTGGAAGCTCTGCTTTATTACTTCTAGCTTTTGTAATGCAGTGATCCATTAGTTTGGTTAACTCCCCAGAATTGGATGATTCGTACAAGTAACCGTTAACACCATTTTCAATTAGAGTTACTGCCGAGCCAGTAGCATAGGTTGAAATTACCATCTTATTTAGCTTAAGACCTTCATCAACAACTATCCCCCAATTATCCTCATGCGATGGCACTATAACTATATCACTATTTCGAATTAACCAAGAGTGCATTTTATATTGACTAAATCCTAATAATTTTACGTAATCATTTAAGTCATTATTTTGTATGAATTCATTTAATGAATCATATTCACTTCCATCACCTTCAATTAATAATATAACATTATTAATTCTTTCAAGCTTATTGAAGGCTTTTAACAAAATATCACATCCCTTTCTAGGAATCAACCTTGAACTAACAAAGATGATTATTTTGTCTTTGTTTAACAAATCATTCAACCATGGGGGTTTATATTTAGGCTCGTCATTAAGTAATCTTTGTGTACTGACATAGTAAGGAAATTGAAAAATGTTTCGTTGTCTTTCAATAAATTTCTGGTCACTAAATAAAAGGTTACAAACCAGAGCTCTATAGGCACTCTTTAGGATATTTTTTTTTATTAAATTTTTTATGTAATTCCCTTCCCTAAATACAATCATATCTGTTTTCATTAGAAATTTTTTTCTCAATAGAACACAGAATAAGACCGAAGTAAAAGTTACNAAATNGTTGTATCCGGCAATGTATACATAATCATACTTATGTTTTAAAACATTTTTTAAAATGAAGAATATAGAAAATAATTTAGATTTTATTGTTTTTCCTGATTCTACTGAAAAAATGAAGTTAGCTTTGGGAAAAGATAAATAATTGTGAGAGGCATCTTTTTCATAATTTTTTTCCTCAGTAAAAAAAGCAGTAATATTGAATTTTCCAGAATTTGTAAATTCATTCCATAGATCAAATTTATAAGGAGCTAGTTCCAATTCAATAGAAAAAATTTTTAGTGGTTTGTCTGTCAATTTATTTCTTGCTGTAAATTCTATTATTTAATTCTTTAAGAATAGAATCAGAAATGAATTTTATGTGAGGTTCAATTCCAATCCATATTGGTAATCTTACAATTCTATCAGAGATAAATTCTGTATTTGGACATTGAGACTTTAGATTTGCGAATCCACTGTAGAATTCCGATTGATTAAGTGGTGTGTAATGAAATACACATCCTATTCCAAATGATTTCATTTGATATATAAAAGTATCTCTTTGCTTTTTCTCATCAAAGATTAAATAAAAAATATGTCCATTACCTTCATCATTTTTAATTGTTTTTGGGTAGATAATTTGAAGTTTTGTAAGGGTCTCATGGAGTAATTCGTAATATGAATTAAAAATCGCTTTTCTTTTTTGTAAAATTTCTTCACTATTTTCTAACTGTGCAAATAAGTATGCAGATAATATGTCGGAAGGTAAATAAGAACTTCCAATATCCACCCAGGTATACTTGTCTACGAGTCCCTTATAAAATTTTTTTCTGTTGGTTCCTTTTTCTCTAATAATTTCAGCCCTATCTATATATTTTTCATCATTAATAAAGAGCACTCCCCCCTCACCACAATTAATATTCTTTGTTTCGTGGAAGGACAGACAACCAAAATGCCCAATTGTTCCCAAAAGCTTCCCTTTGTATTTTGTTCCAAAAGCTTGTGCAGCGTCTTCAATAACAATTAACCCGTTTATTTTAGCAAGCTTCATGATTTTGTCCATATCACAAGAAAATCCTGCATAATGAACAACTATAATTGCTTTTGTTTTTTCATTGATAGAAGCTTGAATACTTGAAACATTTATATTGAGGTCTTCCATTGACACATCCACAAAACGTGGTATATAACCCCTTAAACAAAATGCGTTTGCAGTTGAGACAAATGTATAGGAAGGGATGATAATTTCATCTCCTATTTCAAAATCACATAAAATTGCTGCCATCTCTAGGGCAGCAGTAGCTGAATGTGTAAGTAATGCGCATTTTGTTTTATAATTTTTTTCAAACCAACTATGACAGGCTTTTGTNTAAAATCCNTCTCCAGANATATGCCCTTTTTTAATTGCATCTGAAATGTAGTTAAGCTCATTTCCAATNATTGNTGGCCTATTAAATGGAACCTTCATNGTAATTATTTATTTANNAAAAANTATNAAATTTATATAANAAAGCTGGATATCTTTGATTNTNAAAAAGTATAAATAAGTTTAATTGTTTCATATAATAAATGANGAAAATTATAAAAAATTTAATAAATAGATTTCTTGGTNTTTTTGGTTTTAAAATTTCAAATCTTGACTCAGGGCTTCCATTNTTTCCNATAGAATCAACATTGAANGAGCAAGAGCTAATTAATAAATATCTAAAATTTTCTATGACAAATGAAACTAGAATGTGGAGNCTATTAAAAAGTTTAGANTATATATTNAATAAAAANATTGATGGTGATGTNTTAGAATGCGGTGTTTGGAAAGGGGGATGTATTGGATTAATGGATGAATATTTAAGAATCAACANTTCNAANAAAAAGATTTANGCTTATGATACATATGATGGNATGAGTATTCCATCTGAATATGATATTGATTTTAGAGGCATACAAATAACAGAAATGGTTATAAANNANTATGAAAATATTTATGGGTACCCGAAAAAAAATGAGGTTATTTCTAANTTAAAAATTCTAGGTTCTAAATTGGATAAAATTAAATTTATAGAAGGAATGGTNGAGAAAACATTGATGNATAAAAAAAACATTCCTGAAAAAATTTCTTTAATGAGACTTGATACTGATTTTTATNAAAGTACTAGAACTGAACTTGAAATTTTGTACCCNCTGCTCTCTAAAGGGGGNATTCTAATTATAGACGATTATGGTCATTTTGAGGGAGCTAGAAAAGCTGTTGATGAATATTTTAAAGAAAAAAAACCACTNATGCATTACATTGATTATACCTGTAGGTTAATTCAGAAAGTTTAGTNAAATTTTAAATTCTACATTCATTTAATTTNATTGTATTAATTTNNATNTTAAACAAAAAAACATTTTTNCNTATAAAANATNAAAAATCTTTTCNTTATNAGATTATAAAGTTTATNATTATCTAAGTATTAAAATTTGNTANTGACGAATTATTATAATTAGATCAGTTCATTTTAACTTNTATNTTTTTAAAATTTTAATAANAGANTTGATGCATTNTTTTTGGANAAATTAANNTTTAATTCCTTTTGTTTTTTGAGANNATTTTCAATCTCTNTNTGGGNTAAATTATTAAAATTATNAATAGCATTTATANAATCTTTCTTTTTATCNCCTTCAATTGGCAATAAAAANTCTAGAAAAAATGGACTTACTCCTTTAGTCACNGAAGAGATAATTGGTTTATCAAATTGCATATAAAATAAAAGTTTAGAGGGAAAATTNAATTCATTTGGTAAAAAATTAATTCTTCTTGGATTTATAAANACATCTACTTGTTGNGCTNNAAGATNAAGCTCTTTGTCTTTCAAAAAACCTAGATATTTAANATTACTGAAAGAATTAAAATAATCTNTTAGACTATNATCATTACATATCCCTGTNATTATAAGTTCGTATCTATTAATGAATTTTTGCTCCTGTAAAGCCTTTACAAGATTTTCCAATGAAACATGACCGTCAATCGCTCCACTGTACATTAACTGAATTTTTNTAGAGGGATTTTTTNGATCCNATAAAGTCTCTTTTTGAATGTTTTGATTNTCAACAACTCCTTCAAATAAAAATTTATTTTTTTGTTTAGCAAGACAGTAAGTATGATAGGAAACGAAAAAGTACGCGTCAAATCCATCTGGTTCATAACCATCTCCTACTANACAAATTANATTAATACCNCGAAACTTTTTAAANAGTTTTGCNACTAAAATTTGAACNGTAAGTTTATTTTTATAATCCAAACAGCTGTGNATNACTAAAGTATCCTGAAAAGAAGAGTTTNTTAAAACACCATATACTTTAAANAAATAGCTTNTAAANAGANAAATTTTTCTGAATATATAAANGTTTAAATAACCNAAAATAAAACCTTTTTTTGATTTTTTTGATTTAAAAATCATTTTCCCCAAAGGCCANACNCTGGANTATTCATGACCAACAAAAACATAATTTACTTCAGAGAGAAAANCTCTTAGCCACCTTGTTACCGCTGCAGAAAGTGTTTTGTTTTTGGATAAAGTCTCGTAATCAAAAAGTCCCTCTAAAACGATGTATCTTTTCATNAGATTATTTCGTTAATTATTTCCTCATAAAATTTTTCAAAAGTTAAATGATNTAAATCTTCAGAATTTAAATGACATTTGGAAAAATTTCGAATATTATTAATATTTAAGCTTTTAATTGNTTCAATAAGAGATTCTGAATTTCGATCATATATTTTTCCATTATCATTATTAATCAAGTCGGAAGCAACACCCACATCAGTTGACAAAATATACACACCTAATCCAGAACATTCGTTGATCATTATGGGCCCTGAGTCCTCCTTTGATGTAACTATAAAAACGTCACATTCAGCGTAGAGATCAAAAAGCCTGTTCCTATTTACAATACCATGAGATAGAGTCTTAATCATTTTACTAATTCCGTTTTCAACTAGATAATTATCTCCAATGACATGTAATTCTAACCTATCCAATTGAGGACTACTATCAATTGACAACTTTTTAATTGTATCTAAAATTAATTTACACCCTTTTCTTGGCTCATAGCTTGATCTGACAAGTAAATTAATTTTACTCCCATTTCTATTAAGGAATGACTTTCTTTTTTTTATGTAATCTTTCAACTCCTCTTTAAAATATGCTCCATAAGGCTTAATTATATAGTTGTGGTTTTTTAATAAAACTGAATTTTGAAACTCAGAAAAATATTTTGAAGATGGCAAAATAAACTTTGGTTTTAAATCACTATATGTATTTACTTTATTTTGAAACTCTTTTAATATTTTTTTTTTAATAAGATGAGAATTAACTGCTGGGCACTCTACACATGAATTTTCGTGATTTTTACATGCAAACTTGTAATGACAACCACCAGTTAACGGAGCTTCGTCTGTGTTAAAAAATATAAATCTTGCTTTTGGATTTTTTATTTTTAATTTCCTCAAATCACACGAATCGTAAAATCTTGAGATCCAGTATATAAAAAAGAAATCAACATTAGATGTTTCCTTTTCAAACTTCTTTTTAAAGGGAAATGAAGGAAATAGGCCAAAGAATAAATGTTTCTCATCAACCAGTTTAAATAATCCTAAGATTGAATAAACTAGGTCATATAGGCGATTTAAAAAAGATAAATAGATTAGTAATATAAAATTAAACCTTACTGTTTCGGTTGAAATTAATATGTTTGTTTGATCTTTCCTTTTAATTGATACTTTAAAAATATTATAAGCCAGGGAACCTGCACCCCCAGAAGTATGGGTAGTTAAATGTGCTATTTTCATTTAAAATTTGGATTATTTTCTTTCCAAGCCATGTAAAAAGAATTTTTTTGAGTTAAACACTCCACAAGATAATTCAAAATTGTAGGGTATAATCATTTATCAAATTACCATCTAATATTTATAAGTAATTTTTTATTTCCTCAAGATTGCTGATTAAGAAATCGTTCTTTGAGTAAAAATTCTGTCTGTCAATTAATAAAGTATTTATTCCTAATTTACTAGCAGGTTCAATATCTAATTTAATTGAATCGCCAACATAAAGTATTTGATTAGGTTTACAATTGAGTGAATCTATGACAAAATTATAAAATTCAGGGTCAGGTTTTGATAACATAATCTCCTCTGAAACAAATACATGAGAGAATATATCGCCAAAAAAAAAGTTTAATTTTTTTTTAAGAGAGGAATTAAAATTTGAGATGATTCCCATTGGCATATCTATTTTTTTTAAAAAATCTGTGTCACTATACTTTTTCCAACTCAAATAAGAGCATTTCTTAAATATATTTTCTTAAAGTGGAAGCCATTCAAACCAACGCTACCTTTTCTCAA
>PAHA01000020.1 GCA_002711215.1 Flavobacteriaceae bacterium
GCACCGTGAGGAAATTGTCAAATTATTAATGTGGGAAATTGGTAAGACATTAAATGATTCACAAAAGGAATTTGATCGAACTGTAGATTATATATACGACACCATAGATGCCTATAAAAAGTTAGATCAAAAGAGTGCCAAGTTTGAAAAGGAAGGTGGAATACATGCTCATATCAGAAGAAGTCCTTTGGGGGTTGTATTGTGTTTAGGCCCATACAACTACCCGCTTAATGAAACCTTTTGTTTATTGATTCCAGCCATTGTTATGGGGAACACGGCTGTTTTCAAACCTGCCAAACATGGAGTACTTTTAATTACACCATTGCTTGAGGCATTTCAAGAGTGTTTCCCTTCAGGTGTGGTAAACATACTTTTTGGTAGAGGAAGAAAAATAGCGCAACCAATCATGAAAACAGGACATGTGGATGTATTAGCCCTTATTGGTCATAGTTCATCTGCTGTGGCTTTACAAGACGAGCATCCCAACAAAAACAGACTCCGTTTGGTACTGGGTTTAGAGGCTAAAAACCCTGGGGTAATTTTACCCGATGCCGATTTAGATCATACTGTTAAAGAATGTATTTCTGGAACCCTCTCTTATAATGGACAACGTTGTACTGCACTCAAAGTTCTATACGTCCACCAGTCTATTATCAATGAGTTTAATAAAAAATTTTCTGAAGCAGTTGACAACTTAAATTATGGACTACCTTGGAATAAAGATGTTTTTTTAACACCACTACCTGAACCAAATAAGCCTAAATATGTCAAAGAATTAATTGACGATGCTGTGTCCAAAGGCGCTAAAGTAATGAATGAAAAAGGAGGAGAGATGACAGATAATTATATTTACCCTGCGGTAATGTATCCTGTTAACGACTCCATGAACCTTTATCATGAGGAACAATTTGGACCTGTGATTCCAATCATACCTTACAAAGACATTAATGAGCCATTGGATGCTATGGCCGCCTCTGATTACGGCCAGCAAGTGAGTTTATTTGGAAGGGACGTTCGAAAAATCGGACCACTCATAGATATCTTGGCAAACTTAGTTTGTCGGGTGAATCTCAACAGTGCCTGTCAAAGAGGACCAGATGTTTATCCTTTTACTGGTAGAAAAAACTCTGCTGTTAGTACACTAAGTGTTTATGATGCCTTAAGATCCTTCTCAATAAGATCTTTCGTTGCTTCTAAAGATAACCCCTATAATAATGAAATCCTAGAAACTTTGCTCAACTCTAATGAGTCTAATTTTGTTTCCTCTGATTACATATTATAGTATCTAGGTCTTGACGTTATAAACCATTTTAACCAAGTTTTTGCCTAGCATGACAGATGCGGTGACTACGCCCGAAAACAGAGCGCCACCCACTCCGGCGGATATGATATCCTGACCTGTAAGATAAAAATTTTTTATTGGTGTTCGGGGTTGAAGAAACTTTTGTCTAAATCGCTGGGGAGTATGATCTATACCATATATTTCACCTTTTTTGTAATTCACAAAATTTTGGGTGGTTAATGGAGTTGAGAGTTCATAGTGATCAATTTTTCCTTTGAGATGCGGTAACTGATGATATAATGTTTCTAAAAGTCTCTGGGACATTTTCTCTTTTAATTCCTCATACTCTTTACCTCTTTTCATCCATTGGGTGCCCTGCCACTCTTTTACCAAATTAAACGGTAAAAGGGTAATGACATCAATGGTACTTCGATCGGGATAGCGCTCAGACCAGCTTGGGTCTTTGGCAGCAGGAAAAGAAATATAGACGACAGGAAAAGGGGCTTTAGGGTCAGAGAGATAGTTCTCAACGATGGTATCATGATCTCCTTTTTCTGGATATACCCACAAATTATTTTTCGGTAATTTGAGTTTCTCTGGACTGCCTTTAAGTCCTAAATACAAACAGGCATGCGCCACAGATGGCCTTACTTTTTCGAGTTTTTGGTTCAATTGGTATTTTTGGGATACTGGTGGGGGAATGAGTTTTTCATAGGTATTAAAAATTCCTGTACTACTTACAACATTATTTGCAAAAATTTTTTTTCCGTCATTCATAAGCACTCCTATTGCTTTGTTTTTTTTAATAAGGATTTGATCGACTTCTGCATTGATTAGAATAGTTCCCCCACCTTTTTCGATTACTGGATCAATGGTTTCAATAATTTGTGATGATCCTCCAATAGGAAAACTGCCTCCATTAAAATAATGCCTTGCTACCGTAGCGTGCATGGCAAAACTACTTTGTTTGGGTGGAAGTCCATAATCCCCGTATTGTCCTGTTAACACTTTGATAAGGTCTTCGTTTTTGGTGATAGATTTTAGAACTTCATAGGTAGTTTTATTGGCGTATTCCAGATATTTTCTTCTCATTCTCCCTCCCAACAACTTAGAAAGAAAAGGAGAGAGGGCTTTGGAGCTGTAATAGGAACCCATTGATTTGACAACTGAAAAAACTAAATCTACATATTGGTTAATGGCATCCTTGTCCTTTGGGAAATATTCAATTAATTGTTGTTTAAAATTTTCTACTCCTTTTACAAATTCGTACTCTTTGTCTCCAATAATGATACGGTCATAAACCCTTCCCATATCTGCCCACTTTAAGTTGCCATCGGTAATATAATCGAACATTCTTCTTATGGCGCTGTTAGGTCGCTGTACCTCACCGATATAATGAATCCCAACATCCCACTCATAACCATTTCTTTTGAATACATGTGTAAATCCTCCACCAGTATAGTGACGTTCTAATATCAATACTTTTTGGCCTTCTTTGGACAAAAAGGCTGCAGTGGTGAGTCCGCCAATGCCTGATCCAATGATAATGGTGTCATACTGCTCTTCTGTTTTAAAATTCTTTTTATAAGATTGTATCATGATAGATTTTTTATCTCAATTTTTTACTTCTGAATTTTCTTTTCAATGACTTCAGTCAAATTTTTTCTCATCTAATTTAGTTCTGAATTGATCCTTTCAAATATGCGCATTTCCGCCCCAAATTGCCAATCGAAGTTCAAGGACTGATTAGCCAAATGGTGATGGTGGTCTTGGTCTAAAATATAGTCTTTGGGTTTGTTGATCAACCGGGTTTTGGCATAAGTTTTTTCGACAGCTGACCTTAATTCATCAAAATCTTTTTGAAGTTGATCAATACTTTTCTTTTCTTTAAATCTTTCTTCCTCAGTTGTTGCTTCATCAAACCGTTTTAACGCCAATAAGATTTTTGGAGTGAGCTGTACTATTTCATTAACCCTTTGATAGACTTCAAGAGCGAACGAGTTTCTCTTGGTGAGCTTCTGTATTTGATCAATTTTTTCGGCAATCTTTCTTGAGCTTTGGATCATTTTTTCAGCCAGTTCCAGCCTTTTTCTATTATCAATACTCCACTGCCCCGGAGCATCACTTTTAGGCAAACTGATTAAAGCATCCTCCTCGACTTGATCCATCTCCTTTTGATAGTTTCTTTTGTTTCCCTTTAATAAAATATTTTTCCATTGACCGACAGGCTTTTCTAATGAATCGATAAAAGCAAAGTCATCGGTTGAGAGTAAGTAAGAAAATTCACGGTGACGGTAAGCCCTTTTCAATTCGCTCTTACTCAATTGATCCCCAGACCAAGTGTCATTAGCAAAAGCGATGATACCCCTATGATACAATTCAAAATGGGGGGAGTCATCGTCCCAAAGCGTTAACAAAAGACCATTTAGCCCAGTTTCTATAGAGGATAAGGCAAAAGAACGAATGTTGTCCATGTTTCCTTCTCTTTGGGGCATCAATACCCATCTGGTCTGTCCAGCTGTGGCCCCCATTACTTTCAACCCACGATCCCTAAACCACTGCATGGCTTTTGTGTTCCCGTAGGCTTCCGGACTATGGTAGTTCCAACGCATATAGATACAGTTTTTGGGAAATTGTGGTAAAAAGGCCTCCAAATTTTCCTGGTTGGCATTCCAAATACTGTCTACTTTTTCTTTAATCATTTCAGGTTGATTTATGGGACGATAAACCTTAGTCTGTTTCAAGGGCATATCATCCCAAAATATGGGTATTCTTCCTACTTCCTCAGCAAATTTACACACTTTATTCAACCATAGTAATTGTAATTCTAAGGCCGATTTTCCACTATTTCTTCCTGTGGTTTTGACTTCATCACCCCCTACATGCAGGTATTTACCTTGGGGGAGTGCCTCTATTGCATCCCGATACAGATCGTACTGTACTTCATAAGTTTTTGGATCGAGTGGATTAAAAGCCCAATCGCTTTCTGGATCATCCCTCAAGGATTGGTATTCTTTGTGTTTTAGAACAAAAGAGGCATGTCCTAAACCTTGTACAAGGGGTGAAATAGAGATATTTCGTGCTTGAGCGTATTCACTCAACTTTTGCCATTGTTCAATGGTCAATGCGTCTGATGATCCAACTAAAGGTTGTCTTTTATATTTAATTTTATCCTCCACTTCGGCAATAATCGCATTGATCTTATACTTTTTTAGCTTGTCAATTAAACCATAATAGTAGTCCAAAGTTTCTCGGTGGTGTTTTATGTCTAAATGGATGGCTCGATAGGATAGAAGGGGGTAGTCTTTTATATGACAAATAGGGAGTTTTTTCTCTTGTTCTTCAGCATCTTCCATCAGTTGTTCTAAACTAGCTAATCCATATATCAAACCGGCTTGATCTTTAGCGGTGATTTGAATTTGATCGTTATTGATGTCCATTAGATATCCCTCAGCCTTTAACTCCAAGTCGAGATCAATGATATAAACCAATTGGGCTTGATCTCTGACAGTGGTGGCTGTCGCTCCACTCAAAAAATCACTTCCCGCAGGAAGAGATATGCCAGAGGGATTGAAATAATGCTTTAGGTCTGTTACACTAAGTTGACTATTGCCGTTGATTTCCCATTCTTGTGGATGGGGTAACAGTTTAAAGTCGCCTTCTTCAAGTTTACATGAGAAGATGGAGCTAAGGGTTAATAAAAAAATTAGTCTAATTTTCATGATGGAAAGTAATTTATTGTGATACCTCTCTAGTAGAGGACTTGTAAAGTTCTACATTCGAAATAGCAACAGTGTTATTGGCTTTTATAATCCTTAATCTTATTTTTTTGGTATTAACAGAGGGAATTCTCAGAATCCTTTTATAACCGATTGTTGTCCCTTTAAATATGGTGTTCCAATTCACATCTCCCATTACATCAATTTCAAATTCACTGACACGTTGTCCTAATTTAATGGGCTCTTGAACCAAAACTCGGTCAAAAGTTCTTCCTTCACTTAGTTCAATTTCCAAGCTAGCAGGAAAAATATTATCATCGGTTGCCCAAAAAGTGTCGGGATCACCATCAATGGTATTTTTTGGATCAAATTTGGAGTAATTCAATCTGTAATTATTGGCTGAAGCCTTTTGACCTTTTGCTAAGTCTGATTCCAAAGATTCATCGATAATGGACTTAAAATTGGTAAGCGCTTTTACATCATTTTCGTGAATGAGTCCTCTTTTATCAGGAGGAAGATTGAGTAACAACAGTGCATTTCTACCCACGGACTTATAGTAAATATCAGCCAATTGTTGGGGGGTTTTAACCAAGCTATCTTCATTGGCGTGGTAGAACCATCCGGGGCGAATCGAAACATCACATTGTCCTACAATCCATCTAGTTCCCTCCGGGTCTCCTGTATTTAAATAATCTGTTTTTGAGGCGCCAATTGTAAGATTTTTTGGGTTGATGGTAGACCAAAATGTAAAGCCAGCAAATCCTTTTTCATTTCCGATCCAGTGAACATCAGGACCAGCATCGGAGAAAATTTTGATATTGGGCTGTAGATTTTTTACAAAGGTGACTATGTCCTTCCAACTATAGTAAGTATCTCGATCTATTTTTCGGATTTCATTGGCCCCACCATAGTAACCGTCTCCACCATTAGCACCGTCAAACCAAATTTCGTTGATCTGTCCATAATTGGTAAGTAATTCTTCCAACTGGTTTTTATAATAAGTTATGTAGGCTAGGGTGCCATAATCTTTGTGGTTTCTATCCCAAGGGGACAGATACAGCCCCGCTTTGAGTCCATATTTTCTACATGCAGCAACAAATTCTCCAACAACATCCCCTTTTCCATTTTTGTAGGGACTATTTTTTACACTGTGCTCTGTGTATTGGCTTGGCCAAAGACAAAATCCGTCGTGGTGCTTTGCAGTAAGAATCAACTGTTTCATTCCTACCGCCTTTGCGGTTTTTGCCCATTGTTCAACATCCATCTCACTGGGATTAAAAATTTCAGGACTTTCGTCTCCATAGCCCCATTCCTTATCGGTAAAAGTATTGACCGTAAAATGGATAAACCCAATTAACTCCATTTGCTGATAGTTAATTAATGTTTGACTGGGAACTACATTGTTGGGGTCTAAACCAAGAGGAGGAGTACCTAGACAATTCAAAAATAAAAGGGAAAGAATAGCTGTAATTTTTTTGGTTTTCATATGGGTTCAATTTTTTTAGTATTATCAAAAGGTATTAAGGAGAAGACCATTTAGGATTGTGGTCTGATTCAAAAATATATACAGGCCAAACTTTGTCTCTAGCATGGTTGGCATTTAATATAAAGTAGTCTAATTTAGGGTTTTTTCCCTTTTCAGCAGTATGAATATAATAGGTTGTGATTTTTAATCTTTTTGGGTTTTCTTAAACTTTAATTCACAATTGATTGCAGTATTTTTCTAATAATCCGTTTTGATGGTCTTGAATCATCAACTTTGTTCCTTGCGTGGCTTCATTTTTAGAAAAAGCAGTGTTAGCAAAATAGAAGGCATCAATCAGGATTCGATTCTTAATATCCTTTATCAACCAATTAATTAGAGTTGCTTTTGTGTATACTATACTTTTTTACTTTTATCATAGNATNAATNANNAAGCTAAAGAAAAATTATAAAAGGNGTAAACAATATCNCATTNTTAAACGGATCAGATTTGATCTACTAAATAATCACCTACTTCGCTGGTTTTGTANGTTTTNACNTTNCCCTCTATNANATCCTCAGTAACTATTCCANCAGCNAGAGATTGATTTACGATCTTGCGAATCATTGCCCCTTCCTGATGAAGACCAAAAGACATTTCAAACATCATGGCAGCNGAGAGTACNGTCGCCANTGGATTNGCGATNTCTTTACCGGCGGCNTGAGGGAAGGAACCATGAATGGGCTCAAATAATCCGATATCCGATCCAACAGAGGCAGAAGGCATNAAGCCCATAGATCCNGAAATNACNGAGGCCTCGTCTGTNAGAATATCTCCAAAAAGGTTTTCAGTGATGAGTACGTCATAGCTGTTGGGCCATTGNACCAATCNCATGGCAACNGCATCAACAAATTCGTAGGTCACTTCGACCTNNGGATAGTTTTTTTCCATAGCTTGAACGGTTTCTCTCCACANACGTGAACTTTCNAGCACATTAGCTTTGTCCACACAACACANTCTTTTGCTGCGGGTCATGGATAATTCAAATCCCNTTTTGGCCAGTCTTTGGATTTCNTCTCTNGTGTATGTACAAGTNTCAAAAGCGGTATTGCCTTCATCTTTGCGTCCTCTTTCACCAAAATAGATTCCTCCTGTTAATTCTCTAAGAAATATCAAATCAGTTCCTTCTATACGTTCTNTCTTNAGGGGAGACTTTTCGATGAGGGAGGGAAAGGTGAAGGTAGGTCNAACATTGGCAAAAAGACCTAATTTTTTCCTCATTTTTAAGAGGCCTTGTTCGGGTCTGACTTTGGCTGTGGGATCGTTATCAAAACGAGGGTGACCAATGGCACCAAACAATACAGCATCGGAGCTAATACAAACTTGATGGGTTTCGTCAGGATAGGGTTCTCCAACAGCGTCTATGGCAGCGGCTCCAGTTAAAGCAGGCATCCATTGGATATCGTGATTGAATTTTTTGGCGATGGTATCGCATACTTTNACGGCTTGNTCAATTACTTCGGGACCNATNCCGTCTCCAGCNAATAAGGCGATTTTTAGTTGCATTTAGGTTGAGATGATGTTTAACATTTTTTCAGTGGCTTTGATAGCNGATACGGTTTGGTCNGAATCCAAGCCTCGGGTGATGAATTCTTTTTCATCATTTTTCCATGTNATAAGGGTCTCGCACAAAGCGTCGGANTTACTTCCNGGGGGAATGCGCACGGCATAGTCTGTCAATTTGGGTAATTCCATTTTTTTCTGTTTNTAAATTTTTTTGATGGCATTCATAAATGCATCAAATTGTCCATCGCCAGCGGCATTTTCTTCTAATATTTCTCCATCCATATTGAGTGAGACAACTGTATTGGGTTGTAATCCCTTNGCATGGGTTAATACATAGGACTTAACGCTTACCTTCTGTATTGTATNACTGTTGAGNANATCGGAGATNATGTAAGGTAAGTCTTCAGTAGTNACGACTTCNTTCTTGTCACCNAACTCAATGATNCGTTGGGTGACTTTTTTGATTTCCTCATCATTTAGGGTAACCCCTAGCTTCTGTAAGTTTTTTTGAATGTTGGCTTTACCTGAGGTTTTTCCCAATGCATATTCCCGAGTTCTACCAAATCGCTCTGGTAGAAGGTCATTAAAATAAAGGTTTTTCTTTTTGTCTCCATCGGCATGTATGCCTGCTGTTTGAGTAAAAACATTTTGACCGACTACGGGTTTATTNGCAGGAATTCTGAAGCCNGTAAAGGTGGCAACCAATTTACTTACTNTGTANAGTGATGATTCATTGATNTTGATCTCCACTNCTGGTAAAAANTCTTTTANGGTTGCTACCGTNCTCGCCATAGGGGTATTCCCAGCGCGTTCCCCCATACCATTAATTGTGAGATGAAGTCCGTGACAACCAGCTCTTACGGCTTCCATAGCATTNGCAACACTAAGGTCATAATCGTTATGTCCATGAAAATCAAAATGTATTTCNGGGTAATTCTTGACGATTTCAGAAATAAAGTTAAAGGTTTCATCATAGGTCATTACCCCNAGTGTATCNGGTAGGTGAACCCTCNTGATGGGTAGCGANGATAAAAAAGAGAGATAATCATTTACATANTCACGAGAGTTACGCATCCCATTACTCCAATCCTCTAAATATACATTGGTACTAATTTCTTCTCTTNGAGCNGCAAAAACATTTTCCTCTATAGCTTTGAAGTGCTGATCGGGTGTTTTTTTTAGCTGGTGTTTGAGGTGGTTGAGTGATCCTTTAGTGAGGAGATTTTGAACCTTCGCCCCAGCTTGACCCATCCAATCGATGGAGGCNCCGCCATCTACAAAAGTGAGAATTTCAATNTTTTTATCATNTCNANTGGTTTGTGCCCATTGAGAGANCTCTTTAACAGCATTNAGTTCACCATNGGATACACGAGCNGAGGCNATTTCAATTCGATCCACCTTAAGCTCGTCCAATAAAAGTTTAGACAAAGCAAGTTTTTCAGCCACTGAGAAGGATACACCAGAGGTTTGTTCNCCGTCTCGNAGGGTGGTATCCATGATTTCAATAGTTCTTTTNNTNTGGCCTTCCATCNATAGTGATATTGCTANAGGGGCGTATCTTGAGCAAAATTTCTGATATTCTTTTTTATATTTAACANGTAATCAATGTCATCGAAACCGTTNNTCATATTTTCTTTTTTGTAGGGATTAATTTCAAAACNTTCGGTTGNACCTGTTTNATCAATACCCACTTNTTGTTGGGGTAAATCAACNGTGAATNTGCTATTGGGGTCAGANTCGATNGTAGAAAANATTTTTNCTAAAAATTCAGGACTTACCTGAACTGGTAATACNCCTANATTTAAGCAGTTGTTTCTNAATATATCAGCAAAAAAACTTGAAATGACACATCGGAATCCATAATCATAAATTGCCCATGCAGCATGTTCTCTTGAAGAACCAGACCCAAAGTTTTTACCTCCCACTAGTATTTTACCACTATATGTATCATTGTTGAGAATAAAATTTTGCTCNGGGCTATCGTCACTNTTGTAACGCCAATCCCTAAATAAATTNTCACCAAAACCTACCCTNTCAGTAGCTTTAAGGAATCGCGCTGGGATAATTTGATCTGTATCTATATTTTCNATGGGTANAGGAACAGCGGTNCTTTTNAGTATGTCGAATTTATCGTATGCCAAAATTAGTTTNTTAGGGTTCNTGGATCAGTAANTTTTCCAGTCACAGCGGCNGCGGCGGCCATAATGGGACTTGCGAGNAGTGTCCTAGAACCTGGTCCTTGACGTCCCTCAAAATTCCTATTNGAGGTACTCACAGCGTATTTCCCCTTGGGTACTTTGTCATCATTCATGGCTAGACAGGCAGAGCATCCTGGCTCGCGTAATTCAAAACCCGATGCTTGTAGGATATCGAGTAGCCCTTCTTCTTTGATAGCTTTTTCAACTTTATGGGAACCTGGAACCAACCAAGCGGTTACATTATCGGCTTTTTTGCGTCCTTTTACAATTTCTGTAAAAGCCCTAAAGTCTTCAATCCTTCCATTGGTNCAACTTCCTATAAAAACAAAATCAATTTCCTTACCGATCATGCTTTCACCTTCATTATATCCCATATATTTTANGGATTTTTGATAGGTAGCGGCTCCCCCNTCTATTNCGTCGGCANTNGGAATATCTTTGGAAATACCAATNCCCATTCCAGGGTTGGTTCCAAAGGTGATCATGGGTTCTATTTCATTTCCATCAAAAAATAANTCTTTATCAAACTCCGCTCCCTCNTCNGTGTANAGGTCTTGCCAGTAATCCATAGCTTTGTTCCATGCTNNTCCTTTCGGTGTNAATTCACGTCCTTTNATGTANTNANAAGTTTTTTCGTCAGGNGCAATCATTCCTCCTCTCGCACCCATTTCTATACTGAGNTTGCANACAGTCATNCGNCCCTCCATGGTCATGTCTTTGAAAACATCNCCTGCATATTCTACAAAGTGACCTGTAGCACCNGANGTAGTTAGTCGAGATATAANATATAATGCAACATCTTTAGGAGTAACACTTTTTTGAAGTACCCCATTGATGGTAATTCNCATTTTCTTTGGCTTAGGCTGNANNATGCACTGCGTNGATAAAACCATTTCTACTTCAGAAGTTCCAATTCCAAATGCAATAGCACCAAAGGCACCATGAGTNGAAGTATGTGANTCNCCNCATACNATNGTGGCTCCNGGAAGAGTAATNCCATATTCAGGTCCTACGACGTGAACAATACCGTTCTTTTCGTGACCNAATCCCCAGAAGGAAATACCGTNCTCGNTAGCATTTTTTTCTAAGGTATCNAATTGTTTGGCGGACAATGGGTCCTCAACAGGAAGGTGTTGGTTAATGGTGGGAGTGTTGTGGTCCGCAGTAGCAAAAGTGCGCTCAGGGTACATGACNCTGATATTCCTATTTTTTAGACCNAGAAAGGCAACCGGACTGGTAACCTCGTGAACCATATGGCGNTCNATAAATAATACATCTGGGCCTTTNTCTATTTGTTNAACCAAGTGNNTATCCCAAACTTTATCAAAAAGTGTTTTNTTCATTATGTTNCAAAANTAATCGTTTTATAATCCACTGGCCTCGATAATCTTAGGAATGTCANCATCATTGACTTCCTTTTGTCGATCTGCAACTTTTAAAAATTCNTNATAAACTTTATCAAGTTGAAGTTTATCCAATTCAAATCCAATATTTTTGGCACGATAAGCTANAGCAGCACGACCNCTTCTGGCGGTNAGAACAATTGCAGATTGTGTAACTCCTACATCATGNGGGTCCATAATTTCATAGGTCTCACGTTTTTTAATCACCCCATCTTGATGGATGCCAGAACTGTGTGCAAATGCGTTGGCGCCTACTACTGCTTTATTGGGTTGTACAGGCATACCCATACTCTCTGAAACCATTTGACTGGTAGAATAAAGTAATTTGGAATTGATATTGGTATCNANATTTAGATCGGGGTGTTGGCGCATAATCATCACAACTTCTTCNAGAGANGTATTTCCAGCTCTCTCACCTATACCGTTGATNGTACATTCTATTTGTCTTGCTCCATTTAATACTCCNGCAATAGAATTGGCTGTGGCCAATCCTAAATCATTATGACAATGACAGGAAAGAGTGGCCTTATNAATACCAGCGACATTCTCTTTNAAGTATTTAATTTTTGATCCGTAATATTCGGGAAGGCAGTAACCAGTTGTATCAGGAATNTTTAANACTGTGGCTCCAGCTTTAATAACGGCTTGACAAACCCTAGCCAAAAANTCATTNTCTGTTCTACCNGCATCTTCCGCATAAAACTCAACATCTTCCACAAATGTTTTGGCATAACTTACTGCATAAACTGCACGTTCTAATATTTTTTCTCTTGTAGAGTTAAATTTAAATTTAATGTGGGAGTCAGAGGTNCCAATACCNGTATGTATTCTTGANTTTTTGGCATNTTTNAGGGCTTCAGCCGCTACTTNAATATCTTTTTTTACNGCACGGGTCAATCCACAAACCCTAGCATTTTTGATCAANTNNGCAATTTTGACCACTGAATCAAAATCTCCAGGGCTAGAAATGGGAAATCCAGCTTCAAGAATATCAACTCCCAATTCATCCAANCGCTCTGCGATAANGAGCTTNTTTTGTGTATCTAATTTACAGCCNGGAACCTGCTCTCCGTCACGAAGAGTAGTATCAAAAATATATACTTTNTCTTGGCCCATTTGAAACATANATTTTAATNAANNACTAATNTAGTGTGAAAAGCTAAATACTAAGATTAAATGNTTAACTTTATTACAACATTCTTTACCTTNATTTTNGGTTTAAATANNTAAATNACAANATTTTAAATCAATTTTTGTTACAATGATTAATGAACAAAAAGACAATTTATTTCAGTTAATAAAGTCGNTGACAAAATCAGAAAAACGTCAATTTAAGTTGTATGTNGGACGAATGGGTTCCAANAACAATGCNAAGTTTNTGAGTCTTTTTAACTTTTTNGACAAGTTAGAAAAGTACAGTGAAAAAGCAATATTGGTGAAAGGAATTGTTACTAAACAACAACTTTCTAACCTCAAAGCTCATCTTTACAAACAAATTCTAATCAGCCTGCGTCTTAACCCCATCCATCAAAATATTCGTATTCAAATCCGAGAGCAAATGGATTTTGCAGCCATTTTGTATCAAAAAGGTCTTTATAAATTAAGTCTAAAAATTTTGGATAAGGCCAAAGCATTGTCATTAAAAAATGAGGAAAAGTATGCAGCTTACGACATTGTAGAATTCGAAAAACTCATTGAATCGCAATATATCACCCGCAGCTTATCGAATCGAGCACAAGAATTGATAGAGGAAGCCCAGATCCTTCGAACTCACAATGATCTGACCAGCCAATTATCAAATCTATCCCTATTGCTCTATGAACAATTGATCAAAACGGGATACGCAAAAAGTGATGATGAATTCAGGGAAATTACTAAGTTTTTCTATGAGAAAATGCCTGTTACAGATTTGGACAAGCTTGGTTTTAGAGAAAAACTCTGGTATTACAAAGCCCACGTTTGGTACAGCTTTTTAGTACAAGATTTTTTATCCTGTTTTAAATATTCAAGTAAATGGGTAGATATGTTCAATGAAAACCCTGAGATGATTTCAATTCATCCTGTTTTTTATTTGAAGGGGAATAATTTTTTGATGGAGTCATTGGCTTTGATCAAGTACCCCGAAAAGTTTAGGGAAACTCTTAGTAACATGTTGATAAAAGTTGATTCGGAGGACTTTCCAAAAAATGACAACTTGGCTGCCTTGAGTTTTCTTTATTCTTTCAACAACCGTTTCAATATGTACTTCCTTCAAGGAGAGTTTATAGAAGGCCTTGACATAATCCCAGCGGTAATTAGTGGGATTGAAAAATTCAAAAACCAGATTGATCCCCACCACGTAATGATGTTTTACTACAAGATTGCGTGTTTGTATTTTGGCTTAGAAGATTATGAAAACTGTATTTTATATCTCAATAAAATCATCAACAATAAACATCTAAAGATGCGAGAAGACTTACTTTGTTTTACGAGGGTATTGAGTGTGGTTGCTCATTATGAGGCAGGTTTTGATTACCACCTAGAGTCACATCTAAGAGAAACCTACAAGTTTTTGATTAAAATGGATGACCTCCATGAGGTACAAAAAGCCATGATTCGTTTTGTTCGATCGTTGGGAGATATTTATCCTCACGAGCTAAAAGCTGCTTTTATTAAACTTTATAATGAATTAAAACAATATGAAGACGATCGCTACGAGCGTAGAGCCTTTTTGTATTTAGATGTCCTCTCTTGGTTAGAGAGTAAAATAGAAAACCGTCCAGTTGGAGAAATCATACGTGAAAAAGCCAAAGTTATCAATCGGAAAGAGCGAAGCTCCATTGGGGTTTAGTTGGTGTAGTAGCAATAATATTGATCCTTTCTTTTGTAGTGGGGTGTTCAAAAACTAATGAACGAGCGTGTAAGTCAATACTGCCATCGGGGTTATTTCTTTTTGCTCCGTATTTCAGGTCTCCTTTGATCGGAAAACCAATATGGGTTAGTTGACTTCTAATTTGGTGATGTCTCCCAGTTTCGAGTTTAATTTCCAAAACAGCATAACGATCCAATTCCTTAATTTTTCTATAACGAAGAACAGCCTTTTTAGATTCTTGAATCTCTCGGTCGTGAGCAAACGACTTGTTTATTTTTGTGTTCCGTTTCAACCAATGGGTCAAGACAGCTTTTGACGGGTTAATATCAAGATCTACGATAACCCAATAGGTTTTATCGGTTTTTCTCTCTTTGAATTGTTGGTTCATTCGCGCCAGTGCTTTAGAGGTTCTCGCAAAAAGTACAACACCACTTGTTGGCCGGTCCAGTCTATGGATCACTCCCAAGAAAACCGCACCTGTTTTATTGTATTTCTTCTTAATATAAGATTTCACCTTTTCAACTAAGGGTTGGTCTCCAGTTTTATCTCCCTGAACCAAATCTCCCGCGACTTTATTGATCGCAATAAGATGATTGTCTTCGTATAATATTTCAAGCACGACTGATCCTTAGGCTAATATTGTTCTTTATTATTTGGGAAATCTTGATTTTTGACTTCGGTAGTATAGTTTTTGACCGCTATGGAAATTTCTTTGTTTAAATCAAGGTATCGACGTAAAAATCGCGGACTGAACTCTTTGTTCATACCCAACATATCGTTCAAAACCAAAACTTGACCATCAACTCGCACGCCAGCTCCAATACCAATAATTGGAATATTTACAGTTTTAGTGACTTTTTCGGCTAGTTTAGCGGGAATTTTTTCTAGTACAATACCAAAACAACCTGCATTTTCCAACATTTGAGCGTCATTTAATAATTGCTCTGCCTCGGTTTCTTCTTTTGCCCTCACTGTATATGTTCCAAATTTATATATAGATTGGGGTGTTAATCCTAGATGTCCCATCACGGGAATTCCCGCCTGGAGGATACGTTGAATAGATTCTTTAATTTGACTTCCTCCCTCGAGTTTTACAGCATGGGCTCCAGCTTCTTTCATGATTCTTATTGCCGAGCGCAATGCCTCCTTGGAGTCTGCCTGATAAGTACCGAATGGAAGATCTACAACAACCAAGGCCCTTTCGACCCCCCTAACCACACTGGCAGCATGGTAGACCATTTGATCAAGTGTAATGGGTAAAGTTGTCTCGTGACCTGCCATTACATTGGAAGCAGAATCACCGACCAAAATAACATCAATACCAGCACGGTCAAGAATTCCTGCCATGGTGTAATCGTAGGCTGTTAACATGGCGATCTTTTCCCCATTGGCCTTCATTTCTGCTAATGTTCTTGTCGTTACACGGGTATAATTTTCTGATGATTTTGACATAACGACCATAAAAGTAGTTTTTTTTGTTTTGATGACGTTAAAAAATCCATGATGTGTAAATGAATATGACAAGGTGTCAGAGATATCGTTGTGGCACAATGCTTGTTTTTATTTGAAAGAATTTAAAATATGATTATGAGTAAAATAATTGGAATCGACTTAGGAACCACCAACTCATGTGTTTCCGTTATGGAAGGCAACGAATCTGTGGTCATTCCTAACGCAGAGGGAAAAAGAACTACTCCCTCTGTAATTGCATTTGTTGAAGGAGGCGAAATAAAAGTGGGGGATCCTGCCAAAAGGCAAGCGGTGACTAATCCTACCAAAACAATTGCATCTGTAAAGAGATTTATGGGTAATAAATTCTCTGAATCCTCAAAAGAGGCCAAAACTGTTGCCTATAAAGTAGCAAAGGGAGACAATGACACTCCAAGGATAGATATTGATGGTCGACTTTATACCCCACAAGAACTTTCTGCTATGATTCTTCAAAAAATGAAAAAAACCGCAGAGGATTACCTTGGGCAAGATGTAAGTGAGGCAGTAATAACTGTTCCAGCATATTTTAATGATGCTCAACGTCAGGCCACCAAAGAAGCAGGTGAAATATCTGGATTAAAAGTACAGAGAATCATCAATGAACCCACAGCTGCTGCCTTGGCTTTTGGTCTAGATAAAAAAAGCGTGGGAGACAGCAAAATTGCCGTTTATGATTTGGGGGGAGGTACTTTTGATATCTCTATACTTGAATTGGGTGATGGTGTTTTCGAGGTATTATCTACTAATGGAGATACCCACTTGGGTGGTGACGATTTTGATCAAGTATTGATCGATTATTTGGCCAATGATTTTAAAAAGACCGAGCAAATTGACCTTACTAAAGACCCGATGGCATTACAACGTTTGAAGGAAGCTGCAGAAAAAGCAAAAATTGAGTTGTCTTCTTCTGCGCAGACGGAAATTAACTTACCCTACGTTACAGCCACTGCCTCTGGACCCAAGCACTTGGTAACTACACTAACACGAGCCAAATTTGAACAACTTTCAGACCAATTAGTAAAAAGATCAATGGCACCCGTTAAAAAGGCCTTAGATGATGCCGGCCTTTCCACAGACGATATTGATGAAGTTATATTGGTAGGGGGATCAACACGTATCCCAATTATTCAAGAAGAGGTCAAAAAATTCTTNGGCAAAAAACCATCTAAAGGAGTAAANCCAGATGAGGTAGTAGCCATTGGAGCTGCTATTCAAGGNGGAGTTTTAACAGGTGATGTTAAAGATGTATTATTACTCGATGTAACACCGTTGTCACTGGGTATNGAAACCATGGGAAGTGTTATGACCAAGCTAATTGANTCNAACACNACCATCCCTACCAAAAAATCACAGGTCTTCTCAACGGCTGCTGATAACCAACCTTCTGTAGAGATNCANGTTTTACAGGGCGAGCGATCTATGGCTGCCGATAACAAAACNATTGGTAGGTTCCANTTAGACGGTATNCCNCCTGCACCAAGGGGCACACCTCAAATCGAAGTTACTTTTGATATTGATGCCAACGGTATCATNAAAGTNAGTGCCTCCGATAANGCGACTGGNAAATCTCAAGACATTNGAATTGAGGCTTCTTCAGGTCTTACAGAGGAGGAAATTGAGAAGATGAAGCAAGANGCTGAGACTAATGCGGAAAGTGATAAAAAAGCTAAGGAGGAGGTAGATAAACTCAATAGTGCNGATCAAATGATTTTCCAAACAGAAAAGCAGTTAAAAGAATTTGGAGANAAACTCTCAGCGGATAAAAAAGCACCGATTGAANCTGCTTTANAAGAATTAAAAAAAGCGCANGAATCCAAAGATTTGACTNCTATTGACGNCGCTCTTGAAAAAATAAATGANGCATGGAAAAANGCTTCTGAAGAGATGTANAAAGCNCAAGCAAAANCTGGCCAAGCTGGCGATGCGGGAACNCCTCCACCCAATNCAGAAGNACAANAAGGTNCCAAAGGTGGGGATGATGTNCAAGATGTAGACTTCGAAGAGGTAAAAGACTGATATCAACCAAATAANTTNTAAAAAACCTTCCGTTTGATCTAAACGGNAGGTTTTATTTTTTAAATTAAANAATGGATAAAAAAAAAATATTAGAAACTTGTAACGCTTTTTCAAAAGNCAATCTAATGGAAACTCTCGAAATGGAGTTTGTTGACGTTGGTGACGATTTTTTGTCGGCCAGAATGCCTGTNACNCCTCGTGTTCATCAGTTACATGGAGTGCTCCACGGTGGAGCAACCGTTGCCTTGGCGGAAACAGTTGGAAGTGCAGCTGCCATAGTTTTGAATCAAGATCCCCANNTTTCAACAGTTGGCTATGANATTTCAGCCAATCATNTGAAAAGNTTAANTAGTGGATACGTTACTGCTACTGCCAAACCATTACANATGGGAAAAAGNATTCAACTTTGGGAAATCAAAGTCGTTGATGATGAGNGCAATTTAATTTCTCACTGTAAATTATCTACTNTTTCTCANNCTAAAAANAAATGAAAAATCAGAANTTAGCGGAAGTNTTTGGGAAGNTTTTGTCNCATNATCAGGCTTTNGTGTTTTACAGGTTACCNTACTCAAATAGNGTANATTGCTTNTTTCAAGATGATTCTACTTTAAACCTAACCCCNGATTTGAAAATTGACGGTTTTGTAATGAGCNNATTCTATNATCCACTTCCAGTNCCNTATATTTCTAATAAAAATAGATTAGAATTTAAATACANCCCTANTTTTAGACAAAATAANGTTGTGCATANNGGGGATTTATTAGAAGATAAATCANCATTNATAGATTTAGTCAACAAAACAAAATCAGCGATTGCATCGGGACTTATGAAAAAATTGGTGGTGGCACGTGANGTAAGGATCAATGAAGCAGTTGATTCATTGAAGATGTTTACTAATTTATTGAGCNTATACCCAAANGCAATGGTTTACTATTGGAATCACCCCAAAGCGGAAACTTGGATAGGAGCAACACCCGAACAGCTTTTTTCAANTCAGTCTGGNCGACTNACCACCATGGCGTTAGCTGGNACTTTACTTNANAATGATCAAGAAAAATACCATTGGGATATCAAAGAAAAAGTCGAACAGGGCTGGGTTAGGGATACCTTATATAAAGATTTGAAAAATNTTTTCCCAAAGAATGAGGTTAAATGTTCAGAAACCTTCACCNAGAGGGCAGGAAATTTGGTTCACTTGTGCAACATCTTAACTGTTGATTCTCNNNGTTTNAACACATTAGAATTGATAAAANCACTTCATCCTACNCCAGCTGTNGGAGGTATNCCAGTNAAAGNGGGCATACAATTCCTCACAAAAAACGAAAAACTTGATCGCGCCTATTACGCNGGATTTTTAGGTCCATTANGGGAGGACNCCCAAATTGATTTNTTTGTTAATTTACGATGTGCTCAAATCATTAAAGAAGGACTCTTATTNTATGTTGGGGCAGGAATTACNTCCGATAGTGATCCAGAAAAGGAATGGGANGAAACTCAAAATAAAACNAAAACATTATTAGCCGCCCTTTAATGATTTTGAGGNTATCAATCCNTTTGTGTTTTGTATTTTTGAAAGGCTAAGAAAATGAAAAGTGCATTGAGAATATTGATTAAATATCCAGAAATTCCTCTTGCTCAAACGGTCATCCANTTNTGCGAAAGGAANNGNATCCACCATGTCGTAATCTGCGCTGGTTCNAGAAATGCACCCCTAACCAACGGCTTTGTAGAAAACCCTGTTTTTNANACNTTCAGTATCGTTGANGAACGCTCCGCAGCTTTTTTTGCAATGGGGATGGCCCAGCAACTCAAAAATCCAACCGCTATAGTTTGNACTTCTGGATCCGCNTTACTNAATTTTTATCCTGCTGTTGCAGAAGCTTTTTATAGTAACATTCCCNTTGTNATTATATCGGCAGACAGAATGCCACACCTAATTGATATTGGCGATGGNCAAACCATNNAACAAAAAGGTGTTTTTGANCCGCATTTGGTTGATTTTGCTTATCTNACACCAGATGTNATNCATGCNTCGTCTACTTTATTGGAAAATCCCAATCAAAANNTGGTTTCCAAAGACGCNTCNNGGGAGGAGATAATNAATAAGCAAAAGGAAATCCAGNNCGATAATGANAAAAAAATAAATAAAGTTTTAAATAAGGCCATTCAAAAAAGNGGACCAGTACATCTCAATGTTCCCATGGAAGAACCCCTCTATGGAATGACCCTTNNGCCTTTNGANATCAACCATACCNAAAGTCCTGAAACCNNTGATAAGAANTTTGATTTTACTTTATTTAAAAAACAGTGGCAGGAAGCCAAAAAAAAACTTGTTTTGGTTGGTGTNAATANTCCNGAGTTAATAGATCAAAAATGGTTAAAATTAATNGACTCAGANCCTTCNGTGATTTTGATGACNGAAACGACCTCAAATNTACGTTTNCCTAATTCNNTCAANTCTATTGATTCACTAATTGCTCCANTGGAAAAAGGAGANACTTCTTTTTTTGAAATCCTTAAGCCAGAAATTTTATTGACGTTNGGAGGAATGGTGATTTCCAAAAAAATTAAAAAATTTTTNAGGNAATTTTCTCCAAAAGAACATTGGCATGTCGACCCTTACAGGGCTAATAATACTTATTANTGTTTGAGTCAGCATTTTTCNATGTCAATCAATAATTTTTTTCNAAAATTTTTTGGGGAATATTCAATTACCAAGAGTGATTATAAGNCTCGTACTTTGAATCAATACCNNTTCCAACTCCATTTAGGAAATNCCTANTTAGCTCAAATTCCNTTTTCTGATCTTAAAGCTTATGAAACTATTTTTGAAANACTTCCTAAAAANATTCATCTTCAACTGGCCAANAGTTCAACGATTCGCTATGCTCAGCTTTTTCAAATGCCAGTNCATGCTGAGATTTTTTGTAATCGAGGCACTAGTGGTATAGATGGATCAACAGCTACTGCTNTAGGGGCCTCTCTAATCAATNAAAACCNAACNTTACTNNTTACTGGNGATCTCAGTTTCTTCTATGATATAAATGGGTTGTGGAACAATTATATTCCTTCAAATTTCAGAATAATAATAATNAATAATCAAGGAGGAGGNATTTTNAGGATCTTACCAGGTGAGAAAGACAGTCCAAAGTATGATACNTATTTTGAAACNATACANNGTCGAAATGCNNANCAACTTGCCATAGCTNATGGCTTCANGTATAAGGCTGTAAAAACNAATAGTGGACTNAGGTGGGCCTTAAAAACTTTTTTTAAACCCTCGTCGAAACCCAAAATACTTGAGGTCAAAACCCCAAGAAGGANTAACGATAGTATATTATTAAATTACTTTAAAGCCATGCAAAAGTCTTAAATTTGAAATTTAAACAATAAAAATGAAAAATATAGAGTGGAAAAGACTAGCCGACTTTAGTGATATTAAATTTGAATTATACGAGGGTGTCGCAAAAATAACAATTAACCGCCCTAAAGTNTACAACGCCTTTCGACCAGAGACCAATAAACAAATGNTGGAGGCTATGGANGTGTGTAGGGAGAGAAACGATATTGATGTTGTTGTATTTACNGGAGCTGGAGACAANGCNTTTTGTAGTGGTGGAGATCAAAATGTAAAAGGTGTAGGTGGATANNTAGGAGAAGATGGTGTACCTCGATTGAATGTTTTGGATTTACACAAACGTATTAGAGAATTACCTAAGCCTGTGATTGCCATGGTTAACGGTTATGCNATTGGAGGGGGACATGTACTTCACGTTGTTTGTGACTTAACCATTGCCAGTGAAAATGCCATTTTTGGACAAACGGGACCAAAAGTAGGGAGTTTTGATGGTGGATTTGGTTCCTCTTATTTNGCGCGACATGTAGGACAAAAAANAGCNAGAGAGATATGGTTTCTTTGCCAACAGTANACNGCAGAAGAGGTNGAAAAAATGGGATTGGTNAATAAGGTAGTTCCCTTAGATCAGTTNGAAACCACTGTTTTGGAATGGTGTAAACTAATTCAAAAAAGAAGTCCATTGGCCTTGCGGATGATCAANAGATGCCTCAATGCTGAGTTGGACGGGCAACATGGACTAATGCAACTTGCAGGTGACGCAACACTAATGTATTACCTNATGGACGAAGCACAGGAAGGTAAACAAGCTTTTCTTGANAAAAGAAATCCCAATTTCAAACAGTATCCAAAGTTTCCCTAATCNTTGANTACTCCACTTTCAGTTTGGCTGGCAGCCGNTCGTTTAAGAACCNTNCCTNTNTCCGNTGCAGGAATTATTACTGGCAACGCTATTGCATCTAAAGGAGAAAATTTTTCATNTATAATTTTTNCCCTTTCATTNATNACAGCTATTNGCTTTCAAATAATATCTAATTTNGCAAATGACTATGGTGATGGTNTTAAGGGTACTGATAATTCTGAAAGATTGGGTCCANAAAGAACTTTCCAAAAGGGACTATTATCAGCTTCAGCACTTAAAAAAGCAATTTTTATTTNCGCTTTAATATCTATGNTTTTGTCTATGATCCTCATTTATTNTGCNTTAGGNTNAGGAAANTTAATGATTTCTGNNTTATTCCTTNTTCTNGCCATTTCNGCNATTTGGGCAGCCATTAAATATACGGTTGGTAAAGGTGCCTANGGTTANTTGGGTTTTGGTGATTTATTTGTATTTCTTTTTTTTGGCTGGGTGAGTGTTGTNGGTTCCAGTTATTTACAGTCAAAGACTATAGATATCTCAGCTCTTTTTTTGGGTNCTGCAATCGGACTGATGAGTACGGGGGTACTCAATNTGAATAATATGAGAGATATTGACAATGATAAAAAATCTCAAAAAAANACCTTGGTTGTATATATGGGTAACATAAAAGCAAAGNGTTATCATTTTATNATNATTTTTTTAAGCGGNTTTTTTTTGTTTTTAGGAATGGGGTCAACTTGGGTTTTGAAAAATCCCTTTTCCATGTTGATTCTTTTACCACTNCTATTTCATTTNTACCGNGTTAACAAGATAAAAGAANCTAAGGCTTATGATCCATTATTAAAACAATTGGCTATTTCTACTTTCATTATAGCAATGTTACTGTTTGTAATTTTTTCTATTTATCAATGAAAGCANATTACAAAAGATATGTCTTGAATTTTAAGCGCCCAAGGAGAACTTCCCGTGGAGTATTAACAGAAAAAGAAACCTGGTTTTTATTTTTGACTGANGGTCAAAAAAAAGGGGTNGGAGAATGCGGGCTTNTTAGAGGTTTGAGTNTTGATGACTGTGANGATTATGAAGANCAACTGAAAAATTTGTGTCGAAGAATTAATGAAAATGAAGAAATNANNANAGAAGAACTCCAATCCTTCCCTTCAATTCAAATGGGTTANGAAATGGCNCTAATGTCNATTAAATCCGAAAACACCTTTGAACTTTTTCCCTCAGCCTTTACAAANGGNGANCGGTCTATTACCANAAACGGTNTGGTATGGATGGGTGATACTTCATTTATGAAAGATCAAATTGATGAAAAAATAGCACAAGGNTTTAATTGTATCAAATTAAAAATTGGAGCATTGNATTTCAATGAAGAAATATCGCTACTAGGTGAAATAAGAAAATACTATGATGAGAATCAGATGATATTGAGGGTCGATGCCAATGGTGCTTTTTCNNCNACCGAAGCGATGATTAAATTAGANGCTTTGGCAGATTTGNGTTTACATTCCATTGAACAACCCATAGCTAAGGGACAGTATAATNCNATGGAAGATTTNTGTAGNAGAAGTCCTNTTCCTATTGCATTGGACGAGGAATTNATTGGNATTATTAAAAAAAAAAAACAGAATTGAGCTTCTTGATAAAATTATGCCCCAGTACTTAATATTGAAACCTTCACTATTGGGTGGTTTTCGATCTTGCGAGGANTGGATTGCCCTAGCAGATATGNGNTCTATTGGTTGGTGGGTGACCAGTGCTTTGGAGAGTAATATTGGATTAAATGCCATCGCNCAGTGGACCTTTTCTTTGGGCNTAAACGGCCACCANGGATTGGGGACAGGGTCATTGTTTACNAATAATTTCGANTCTCCTTTGGAAGTTCGTAATGGCTACCTTACTTTTAATTTTAATCAAAACTGGAATTTTCCATTTTTATGAAGTATTTAGAACAGGTCAAAACAAAANATAATTCCTTTATAGGTTATCTTAANGGANCTCTTATTTTTGTTTTCTCNCATTTTTTGGGTCAGATTCCATTGTCTNTNTATCTGATTTATCAATCTNCAAATTTTGAAGATTATTTAGATCATAATGANCTTTTATCNTCANTGCCNTCCAATACAATATTNTTTCTGATTTTGTTACCATTTGNCGTTACANTTCCTTTTNTAAAAATAGTCATTACCAAAATACACAANCAGTCTTTTACATCNCTATTTTGCAGTAGAAATAGAGTAGATTTTAAAAGAATAATTTTTTCCTTTTTGCTTTGGGGAGGAATNTCCATCCTTATGATTTTNATAAATTACATCGTNAGCCCTGAGGACTANGAATGGAACTTTAAACTCATTCCTTTTTTGGTTTTATTCNTTNTNGGTATTGTATTGATTCCTNTACAAACNTCAGTNGAGGAATTTCTTTTTAGAGGTTANTTGATGCAAGGTTTTGGGGTGCTATTCAAAAACCGATGGTTACCTTTATTACTAACCTCACTNCTTTTTGGNATTTTACATATTTGGAATCCAGAAATTGATAAATTAGGNATCAACCTANTNTGGTANTACATTGGTACGGGTCTTTTTTTGGGTATTATCACATTGATGGATGANGGTATGGAGTTGGCATTGGGGTTCCATGCAGCCAATAATCTGGTTACCGCTCTTTTGGTCACAGCATCATGGACTGCTTTTCAGACCGAATCTTTACTAATTTATAACGCTGAACCCTCNTTGGGGAAAGAACTCATTATAACTTTAGNNGTAATATATCCTCTACTTGCTTTTATCTTTGCAAAAAAGTATCAATGGAAAAATTGGATGGATCAGTTAACTAANAAATTTTGAATGAATACTCCACANTACACCAAAATTCACAATCGATTTAAACTCAATGGATATTATTTTTCGACTGGAGAATTAAAAGATATTGGTTATGATTTTATTAAAGAAGGTGTTCCNTATGAGGTANCTATTGGAAAATTCATTATGGATTGGATGGACAAGGAGGATTATATTAATGTAAAAACNTCTGGTTCGACNGGTGACCCTAAAATGATTAAAATCTCNAAGCAGGCTATGGTAAGTTCTGCAATTCGAACCGGCGATTTTTTCAAAGTTCANATTGGGGATACAGCTTTACATTGCCTACCGGCTGATTTTATTGCTGGAAAAATGATGTTAGTTAGAGCCATGATATTGGGTCTNTCACTGGAATTAGTTCAACCTACCTCCGATCCTATGANAGACCTNTANAAGTCTTATGATTTTGTTGCNATGACCCCAATGCAAGCTCATCACAGCNTGGAAAAGNTAAATCAAATCAAAACCTTAATTATTGGGGGAGCTCCAATTTANCCCAAGCTCTATGAAAAATTAGNTTCNCTTCATGACAATTGTTTCGAAACNTATGGAATGACAGAAACTATTACTCATATTGCNGCNTCAAAATTCTCCCTNCCTAAAAAACCATTTCATGCCTTNGATGGTATAAAACTNATGGTGAATGANGAGGACTGNCTTGTGGTGGATGCNCCCGATATCACTGATGAATTAATCTACACGAATGATTTGGTTGAAATTCATGATGAAAAAACTTTTACTTATTTGGGNCGAAGAGACAATATTATCAATAGTGGAGGAGTGAAGATTTCCCCAGAAATTGTAGAACANAAGCTGTCCNATCACGTCCAANTTCCATTTTTCTTGTNTGGCANTCAAGACGAAGNANTAGGNCAGAAACTTATAATGGTAGTTGAGGGATCGAGNAATCAATTATCCGNAATAAATCAGCAAATAGCAGCATGTAAATTGCTAGAAAAANTAGAAGTCCCNAAAGCTGTTCATTTTGTANNAAAAATTNTAAGAAATAACGGCAAATTCTTNAGNGNTAAAACTGTTANAACTATAAATACTGTCTAAACCTGTAATATTCCCATATTAAACTTTTTTTGTATTGGAGCGTGGTTTGAAGCTTCAATTCCAATNCTNATCCAGCTTCTAGTTTCCANGGGATCAATAATAGCATCGGTCCATAGTCTAGCAGCAGCATAGTAGGATTGTGTTTGTTTTCCGAAGCTGGTTTTAATTTCTTCCAAAAGTTTCTTATTTAGNATGGAGTCAATTTNTTTCCCTTCCTTTTGGAGTTTAGATTTTTNTATCTGCAACAATACTTTAGCGGCTTGTTTACCNCCCATTACAGCCATTTTGGAGCCTGGCCAAGCCATGATAAGTCTAGGATCAAAAGCTCTACCACACATAGCATAATTACCAGCGCCATTAGAATTTCCCATGATGATTGTAAACTTTGGCACCACAGAGTTGGCCATGGCATTTACCATTTTTGCACCGTCCTTGATNATACCACTGTGTTCAGCTTTACTGCCAACCATAAAACCTGTAACATCTTGAAGGAAGACCAAAGGAATTTTTCGTTGGTTGCAATTGGCGATAAAGCGGGTAGATTTGTCTGCAGCATCTCCATATATTACCCCGCCAAACTGGGTTTCCCCTTGTTTNTTTTTTACNATTTTCCTTTGATTGGCNACAATTCCCACTGCCCAACCGTTAATTCTGGCGTAGNCTGTAATGATNGTTTTACCATAATCCGATTTGTATTCCTCAAAAGAGTTTTGGTCTATCAAACGGTTGATAATCTCATAAGTATCGTAGGGAAGGGNTTTGTCAANGGGAAGAATTTCATAAATTTCTTCTTCTTTNTNTTNAGGTGGCAGTGNTTTCTTTCTATTAAAACCGGCTTTAGGATTGTCTCCTATTTTTTCNATCAAAGATTTNATGCGATTNAGGGCATCTTTATCATTNTTGGCTTTGTAATCTGTTATACCACTTATTTCGGAATGTGTTGTAGCTCCGCCTAAGGTTTCATTATCAATATCTTCTCCTATGGCTGCTTTGACAAGGTAGTTTCCTGCCAAAAATATACTGGCGGTTTTGTCAACGATAATGGCCTCGTCAGACATAATTGGTAAATAGGCTCCACCTGCAACACAACTNCCCATGATAGCTGCAATTTGAACAATTCCCTCGCTACTCATTTGAGCATTGTTTCTAAAAATTCNTCCAAAATGNTCCTTATCAGGAAAGATCTCATCTTGTCGGGGAAGAAAAACGCCNGCNCTATCTACCAAATAAATGATNGGGATTCTATTTTCTAATGCAATTTCTTGAGCACGCAGNTTTTTTTTGGCACTGATAGGGAACCATGCTCCNGATTTTACAGAGGCATCATTGGCCACAATTACACAGAGTTTNCCTCCTACATAACCCATTACNACCACAACGCCNNCNGAGGGACAGCCNCCNTCTTCTTGATACATATNGTAACCAGCAAGTGTACCAATTTCTATATTTTCACAATTTTNGTCNAGTANGNAATCNACNCGTTCTCGNGCGGTCATTTTTCCCTTCANNCGGATTTTTTCTAATTTTGCCTTACCNCCACCCAATTTGATTTGCGTTATTTTTTGATGCAGTTCCGAGACCAATATTTTGTTCTGGTCTTTGTTTTTCTCCAAGGCGAGATCTATTTTTTGCCCCAATTTTTTAAANTTGATTNTNTACAAATATATATTGAGATGTTAATCTAATCACATTTTTTCTGATTTTGTTCAGATTAAATNGATATTTGANGACATATCTTCATACNAANANNACTTTATTTTTTTATTNANACNTAANCTCGAATCTCTANTNNTAAAANNTTCANAGAAAAANTCGAANTTACATTTCCAATAAGTGATCAAGAATGGTTTTATTTTATTNATAGATTTAAATCNGTTNATTTTTAAAAAANGCTAATTGTTCCCCACTGCCGNATAAACNNANAAGCACCTNTNTTTTATAGGGAAAGTGATTGNTAAGANGANACTATTTTCTTAATGGNAAAGAATTTTGTAATAACTTTATGANGGNAGATTNTATTATTTCTTCCTATTCNTATTTNGTTNATCAANAATTNNNTTTGTAGTTNATTGAAATTAAAAATTGTACATATNATTCACCTATCATGTCCTCAGGCTTAACCCATTGGTCAAATTCTTNGGATGTGAGGTAACCNAAAGNAAGCGCAGCTTCTTTNAAAGAGCTACCCTCATTATNGGCNTTATTGGCNATTTCAGCCGCTTTGTAGTAGCCTATTTTNGTATTCAANGTCGTTACCAACATNAGGGAGTTGTTGACNAGCTTTTCNATNCGNTCGTGATTAGGTTNAATTCCCTCCACACAATTACTGGTAAAACTAGTGCAGGCATCTCCAATAAGCTGNGCAGATTGAAGAATATTNGCNGCCATAACAGGTTTAAAAACATTTAANTCGTAGTGCCCTTGNAGTCCTCCAACACCAATGGCGACATCATTTCCCATTATTTGNGCGCATACCATTGTCATGGCCTCGCACTGNGTAGGGTTTACCTTACCAGGCATGATGGAACTCCCGGGTTCGTTGNCTGGTATNGTGAGTTCNCCAATNCCAGATCGAGGTCCAGANGCNAAAAAACGAATATCATTNGCTATTTTNTTNAGTGAAACAGCAATTTGTTTTAAAGCTCCATGAGTTTCTACAATNGCATCATGCGCCGCTAANGCTTCAAATTTATTTTCTGCTGTNACAAANGGNAATTCCGTAAATTGNGCAATGTATTTGGCAACGTTTTNNGCATAACCNTTTGGNGTATTTATCCCCGTTCCCACTGCAGTCCCTCCTAATGCTAGTTCTGATANATGGTTNAATGTGTTACTTAGGGCTTTGATNCCGTGATCCAATTGGGAGACNTATCCAGAAAATTCTTGTCCTANGGTNAGGGGNGTNGCNTCCATTAAATGAGTNCGTCCNATTTTAANTATGGATTCAAAACTTTCAGATTTTTCTAGAAGGGCTTTTTTTAGCTTTTCCAATCCCGGTATAGTATTTTCAACAATCTTTTTATATGCTGCAATATGCATTCCNGTNGGAAAAGTATCATTTGAAGATTGTGATTTATTAACATCGTCATTGGGAGCCAATGTTTTTTGACCCTCNCCCAATTTGTTTCCCTCCAATACATGGGCACGATTGGCGATAACTTCATTAACATTCATATTGCTTTGNGTACCNGATCCTGTTTGCCAAATAACCAATGGAAANTGGTCATCNAGACTCCCATCTAANATTTCGTCACAAACTTGAGCAATTAGATCTCTTTTTNTAGNATCTAAAACNCCAGCATCNCAATTGGTGTATGCAGCGGCTTTTTTTAGGTAGGCAAAACCACGAATGATCTCGATTGGCATNGAGGCNGCGCTACCAATTTTAAAGTTGAACCTTGAGCGTTCTGTTTGGGCTCCCCAGTAGGCNTCCAAAGGAACCTTAACTTCTCCAAGAGTATCTTTTTCAATGCGGTAATTCATTNTTAATGATTTTTCATCACAAAAATAAGGCTTTTGGATGAGGCTATTAAAATAAATTTATTAGACACTANCAAGAAAAAAGAAAAATNNGTAANTTTAAACNANAATNTTNAANAATGTTTGAATTTGACCAATACTTGGGTTTTCTTGCTTTTTTATCCATCCTAACTATNGGNTTTTGGTTGTTNATTTTTCTATTNACTTTCGTGATCCCTTATTGGTTGTTTGGGTCCCTGATGCAGTTCTTAAAAGACCGNCGCGAAAAGNTTAAATCTTAAATTTTNACATACCATAACCTCCATCATTTANNCCATCGCNATTTTGGCTNNTCTTTNGCTNTTGGTTTGCNTTTTGATTTATTCTGTANGTGAGAGATAAATTAAAAGANGGTAAACTCCTTCTGTATAAAACATTNTTTCTAAATGNAGGTGTAAAAGTTTNCGATCTATACATGGCNGAGTTAAATAAATCTCTNACNCTAAAAGANATTGTTCCATTNTTTCTGAAAATATCTTTATTCAATGCTGTNCTACAAAAAATCATCCCTTTGGNTTTGGATTGAGCAGTTTCTCTAGGTCCTCTATAAAAAAGTTGGATTTGCCAATCTATCTTTTTAAATATGGTCANCTTGCCATTTATTCTTGAAAACCAACTNAAGTTTGTTCTNCCTAAGTTAACNCCNTNGTGAAATCCAATCGTTTCAGAATTAAAAANGTTAAAATTGGCAAATATCCTTGATTTTCTNNAGGGGTTGNAACTCAANGTGAATTCAAACCCTGTTCGGTTATTTTCAGCTANATTGATTGGNTTTCTAACAATTACTGGAACTTCGAAAACACTATTTGTTTCNTCAACATTTTCANTGATGACTACTTTTTCTCCTTTATCTTCTGCNATAAAAGTGAATNCATCTGNAGTATTTTGAAAGTATATGGAGCTATTAAATGTAANCTTATCCCANCTTTTNAAATAACCAATATNTATAGTATTAGAATAANTGGGATCCAAATCAGCATTTCCTTGAAAAAANGTTNCAACACTCGCCCTTGATGGAAAGGGGTTTAGNAANCTCCCTCTNGGTCTAGAAATTCTTCTACTGTATCCTAAGATTNNACTNTCGTTATTANTNAANTCATAAGACAGATTCAATGTAGGAAAAAATTTAGTNTAATTTTTTTCATTGTAATCATTAGTGGTTCTTTGATTTATAACAATTCTTGTGTCTTCAATTCTNANACCTAATAAAAATGAAAAATTATTATTTTTTTTCCCAAATTGGGAGTAAAGTGCGCTTACATATTCCTTATAAACTAAAACATTGGATAAATCTGNNTTTTTAAAAAAATCTCCNTCTTTNATTTGGAATACCTGGTAATCATTTTCCTGATCAGAATAATTNCCCCTGAATCCAAATTCAAATTGTGTATCTTNATTTAATGGAAGTANATAGTCTGCTTGAACGAGTATTNTTTTTTCTTCTTCTAGCTGATTTACCNTCTCATCCCTGCCTTCTAAACTATTTTTAATAGATGCATTTTCGTNCTCAGAGTTTTCTTCATATTGGATAACTGCGGTAAATTCTTGTCCATCNTCATCAATTTCTGAATCAAAATTGAGGCTNATTTGTNGGGCATCGTCCTTTTTCGTTTCCAGTTCTATCAATTCAGATTGATCTATGATTGTCCTATTGAGATCAAGTGTATTTAATTTGTTTTTGCTGTAATCGTCTCCATTTGTTTTACGGATAAAGCCACTGAGAATTAATGAGGTTTTTTCTTTAAAGAAGTATTCTAATCCTAAGCTGGAAAAGAAACTATAATTCTCTCTTTCAGGGTTTCGAATTTCATCCAAAAATGTACTTTGGTCATTTACGTTAAAGTATTCATTTTGGTTATATATCTTCCCTCTGGAAAGAATCTTGTTTACTGAAGTGTTGGAAAATATATTGAATTTATTTTTTCTCAAGTTAATATTGCCAGACCCACCATAACTTGATGGTATGACATCGGAATGAGTTTGTCCTCCATTAGCAACAAAGTTTCCATTGAAACCCAAAAGTTCCTGTTTTTTGAGGATTATATTTATTATACCAGCGGAACCTTCTGCACCGTACCTCGCAGAAGGGGAGGTCACGACTTCCACTTTTTCTATGGACTCAGAAGGAAGTTGTTTTAATCCTTGAGGTCCAGAAATTCCTACCAGCCCTGAAGGCTTACCGTTAATTAGTATTCTTACATTATCATTTCCTCGGAGTGCTACATTCCCCTCCAAATCAACAGTTACTGAAGGTACATTATCCAATACATCTGCAACACTACCCCCACGAACGGTGAGGTCTTTCCCTACATTGTAGATACGTTTGTCTAGTCGGATTTCCACTTCGGTTTTTTCGGCAATAACCTCAACTCCCTCCAATGATGTACTTAAAATAGATAATTCTACTTTTCCCAAATCCGTATTAGATCGAACAACCACCCTCTTTTGTTCAAAGCTTTTAAATCCAATATATTCTATATTAATGACATATATCCCTTGAAAAACGTCAAAATTAAATTTTCCATCTGAACTAGTAATCCCCCCTTGTAAAAGGTCTGGTTTTTTGGGATTTCGAATACTTACAGTTGCGTATTCGAGCGGTTGTTGGGTCTCTTGATCGATGACGATTCCCGAAAATTTAAATTTTAGAATATTTCCGTCAGGACCTTGACCATAGGCTAAAAATGAAAAAAGAGTCAGGGCGAAGAGGAAAGTTTTTTTCATAATATGTTACTCTTTAAGACCAACAATTAATCAAAAAGTTTAAATTATTTTAAAAAATCAATTAGATTTTCTAGAGGTCTGGCCAAAACACCTTTATCTGATCTCGTTATAATGGGTCTTTCGATCAATCGGGGGTGTTTGACCAGTATCTCTAAAATCTGATCCTCTGTTAAGAACCGGGAGGCGTATTCTTTTTTCCAAAAGGTTTCGTTTTTTCGAACAATCTCAGAGGGATTAAGTTTTATTTTTTTTAAAACATTACCTAGGGTCTCTTTATCAAAAAGGTCTTCTAAATATTTCACCTTACGATACTCCGTTCCCTTTTCCTCTAAATATTCAAGAGCCTCTCTAGATTTACGGCATCTTGGATTGTGGTAAATAGTAAATTCCATATAATAAAAAACCCATCCTTTTTCGATGGGTTAAGTAATTAAATTTGATTATTTTATTTTATCGACAATCGCCTTGAAAGCATAAGGATTATTC
>PAHA01000021.1 GCA_002711215.1 Flavobacteriaceae bacterium
GGGGCTTTGTTTAAAACTGGGGTCTTGTCAAGACAGACCTCACTCGTCATATTACTAAGAAATAAATTATACTTGTAATTGGTAGTTGTTCGTTGAAACTCCAACACAATTACTGTATAGTAATATAACTAAAATTATATTTAACTGTTGTATTTTCAGTTTACGTTTCACACATAAACGCTTTGTTTATAGAAAATCAATATACATATTAACTAGTTGATTATCAATAATTAGTTAATTTTAAAAATATACAAGTCTTTGATATTAAATTGTTTACCTTGAGTGAATAATTTAAAAAGTATACTGCACTAAACTGAGTTATTTTAAATAGCAAAATTATAACTTGATTATAATCCTTAAGTAAAACTAACCACAGGATACAGCAGGATAGAAAATTAATATTTATATTAAATTCTGAATTATAAAACCATTTTATAATAAATCCTACAATAAATATATTCTTGTAATTTTAATAAATCAACGTGACCTTAAATAAAAGGATAAGTCAAGTTTTTAAAATATGGAGGAGCCTAAAAAGGAGCGTTTAATTATTTGCTATTTTTAATTTTAGAAATATGAATTTTAAACTAAAAAAAATCTTTTTATTGAATTTATGGACTTTATTAATTTGCTGTACCAAAGATGATACAGTTAATAGAGGGGCTAATCTGTTTTTGGGGGATAATTTTCCAAACAAAACAATTATTGTTGCTGGTTCAACTTTGAATGACGGCGCTGTTATTTGGATTAACAATAAAAAAATAAAATTAATTGGTGACGCATTAGAGGCTACAGGAATATTTTACAATAATGAGATAATTTATGTTACTGGTTGGAAATACGGAGGTAATGGAAGTTTATGGACTCTAAATTTAGACGGTACCGGTCAGACACATACTGAACTTGAGGGAAAATTTTCAGAGGGACAAAGGATTGTTGTCCATAATGAAGACACTTATGTTGGAGGATATTTCGATCAGGGATCATGTTACTGGAAAAATGGAAATAAAGTAAATCTAACCACTAATGCAGACTCCATGAGCTGGGGAATTGGATTAGATTCCAACAATAATATACTTAATGTAGGCTATTATATGAAGTCCCATTCATTAATCCCCTCCTTTTGGACAAATAATCGAAGAGTAAACTTGAGTAGACCCAAACACGGTGACGGCGAGGCAAAATATATCGAATTATCAGGTAATAAAAAGATAATAGGTGGAACTGTAATGTCTCCTCATAATTTTCTTGGCTATATCACTAAACCTGCATATTGGGTAAACGGATCAAGATCTACATGTCCAATTGGATCATTGGAAGACGGCTGGCAGAATTGCGATGTATTTGATTTGTTTGTTGACAATGAAGAAAACGTTTTTTTAGGAGGTTTCTCTCAAGACATGGACTCTGAGTATCCAACTTATTGGAAAAATTGCGAAAAATTTGTTATACAAAATGGCGAGGTTCCAGGCGTAATAAGAGGTATTGAGGTAATTGATGGTAAATTAGTTGCAGCCGGAACACAATCTTATTTTCCAGGAGTGCCCTGTGTTTGGATTGAGGGCACCCAATATATTTACGATAAAGATACAATTGGCGAGGTTTGGGACATGATTGTGATTGATAATTGAGCTATCAAAATTTGTATTATCAGCTTTCAAGACAATAGACCGAAAAGACATAGTAAACGACCTTGTTTAAGTTACGAATGATGATAAGTGGAGTTAAGTTAAAATATTAGCCTGTTTTACACCTAAATACTGACCAAAAATCTATCAAACAAGTTTTGCTGAGGATTAGTTTCTAGATTTTGGGTATATTAAACTACCAACAAGTCATAAATAATCAACTAGGATAAAAATGTTTTGTTTTTGCCTTGAGTATTAAAATTGTTAAAAATAAATTAAAAGGAATCTAACAAAGAGTTTTCAAAAAAAGAAAAAACTACATGAAAAAATGAGAATAAAATAAACAATTTTTTACAGTATAATTTATCGATCTACATGGATACTAACACATGGATTTAATTCTAAATTATGTTGTTTATTCTTAAGTTAAGAATGGAAGAGGTTTTGGTTAGGCAATTTAACTTGGAGAGAGTGAGATGCATATTTAACCAAATACAACTATGGTTCAATGGGTTTTTCTCAGATGCTAGCAAATATCATTACTAAAACAGGGATACTAATTACATCTGTGATAACAATTGTAATGGGATTTTGGAATTAAAGCAGAAAGATATTTATGCCTCTGTGTTACTCACTTCAAATTCACCACAAGTATATTTTTCACTTACATCAACTTTATGAACACCACAAGTCATTTCAGTGAAAACGAGATTGTCACAATTAACGCAACTATTACTTAAACTTAAATTTTTCATAAAATGATTTTCCGTAAATATAACATAAAAAAAATATAATCAATTGATTTGCAATAATTTGGAATTAGAATTAATAAAAATAAAAAAGTTTACGAGTAATTGTTAATTAATCAAAATGGGTGTAGACCGATTTACAATTACTAGAATAATTAAATATGGAGAATTTCTTAACAGCCGCAGCTAGAACAACTGCATGGTTCACAAATACATTCGGAACAATTTTGCTCCTCTACACAAGGATAAAAATTACATGAACACATAACAAAAAGTTTATTATTGTAAACCTACAAATTTAATGGAATTAACAGTTTATAAAAATGGCTGTAAATCAATCAAAAATGATTGCTGGTTTGTAGAGGCTGCAACATCACACTGGTTGAATAGATAATTCGCAGAGAATATACCTAAATATTACCTGCTAAAAAAAGTCTTCTTTTGAAACCACACAAATCAGCACAACAGGCTCTCGGCCAAATAAAAATAATATAATAAGTTCGCAGGGCTTTGCTGCTAATTTGAGAAGCGTTATGAATTACAAAGGATAGCATTAAATACGTCCTTGTGACACCCATGTGTGGTTAGGAGAATCTTATCTACCCTATACTAAAATAATTAGAGACCATGTACCTCCTAACTATGGGCCTCCACTATTTGTAGCTTGTACTAATGCAGATCAATTAAATCTAGCTATACCAGCTGCAAAATTATATATCGATTGGGCAGAAAAATGATTTGTAAGCAAACTACATAATTATCTTAATGGAGATCATGACTTTAGACAGAGGAATTTGACGTTATGAATAGGGAATTAACACTATTAATAATTTGTAAATAGTCTTCCACAAACAACCAATACTAAACATTTACAAATTCAGCTGTCAATCCTAATATTAATAGCTTTCTGATTTATTTTTCTTTAGAGGTTTCTTTTTTGGTAGCTTTAAAGTCGCATGGATTTCTTTTATCTATAATTAAATAGAAAGAAAGTATCGTATATGTTTGTTATTTATTGCTTTGAAAAATAAAATTTGTTTAAAAGTTAATTAATTTGAATTCGTTGAATGGGGATGAAGTGATGCAAGTGAGGTTGGTGTACGGAGGTTCTTCATTATGGATTCCCTATTCATGATAAATTTTAAAATTAATATTCTCCTTGACACTTTTTGCATTATCAAAATTAATAGAAAAACACTTAATGATCGATAGCTTTTCCATCTGAGCTATTTTTTTAATTATGTTATTGCAGCCCATTTGTAGGGTTTGATTATCCTCTGACTCCTTGAGGTCAAAGACTTCTTCATAATTCGTTGCATTGATATTTAAATCCTCAAATTCAAAATTCCCTTTGACTCTATTTTTAAGTTCTAAAGGTTGCTGATGTTTTTCCCTTATTAGCTTCAATAAAGAACCATCGTCAGGTACCTTAGTTTTAGTTCTGTTGGATTGATTCTGTTAAGATACCCCCAGCTTGATTTGTTTAACTATCGTTAAGTTCGTGAGGCTTCCTCTTAAGCAATTTAACAGCCCCTATGTTAGGTTTACACCCTGTAACCTTACATTTATTCTTACTCTTAAAAAGTCCAAACAAGCTCTAAAAGACCGAATCCCTCAATCGCTTTTATATGGTTAACGTCTGTCTCAATCTGGTGAAGGGATAGGTTGTAATGGATAGCATAAGACTAGGATTTATGACCTTAAAGCTCCTTTTGTTATTGCTCTTTTAGTCTTAATTGATCTGTATTTAAAAATGGTGCTTCTGATAGTGTGAACTTCAGCTCCTAACATTATTATAAGCTTGAGGTATATGGTATACTTGATAATATAAATTAACGCTAACGGGTATCGATGTGATTTTTTAATAAAGTTATTTGGAGCGCGTACACCAATCACGACTGCTTTTGTATTGAAATTCGTCAGAGGGGTTGAATTTAAAACGAAACTCAGTAGTATCTTCATTATATTCTAAGGCGAAAACATTAATTATTTCCCTTGAGCAAGATTCTAAACAAAAACAAAATATGGCTAAATCTTCTGTAATATTTGATTGAAGGTATGCAAACTGACTGCCTCCTTCAGTATTTTCATTGGTTAAGGTGAGATAGGTAACTGTTACAAAAGAAGGAGAGCTGAGGGCATTAGAAGTTTTTTCTTTAGAACAGCAAAATAATAGAAGGGTAATCATTAACGATCTAACTCTCATTTTGTAAAATTAATAATAATAACTTATTAATTGTTTTTAGAATTAAGTAAAATTTACTGCACCCATACTTAGCATTAAAAAGTCAGTTGCCAATCCTCAATAAGTAGCTTTCTGTTTTTTATTTTAAGGTAAAATCAATAAAATGTAAAATACTTGAAATTCGTATTTATTTTTTTGTTCCATTTTGTTTAAATATTAATTCTTTTAAAAATAAAAAATCACATTCAAGAATACTTTAAAGAAAAGCCAAATTTTCAGTTAAACCCAATAGAAAAAGTCTAAAATACATATTGGTAATAATAATACAAATAAAGAAATAAATAAGGCAAAGGTTAAATAAAAGTTCATAAAGTGCTTCTAGATAAATGGATTCAAGCTTACCTTATAACGAGATGAAGCTTTTGTTATAATAAGGGTATCTTACAGTTAATCAAAATGGCTTTGGAATCATTTACAATTAAAGTTGGTTTGGAGACAACATTTTAATCATTAATTCGATGGCTAAATGAATATTGTTTTATTCATATTAGGTTGAATTTTAAATTTCTCCCACAAGGGTGGTTTTTTTTTATTTTTATTTAAATTTTAACCCTATGAAATACTGTACTGCATCATTTTTGATTATGTATCTAATTTCTTGTTCAAGTTCTGTTAACGAAGAAATTATTGATACAATTAATGAGCTATCTCTTTTAGAGTCAGCCTCAAATGAAATATCATCTAACGATGACGATAATGAAACACAAAATAATGAATCTGAAAACAGTCAATTTGATGGAGATTCAGTAACCGAAGGTTCTTCAGCTCCTTCAAATTGTTCTAAACTTATTGGAAATGGTCCTGATTTAGAATGGATAAAATCTGTTGAGGGTTCGGAAGAGGAAGCTCACGCTCATTTCATATTTACTACAAATGACAATGGATATATTCAAGTGGGTGAAACAGGTTTTTTAGATAATAATAGTGCCAAATTACTCATAGTCAAGATAAATTCCGATGGTGAATTAATTTGGAAAAAAGAGTTTGGCGTTTCTGGACATAATCTTGGAAACTCAGTTATAGAAGTTAATGATGGCTATATTGTTACTGGGGCCATCAATAAAAACTCCACTGTAATTAAACTTGATAAGGAAAATGGAACTGAAATATGGTTGACTACAATCGACAATGGAGGCACTGATGCAATTGAACATATAGTTGAAGCGCAAAATGGATTTATTGGAGTGGGATATATAGATGCAGTTGATGAAAACAATACATTTTATACTGAAGGTAAAGGATATATGACCTTCTTTGATTTAGATGGAAATAAAACATCAGGGAAACTGCTAGACACAAAAATGTCCCATGCATACAGAATTAGTAAAATTAATAACGATTTAGTTATATCAGGATTATCACCAGGAGCGGATGATTATGCATTAATGAAAACAAATTTAGACGGAGAAATGCAGTGGATAAAAACTTTTGGAGGAGAAAGTAATGACCATTGCTTTGCTATGGATATAGCTAACGATAATTCAATTTATTTATCAGGCCATACTATATCTGGAACAGAAAATTGGGACACTTACACTATGAAAATTGACCAAGACGGAAATAAATTATGGGAGAAAAAAAGAGGAAACCCCCGGGGTTTTAACCCACTTTATGTTCATGACGAGGTATGGGATCTTAAAGCAACTCCTGATGGAGGTTGTATTATTGTTGCAGGAACAGGTGACGAGTATTCAGAATATTCTGAAAACTGCGAGGGTTCAATTGACAACTCCAATACTTGGCATGTATACTTAATAAAATATTCTTCTGAAGGAGAAATTCAGTGGGATAAAACATATTACAGATCTGATGGTGGTGACTGGGCTGGAGAGGCAATTGACTTAACAACTGATGGTGGTGCAATTGTAGCCGTTGACAATAGTGTTTTTGGTTTCCTTAAAATAGCACCATTTTAAATAATAGTTGTTATTTAGGTAGAACATTTTATTCATTAATTAAGATGGCGAAGTGTAAAAAAATTCCTTCTTGATAGTCTGACTTTTGCCCTCTTTCGGGTGGGTTTTTTGTTTGCACTCTTCATACTATTGTATCTTAGTTATTTAGTACATTTATTTTTCAGAAAAAAATTAAATGCCATGAATAATGAATCTATAGCTAAAAACGTAAAATCAATAAAAAAAAGCGTTCAATTAATTGCAGGTATTTTGATCGCCCAACTCATTATGGTTGGTCTTTATATAATATTTGTAGCTGCACCTGTGATAAATAAAATGTTAAATGAAGGATCACAACAGCATTAAAAAACGTCTATGTTCAAGCTGTAACAAAGAAATTGATTTTATATGGTCTAGTGGGATCTATAATAACAGTCCATTTGCCAGGATTTGTATCGATTGCAGAAATCAATTAATGGAGGATTTATGTAAATAAAATATTATGAGGGTAGTTTTGTCAATTCTTTCTGGTATATCTTTTATTTTTTTTGGTTTGGCCTGTTTTTACAGTGATGTATTTGTCAATGAATTTTATCGTTATGGTTTGTCAGAATTCAGATCGAGTGTTGGTTTTTTTCAGTTATTGGGAGGTATAGGATCCATCGTGGGTATTTTTGATAAAAGGATACTAATTATATCATCACTCGGGCTTTCAGTTATGATGCTAATGGGTGTAGCAGTGAGAATAAAAATCAATGACACTTTTATTCAAACGTTACCTGCTTTACTGTATTTCACCGTTAATGCAATAATTTTTATAGATATAGTTGCTAAATTCAAAAAACATAATGTCAGCTGAAAAAAATTACTAAGGTTGTGATCACCATTTCAATATTCTATATAGAGTAATTTATATATAGCATCATTATGTTAAAAAAGATTTATTATTTCTGTAAAAATATCTGTTAAATTATTAAAGAAATCATACTATCTACAAAAATGGAGGTGATTGGAAAAATAGGGTTTAATCTAAATCACATTATTTTCCAATCAAAGTATATCTTCCCCATTTAGCTCTGGCACCTCCAATAACTCCCCTTAAAATTTAATTATTTGATTTTTTTCAATTCAGGCATGTTTTTGTTTATCGATTTACAGGGACAGTTTAATCAAATGGATTTCTTTTTATAGCTTATTAGAACTTTTAAAAAATATATAGCCCATACTTCCCGTAGCTGCCCCTATCAAAATTTGATACCCGGCTTGATTGACTACGTTCATAACAAATAGGTAAGTTCCCAAAATCATTAAAATTATTCCGAGTGTCTTTATAAAATTTTTCATATAACTAAAGTATCAATTACCCCATTCATTTCCACTTTTAAAGTGGAAAATGAAATATTTTTCAGAGATTATTAAATTTTTTTTTGTTGGTTTTTTAAGCTGCATCTGAGTGGTGCTTGGATGAGTTTGAGATAAAATAGTGGCCACAGTTTGGGTTTAAAAGGAAGTTTAATAATTGAACTTATTAGGTCAAATCCCCAAAAGAGGTAAAAGCTAATTAAGGGATAGTATTTTTTTAATACATAATATTTGGAAATTACCAATTCCATTTTGATTTTTAATGATTTGGGTGTGCTGCCACCATGATAGTGTTTGTAAGTAGTATCTGGCACTAAAAATGCAGATTTCCCTCTCTCATTAAGTCGCTTGCATATGTCAGTTTCCTCGTAGTAAAGAAATATTTTGGGATCAAAACCACCTACTTCATCAAAATCGAAAGCGCGGAAAAACATAAACGAACCTGCGACAGTATCAACCTTTAGTGGCTGGTTATATTTTTTTCTAACATTAGGATATTTTTTGGGATTAATCCATTGTAGGGTTGAACGTCCTAATATTTCATAGGCTGGGGAGATAAAATGGTTAAAGCAAGCCTTATTACCCCCCTCCATATTGAGCATTTGTGGTGTTGCTACTCCAACATCGGGATGATTGTCCATAAATAATTTCATGTTCGATAAACAGTCACTTTCCAATAATACATCACTATTGATAAAGGCATAGTACTCACTATCTGTCAGAGCCATACCCAAATTGTTCCCCATTCCAAAACCTGTATTTACTTCACTTCGAATCCAACGTATGTATTCTTGGCCCTTAAACTTTTTTAGGAAAGACTCAAGCTTATCAAAACACTCTCTCTCTGATGCATTGTCTACCACGATGATTTGATAACTCAAATCTTTGGAGGTGTATTTAAGGATGCTCTTAATTAACCCAATAGTAAACTCCTCAAAATTATAATTGATTATGATGATGGCTACATGAAACATTGGTACAAAATAAAAAACAAACCCATGAAACAATTCAAGGTGTCCTTTCTTTTTTAATAGGAAAGTTCTAGCCTATTGCATTTTGCTTTTTGATCAAATTCAAGGCAGATCCTTCTTTATACCATTCGATTTGTTGCTTATTGTAGGTGTGGTTGGCAACGATCGTATCTTTCGATCCATCTGCATGAATTACCTCTACATTCAATGACTTGTCAGGGGCAAAGTCGGCTAAATCTGTAAAGTTAAAGGTGTCGTCCTCCTGAATAAGATTGTAATCGTTTTCGTTATTAAAGGTGACACCTAGCATTCCTTGTTTTTTAAGATTGGTTTCGTGGATTCTCGCAAAAGACTTTACCAATACTACTTTCACTCCCAAGTGTCGAGGTTCCATTGCAGCATGTTCTCTGGAGGAACCTTCACCATAATTGTGATCACCCACAACAATAGTAGAAATATTTTGCGATTTGTAGGCCCTTTGAACATCGGGTACTCCTTCGTATTTTCCTGTAAGTTGGTTTTTGACAAAATTGGTTTTTTCATTGAATGCATTGACAGCTCCAATGAAACAGTTGTTTGAAATATTATCCAAATGTCCTCTGTACCTCAGCCAAGGTCCAGCCATCGATATATGGTCGGTTGTACATTTACCATACGCTTTTAATAGCAATTTAACATTTGTAAGATTTTTTCCATTCCAAGGTTCGAAGGGATTGAGAAGTTGAAGTCTCTCAGAATCTTCTTTTACCACTACTTCGACCAACGATCCGTTTGACTCAGGACTAATATATCCATTTTCTTCAACGTCAAATCCTTTTGGGGGGAGTTCTAAACCTCGAGGGGCATCCAGCATTACAGCTTCACCTTCTTCATTGAGCAAACTGTCTGTTATTGGGTTGAAATCCAAACGACCTGATATAGCTACAGCAGCTACCATTTCTGGAGAGGCCACGAAAGCGTGAGTATTGGGATTGCCATCAGCCCGTTTAGAAAAATTTCGATTAAAGGAGTGGATGATGGTGTTTTTTTTTCCCTTATCTGCACCTGTTCTGTCCCATTGTCCAATACAAGGTCCACAAGCGTTGGTGAAAATTTTAGCGTCCAAGTCTTCAAAAATATCCAATAGTCCATCTCTTTCAGCGGTATATCTCACTTGCTCAGATCCGGGGTTGATTCCGAATTCGGCTTTAGTAACTAATTTTTTGTCAACCGCCTGTTTCGCTATGCTGGCAGCTCTGGATAAATCTTCATAAGAAGAGTTTGTACAGGAGCCGATTAGTCCCCACTCAACTTTTAGAGGCCATTCTCCTTCGATGGCTTTTTCACTCATTTTACTCACGGGCGTGGCCAAATCAGGAGTAAAAGGGCCGTTAATATGCGGCATCAATTCATCTAAATTGATTTCGATTAGCTCGTCAAAATATTTTTCGGGTTTAGCATAAACTTCTGGATCAGCTGTAAGGTGTTCTTTTACCTCGTTGGCAGAATCTGCAACATCGTCTCTGTCTGTGGCCCTTAAATATCTTTCCATAGAACTATCGTATCCAAAAGTGGAGGTAGTTGCCCCAACTTCTGCGCCCATGTTACAAATGGTCCCTTTTCCAGTACAAGATAAAGATTCTGCCCCTGGGCCAAAGTATTCAATAATAGCTCCTGTTCCACCTTTTACAGTTAGGATGCCCGCAACTTTTAGAATGACATCTTTTGGAGCAGTCCAACCGTTGAGTTTTCCTGTTAATTTTACGCCGATCATTTTGGGAAATTTAAGTTCCCAGGGCATTCCTGCCATCACGTCTACTGCATCGGCTCCTCCAACACCAATGGCGATCATGCCTAATCCTCCTGCATTTACTGTATGAGAATCTGTTCCAATCATCATTCCTCCCGGAAAGGCATAATTTTCTAATACCACTTGATGGATTATTCCTGCACCAGGTTTCCAAAATCCTATTCCATATTTACTGGAAACTGATTCTAGGAAATTAAAAACTTCTGCACTGGAGTTGTTGGCCGATTTTAAATCTGCGGCCGCACCCACTCTAGCTTGAATAAGGTGGTCACAATGAACGGTTGTTGGTACAGCAGATTTACTCTTTCCCGCCTGCATAAACTGGAGCAATGCCATTTGGGCAGTAGCATCCTGACATGCTATACGATCGGGAGCAAAATTGACATAATCTTCACCTCTTTTGAATGGTTGTGCGGGTTTTTTATTCCACAAATGGGCATATAGAATTTTTTCACTAGAGGTTAGAGGACGGTCTAAAATGCTTTTCGCGAAATTTACACAATCAACCAATTGGGAGTAATTTCGCTTGATCATGTCGATATCAAATGCCATATCAAATTAATTAATTGTATGTAAAAGTACAAAATAAGAGTGAATTCAGAATAACGATACTAGCTTTTTAGATAATATATTTAGTGTTTAAATTTTAAATTTTTTTGCTATTTCCTCTTCTTTTTTTTGCTCTTGTTTAATAATAATTTTTGGAAATGTTAATTAGTTTTTTGACAATTTTCTTTCTTGTTTTTATTGTTAATAATTTAATAGAATCCAGTAACTTAGGTTATATTTAAGAATAAATTTTTAGTAATTTTTTTTGATAGAGAAATTATTTTAAATAAGCTTAAAAAAAAAGTTTAAATTTTTAAAAATTGTGATCAAATAAACATTTAAATAGCAAAAAATTTTTAAATTTGCACCCGCTAAAACAACATACATACAACAAATATTATGGCTAAAGAAACTTTTGATCGGTCAAAACCACATTTAAATATTGGAACTATAGGCCACGTAGATCACGGTAAAACGACGCTCACAGCTGCGATTACAAAAGTACTTGCTGATGCAGGAATGTCTGAAGCAAAAAGCTTTGATCAAATTGATAATGCACCTGAAGAAAAAGAACGTGGTATTACTATTAATACTTCACACGTTGAATATCAAACTGAAATAAGACATTATGCACACGTTGACTGTCCAGGTCACGCCGACTATGTAAAAAACATGGTTACTGGTGCTGCACAAATGGATGGAGCTATTCTTGTAGTTGCTGCAACAGATGGTCCGATGCCACAAACACGTGAGCATATCCTTTTAGGAAGACAAGTAGGTGTTCCAAGAATTGTTGTGTTTTTGAACAAAGCCGACATGGTAGATGATGAAGAGCTCTTAGAATTGGTAGAAATGGAAGTAAGAGAATTACTTTCTTTCTATGATTATGATGGAGACAACACTCCTGTTATTTTGGGATCTGCACTAGGAGCCTTGAATGGAGAGCAAAAATGGGTTGATACAGTGCTTAGCCTTATGAAAGAAGTTGACGGATGGATTGAATTACCAAAACGTGATGTTGAAAAGGATTTCCTGATGCCTATTGAAGACGTATTTTCAATTACAGGTAGAGGAACGGTTGCCACCGGACGAATTGAAACTGGAGTTGCCAACACTGGTGACGAAGTTGATATTATCGGAATGGGTGCTGAAAAAATGAAATCCACTATTACCGGAGTGGAAATGTTCAGAAAAATATTGGACAGAGGAGAAGCTGGAGATAATGTTGGTATTCTTTTGAGAGGTGTTGAGAAAACTGACATTAAACGAGGTATGGTTATTTGTAAGCCAGGATCTGTAACTCCTCATGCCAAGTTTAAGGCTGAGGTCTATATTTTGAAAAAGGAGGAAGGAGGCCGTCATACTCCTTTCCACAACAACTATCGACCACAGTTTTATGTAAGAACTACTGACGTAACAGGTAACATCGTTTTACCTAACGGAGTGGAAATGGTAATGCCTGGTGATAACCTAACCATAACTGTAGATTTGATCCAACCCATTGCATTGAGTGTAGGTCTTAGATTTGCAATTCGTGAGGGAGGTAGAACAGTAGGAGCAGGACAGGTTACTGAGATATTAGACTAAATAAAAAGTTTTTAGTGCAACCTTAAGGTGTCCGCCTCTGGNGGATGCCTTTTGTGTAANANANAAACGGGTTTAGCTCAGTTGGTAGAGCACTGGTCTCCAAAACCAGGTGTCGGGAGTTCGAGCCTCTCAACCCGTGCAGAAATAAATAACATAATGTNAGCNATTATTGACTATATAAAAGATTCGTTTGAAGAACTTAGAAACAATNTTTCTTGGACGCCNCGTATGNAACTTCAACGTTTGGTAGTCATTGTTTTGGTGTTTTCAGTTTTGTTTTCACTCGCCATNTGGGGCGCCGANACTGTGCTCTCGGAGGTNGTTGGNTTTTATTTTCANTTGATTAAATGATAATNATGGCAGAGGTCGTTGAAAAAAATTGGTACGTAATTAGNGCAGTNAGTGGACAAGAGGCNAAAATTAANGANTACATCATGACTGAAATTACTCGTTTGGGTNATGCTGATAGAGTTGAGGATATCATTGTACCNATGGAAAAGGTAGTTCAAATCCGAAATGGAAAAAAAATCAATAAAGAGAAAGTATACTTCCCAGGCTACATTATGATNAAAGCAAATCTGTCNGGAGAAATTCCTCATATNATCAAATCTGTAACCAATGTCATNGGATTTTTNGGGGAAACCAAAGGAGGAGACCCTATTCCTNTAAGAACATCTGAAGTTAATAGAATGTTGGGTAAAGTAGACGAGTTGACTATGACTACTGATCANATTGCTATCCCCTTTTCNAGAGGAGAGAATGTGAAAGTAATNGATGGTCCTTTCAACGGATTCAATGGATCCATTGAAAAAGTAAACGAAGAAAAAAGAAAACTTGAGGTGATGGTGAAGATTTTTGGTCGCAAGACCCCTCTAGAGTTAAGTTANATGCAAGTAGAAAAATTATAAATGTTACAGATNTTAGGAGTTTTGGCTTCCACTTAAAACTTTTAAAACATTAATTGTTAAACAATGGCAAAAGAAATAGATAAAGTTCTTAAACTTCAAGTACGGGGAGGTGCTGCGAATCCATCGCCACCGGTCGGACCCGCGCTAGGTGCNGCAGGAGTTAATATCATGGAGTTTTGTAAGCAGTTCAATGCNCGAACTCAAGATAAGCCNGGAAAAATATTACCNGTTGTNATTTCTGTTTNNAAAGACAAATCATTTGAATTTNTTATTAAGACACCTCCGGCNGCCGTTCAATTGATGGAAGCAGCNAAAACTAAAAAGGGTTCGGGCGAACCCAANAGGACTAAAGTAGCNTCAGTTACTTGGGATCAGGTTANAAACATTGCTGAGGATAAAATGCAAGANTTAAATGCATTTACCTTAAAATCAGCTATGAAAATGGTTGCTGGCACNGCCCGTTCGATGGGATTTACTGTNAAAGGAGATTTCCCTTTTAACTCATAAAAATTATTTATGGCAANATTATCAAAAAAACAAAAAGAAGCNANAGCCAAATTGGACANTAAAGNCCTTTACTCNGTTGCAGATGCCTCTTATTTAGTCAAAGAAGTAACNACCACAAAATTTGATGCCTCTGTAGANTTGGCNNTACGCTTNGGAGTAGACCCCAAAAAAGCCAATCAAATGGTTAGAGGAGTTGTTACCCTTCCCCATGGAACNGGNAAGACCCTAAGAGTTTTNGCCTTGGTAACTCCNGATAAAGAAGCGGAGGCAAAAGAAGCAGGAGCTGACTTCATTGGTTTGGATGAATACCTCCAGAAGATCAAAGANGGCTGGACAGATGTNGATGTNATTGTAACCATGCCNAGTGTGATGGGAAAGNTGGGTCCCNTAGGNCGTGTTTTAGGTCCTAGAGGTTTAATGCCTAANCCNAAAACAGGTACGGTTACTATGGACATCAAAAAAGCAGTCACTGATGTAAAAGGAGGTAAAATTGATTTTAAAGTGGACAAGACAGGAATCGTTCATTCATCNATNGGNAAATCCTCTTTCGAACCCAAAAAAATAGAGGAGAATGCCAATGAATTATTAAAAACGATTCACAAGTTGAAACCNACTACTGTTAAAGGAACNTANATCAAAAGNATTTCNATGTCAAGTACTATGAGTCCTGGAATAGGTATTGAAACTAAAATGGCTTAGCCTTAAAATTTAAGGAATGACAAAAGAGCAAAAAGCACAAGAGATTCAGGATTTAACAGAGGATTTATCCGCGGTTAAAAATCTATATTTGACTGATATTAATGGTCTAGATGCATTACAAACTACTGCATTGCGTAGAGAATGTTTTAAGGCAAACATTAGATTATCTGTAGTTAAGAACACCTTATTAGCGAAAGCCATGGAGGCTTCAGAAAAAAACTTCGGTGATTTGCATGATGTATTGAAAGGTAATACCTCATTAATGTTTTCTGAGGCAGGAAATACTCCAGCGAAATTGATCAAAAATTTCCGAAAGAAACATGAAAAACCTATACTGAAAGGGGCTTACATTGAAGAGGCAATATATATTGGCGATGCCCAAATTGAGTTTTTGGAATCCATTAAGACAAAAGAAGAATTGATTGGAGATGTTATTACACTCCTCCAGTCTCCCTCCAAAAATGTTATATTGGCACTTCAATCCGGTGGATCGAATCTTTCGGGAATCCTTAAAATATTATCCGAACCTTAGACTTTCAAANGAATAAATATTCAAAATTCAAAATTATTTAAAACAAGAAAATTCAAATAGATAAAAATGGCAGATTTAAAAGAATTCGCAGAGCAACTGGTTAACTTGNCGGTAAAAGAAGTCAATGAGTTGGCCAATATTTTAAAAGAGGAGTANGGAATCGAACCTGCTGCTGCAGCTGTTGCTGTTGCAGGTGNTNCCCCTGCTGGTGGTGGAGAAGCTGCTTCAGAGGAAAAATCAGAATTCGATGTTGTACTTACTGCTGCTGGAGGTTCAAANCTTGCAGTAGTTAAATTGGTNAAAGAATTAACTGGTCTTGGTCTTAAAGAGGCTAAAGAGCTAGTCGACAATTCACCAAGNAATGTTAAGGAAGCAGTTTCGAAAGAAGAAGCTGAAGGACTTAAAAAGTCGCTTGAAGAAGCAGGAGCTGAGGTTGAACTAAAATAGTTTTCCTNTCACCACAAACAAGGTTTAGGCTTTTGGAGTNAATCCNTGAGCCTAAACNATTTTATNTTTCATAACGCCCCCTTGGGTCTNTNACCCATTTNTTGNATACTAATAAATAATTGTAGATGTCGAATACACAANCCACCCGAGTCAATTTTGCNGTAGCAAAGGACTCTCCCAATTACCCTGATTTCCTTGATATTCAAATCAAATCTTTCCAAGATTTTTTCCAGTTGGAAACCAAATCTGACGAGAGAATCGAAGAAGGTCTTTTTAATACNTTCAAAGAAAATTTNCCCATTACTGATACGNGAAATCAATTTGTTTTAGAATTTATCGACTATTTTNTCGATCCACCAAGATACTCAATTCAGGAATGTATCGAAAGAGGATTGACTTATTCTGTTCCNCTAAAAGCNAGACTGAAATTGTTTTGTACAGATCCAGAACATGAAGACTTCGAAACCATAGTACAGGATGTATTTTTGGGAACCATCCCTTACATGACTCCNAGTGGAACTTTTGTGATTAATGGAGCTGAGCGAATCGTAGTATCTCAATTGCACCGNTCNCCNGGTGTCTTTTTTGGACAATCTTTCCATGCNAATGGAACCAAACTCTATTCGGCAAGAGTTATTCCTTTTAAAGGTTCATGGATTGAATTTGCTACTGATATCAACAGTGTNATGTATGCTTANATTGACAGGAAGAAAAAATTACCAGTTACCACTTTATTCAGAGCAATTGGTTACGAAAGNGATAAAGATATTTTAGAAATATTTGATTTAGCAGAGGAGGTAAAAGTTTCCAAAACTGGATTAAAGAAAGTAATGGATCGCAAACTCGCTGCACGTGTTTTGAAAACATGGCACGAGGATTTTGTTGATGAGGACACAGGTGAGGTAATTTCCATCGAGAGAAATGAAATTATNATCGATCGTGATACGCTATTGGAAAAAGANCATATTGAAATGATNATAGAAGCTGATGTTAAAACCATTTTGTTGCANAAAGAAGATGCTCATATGGCCGACTANGCCATNATNCANAATACACTTCAAAAAGACCCTACCAATTCAGAAAAAGAGGCGGTAGAACACATATACCGTCAGTTAAGAAATGCTGAGCCACCAGATGAGGACACCGCCCGAGGGATAATTGATAAGCTTTTCTTCTCTGACCAACGATACAACTTGGGTGAGGTAGGTCGTTATCGAATGAATAAGAAACTNAATCTTGAGGTTGAGATGGATAANCAGGTTTTGACCAAAATAGANATTATCACCATTGTAAANTATTTGATCGAATTGATCAACTCCAAAGCGGAAATTGATGATATTGATCACCTTTCGAACAGGAGGGTAAGAACAGTGGGAGAGCAACTTTCCTCNCAGTTTGGTGTTGGNTTGGCNAGAATGGCTAGGACCATTCGTGAAAGAATGAACGTAAGAGACAATGAGGTNTTTACCCCCATTGATTTAATCAATGCAAAAACGCTTTCCTCNGTNATCAACACCTTTTTTGGCACGAATCAGTTGTCGCAGTTTATGGACCAAACCAACCCACTAGCNGAAATTACGCATAAAAGAAGATTATCTGCANTAGGACCTGGNGGTCTTTCCAGAGAGCGCGCAGGGTTTGAAGTTCGTGANGTNCANTANACTCACTANGGAAGACTTTGNCCAATTGAAACNCCTGAGGGACCAAATATTGGACTGATTTCTTCCTTGGGAGTCTATGCCAAAGTAAATAATCTAGGATTTATTGAAACACCTTATCGCAAGGTCAACGAGGGTAAAATTAATTTAGANGATACCATCTATCTGAGNGCAGAGGAGGAAGAAAATCAATTGATTGCTCAGGCGAANATACCNTATGACAAAGGAGGAAAGATTACTTCTGAGAAAGTTATCGCAAGAGATCAAGCAGATTTCCCGGTGGTAACCCCAGACGAAATTAATTACACGGATGTTGCTCCGAACCAAATCGCATCTATCTCCGCATCTCTGATTCCATTTTTGGAGCACGATGATGCCAACCGTGCATTGATGGGATCTAATATGATGCGTCAAGCTGTTCCCCTTCTTCGTCCAGAATCTCCAATTGTTGGAACTGGTTTAGAAAGACAAGTAGCCTCTGACTCTAGGGTATTGATTAATGCCGAAGGCGATGGAAAGGTAGAATATGTAGATGCCAATAAGNTTACNATCAAATACGATATGAGTGAGGATCNAGAGTTGGTTNCTTTTGATGGTGATACCAAAACNTATGATCTGATCAAATTCAGGAAAACNAATCAAGGGACTTGTATCAATCTTAAATCTATAGTNAAGAAAGGAGATCGTGTTTCAAAAGGACAAGTATTGTCTGAAGGTTATGCNACTCAAAATGGAGAANTGGCNCTAGGAAGAAATATGAAGGTGGCCTTTATGCCTTGGAAAGGATACAATTTTGAGGATGCCATNGTGATNTCTGAAAAAGTAGTGAGACAAGATATTTTNACCTCTATCCACATAGANGAATACTCCATTGATGTTAGAGATACAAAACTCGGTACAGAGGAATTGACAGATGATATTCCNAANATTAGTGAGGAGGCGACCAAAGACTTGGATGAAAACGGAATGATCCGTATCGGTGCNGANGTGAATCCTGGTGANATNTTGATTGGAAAAATAACGCCTAANGGAGAATCTGATCCTTCACCGGAAGAAAAACTTTTACGTGCNATTTTTGGAGATAANGCNGGGGATGTAAAAGATGCNTCTCTTAAAGCTCCACCATCACTTAGAGGTGTTGTTATCGATAAGAAATTATTNACCCGNTCTTTAAAAGACAAAAGAAAGAGAAATCAAGACAAGCAAGAACTTGAAATACTAGACGAAAAGTTTGAANTGAAATTCAATGATTTAAAAGGTGTTTTAATTGAAAAGCTTTTTACNATTGTCAANGGAAAAACTTGTCAAGGTGTACAAAATGACCTCGGTGAAGAAATTTTACCNAAAGGAAAAAAATACACCCTNAAGATGTTGACCGCTGTTGAAGACTACACTCACTTGACAAAAGGAACGTGGACNACTACANANGNGACNAACANGTTGATTGCGGATTTGATTCACAATTACAAGATCAAAGANAATGACCTNCAAGGCTCNCTNAGGAGAGAAAANTTTACCATTAGTGTTGGTGACGAATTACCTGCAGGAGTTAAAAAACTCGCTAAAGTATACATTGCCAAAAAGCGCAAGCTTAAAGTGGGAGATAAAATGGCAGGTCGTCACGGNAACAAAGGTATTGTTGCCAGAATTGTAAGAGAGGAGGAAATGCCTTTCNTAGAGGACGGAACTCCTGTTGATATCGTATTAAATCCATTGGGGGTTCCCTCACGAATGAATATTGGTCAGATTTATGAAACCGTCCTTGGTTGGGCAGGACTAGATTTAGGTCAGAAATACGCTACACCTATTTTTGATGGAGCCACCATAGAGGAAATCAACCAGTTGACNGACAAGGCGGAAATCCCACGTTATGGCCANACTTATCTNTANGATGGCGGAACNGGAGAACGNTTCGATCAGCCNGCTACAGTAGGAGTAATCTANATGCTGAAGTTAGGTCATATGGTTGATGACAAGATGCACTCCAGATCCATTGGACCNTANTCACTTATTACACAACAACCATTGGGNGGTAAAGCCCAGTTTGGAGGTCAGCGATTCGGNGAGATGGAGGTATGGGCACTGGANGCTTATGGAGCATCCAGTACACTGCAAGAAATATTAACTGTTAAGTCAGATGATGTCATCGGTCGAGCNAAGACATATGAGTCAATNGTGAAAGGAGAAACACTTCCAGAACCAGGATTACCAGAGTCTTTCAANGTATTAATGCACGAGTTGAAAGGATTAGGTTTAGACATCAGATTAGAAGAATAATTAAAACATTGCTATTANGTTATGCTTAGAAATAACGAAATCATTACCCAAAAGAAATTTAATAAAATAACCATCGGNTTGTCCTCTCCAGAGGTCATANTAGGCAATTCCAGAGGTGAAGTGCTTAAGCCTGAAACCATTAATTACAGAACNCACAAACCAGAACGTGATGGTCTTTTTTGTGAGCGTATTTTTGGTCCTGTTAAAGANTTCGAATGTGCNTGNGGAAAATACAAACGTATCCGATACAAAGGGATTGTNTGTGACCGCTGNGGAGTNGAGGTTACAGAGAAAAAAGTAAGACGTGACCGTGTNGGGCATATNAACTTGGTGGTTCCTGTTGCACATATNTGGTACTTNAGATCGTTACCCAATAAAATTGGTTACTTGCTAGGCTTGCCCTCTAAGAAATTGGATATGATTATATACTANGAGCGTTATGTGGTCATACAGCCAGGGAATTCTAAAAATGAGGAAGGCGAACCNGTNCAAANAATGGACTTTTTGACGGAGGAACAATANCTCAATATTATGGAGCAATTGCCCNNAGAAAATCAATTTTTAGAGGACACNGATCCTGAAAAATTCATNGCCAAAATGGGTGCTGAGTGTTTGATCGAATTATTGTCAAGAATNGACTTAGAAGCNCTTTCCTATGAATTGCGTCANAAGGCCAACAANGAAACTTCAAAGCAAAGAAAAACTGAAGCNTTGAAAAGACTTCAGGTGGTTGAATCTTTTAAAGATGCCAATGAAAANAGGGAAAATTTACCTGAATGGATGATTATGAAGGTTATTCCTGTGATTCCGCCAGAATTGAGACCATTGGTTCCTNTGGATGGTGGNCGTTTTGCCACATCCGATTTAAATGACTTATACAGAAGGGTTATCATCCGTAACAATCGTTTGAANCGTTTGGTAGAAATCAAAGCACCNGAGGTGATCTTGAGAAATGAGAAGCGAATGCTTCAAGAATCTGTTGATTCCTTATTTGACAATACNAGAAAATCNTCTGCNGTAAAAACAGATTCCAATAGACCNCTAAAGTCCCTTTCGGATTCACTTAAAGGTAAGCAAGGACGTTTTCGTCAAAACTTGTTAGGAAAAAGAGTGGATTATTCTGCCCGATCAGTAATTGTTGTNGGACCNGAATTGAAACTTTTTGAATGTGGACTGCCNAAAGGTATGGCAGCNGAATTATATAAACCTTTTATAATCAGAAAGCTGATTGAAAGAGGGATTGTCAAAACTGTAAAATCCGCAAAAAAAATNATAGACAGAAAAGAACCTNTTGTATGGGATATTTTGGAGAATGTTTTGAAAGGACATCCTGTTTTATTGAATAGAGCCCCCACATTACACCGTTTGGGAATNCAAGCATTCCAACCTAAACTGATCGAGGGTAAAGCCATTCAATTACACCCNTTAGTNTGCACNGCTTTCAATGCGGATTTTGACGGAGATCAGATGGCTGTTCACTTACCACTTGGCCCGGAGGCTATTTTGGAAGCACAACTTTTAATGTTGGCCTCTCANAATATTCTCAATCCAGCCAACGGTTCTCCAATTACAGTNCCCTCTCANGACATGGTATTGGGCCTTTACTATATGACTAAAGCGAAAANATCAACATNAGAGNTNCCTGTCAAAGGAGAGGGCTTNACGTTTTACTCNGTCGAAGAGGTACACATTGCTTACAATGAGAGACGAGTNGANCTCAACGCTATGGTCAAAATTAGAGCTAAAGACTTTAATGACCAAGGTGAACTAGTGTATCAAATTATTGAATCTACTGTAGGTCGTATATTATTTAANGANGTTGTTCCTGAAAACGCAGGTTACTTCAATGAGGTATTGACCAAAAAGAATTTAAGAGATATTATTGGTCAAATCCTNAAAGTTACTAGNGTGCCTGAAACTGCTGAATTCTTAGATAAAATNAAGANTATGGGGTANGGNTTCGCTTTNAAAGGAGGATTGTCTTTNAGTTTGGGNGATATTATCATTCCAANGGAAAAAATCGAAATGATAGATGACGCNAACTCTCANGTAGATGNTATTTCTGGCAATTATAATATGGGNTTAATTACTAACAATGAGCGCTACAATCAGGTAATCGATGTTTGGACTTCTACNAACGCCANGCTAACTGAACTNGCAATGAAGAGAATCAGCGAGGACCAGCAAGGTTTCAACTCAGTNTTTATGATGTTGGATTCTGGNGCCCGTGGTTCAAAAGAACAAATTCGCCAGTTGACCGGNATGCGGGGGTTGATGGCAAAACCCAAAAAATCTAATGTTGGAGGAGGGGAGATTATCGAAAACCCTATCCTTTCAAACTTTAAAGAAGGNTTNTCCATTTTGGAATATTTTATCTCNACACACGGTGCTCGAAAAGGGTTGGCAGATACTGCTTTGAAAACTGCNGATGCGGGATATTTGACTCGTAGATTGGTGGACGTTTCTCAGGATGTNATTGTNAATATTGAGGATTGNGGTACCTTGAGAGGGATTGAGGTATNACCNTTAAAGAAAAACGAGGAAATCGTTGAGTCCNTNGGGGAAAGAATCCTTGGACGTGTTTCNNTAAAAACAGTAGTCNATCCGNNNACAGATGAGGTACTAGTGGAGGCNGGTGAGCAAATNACAGAAGTTGTTGTAAAGCTAATTGAGAGTGCANCNATAAATAGTGTNGAAGTAAGATCACCATTGACTTGTGANGCTCAAAAAGGTATTTGTNCCAAATGTTATGGNAGAAACCTTTCGACTGGTAAAATGGTCCAAAAAGGCGAAGCAGTTGGTGTTGTGGCCGCCCAATCTATAGGGGAACCTGGAACGCAGCTTACACTGAGAACTTTCCACGTAGGNGGTGTAGCAGGAAATATCTCTGAGGAAAATCGACTTATTGCNAAGTTCGANGGAATTGCNGAAATTGAAGATCTTAAAACCGTCAAAGGNGAGGACTCTGAAGGTAACGAAGCAAATATTGTCATTTCTNGAACTACCGAATTAAAATTGGTAGACAGTAAAACCAAAAACGTACTAAATACACATAANATNCCTTATGGTTCCTCTATTTTTGTTAAAAATGGATCCAAAATCAAAAAAGGGAATGTTCTNTGTCAGTGGGATCCTTTCAATGGGGTAATCGTTTCAGAATTTTCTGGAAAAATCAATTTTGAGAATATCGAACAGGGAGTAACTTATCAAGTNGAAATTGANGAGCANACAGGATTCCAAGAGAAAGTAATTTCTGAATCTAGAAATAAAAAACTTATACCTACCCTTCTCATTANGGATACAAAGGGAAATACNCTAAGATCNTATAACCTACCCGTTGGAGCGCATNTGATTGTCAANGATGGAGAGAAAATTAAAGAAGGAAAAATATTAGTCAAAATACCAAGAAAATCTGCAAAGTCTGGAGANATTACGGGAGGTCTGCCAAGGGTGACTGAGCTTTTCGAAGCCCGTAACCCATCGAATCCTGCTGTNGTGTCTGAAATNGACGGTGTAGTTTCTTTCGGTAAAATNAAAAGAGGAAATCGCGAAATTATTATTGAGTCCAAATTTGGTGACATCAAGAAATACTTGGTCAAATTATCCAATCAAATTTTGGTTCAGGAAAATGACTTTGTTAAGGCGGGAATGCCATTGTCTGACGGATCTATAACCCCTACNGATATTCTTAANATCAAAGGNCCATCTGCNGTNCAACAGTACTTGGTAAATGAAGTACAAGAGGTNTACCGATTACAAGGGGTAAAGATCAANGATAAGCACTTTGAAGTAGTAGTTCGTCANATGATGCGTAAAGTTAAAATCCAAGATCCAGGNGATTCNATATTCCTAGAGGGTCAGTTAGTNTACAAAACTGATTTCATCATTGAAAACGATGGTTTGTTTGGTAAGAAAATTGTTGANNAAGTTGGGGCCTCNGAAAACCTNAAGGCAGGTCANTTGATTACTGCCAGACAATTACGNGANGAAAACTCATTGTTAATTCGAGAAGNNAAAGCAANAGTAGAGGCGCGGGATGCTTCTCCGGCAACNGCTACGCCAGAACTNCAAGGAATTACACGTGCTTCTCTACAGACGAAATCCTTCATCTCTGCAGCCTCTTTCCAAGAGACNACTAAAGTATTGAACGAAGCGGCTGTNAATGGAAAAATCGATTCNTTAGAGGGGCTAAAAGAAAATGTGATNGTTGGACACAAAATCCCAGCTGGAACCGGTNTTAGAGAATACGACAACATCATTGTTGGGTCCAAAGACGAGTANACCAGCTTGTTGATTGACAAGGAAGAAGAACAAAATGAAGTAAATCTATAGTTCATGAGCGATTCCAAAGAGCAAAAGGAACAACAGATTAATATCGAATTGGATGAATCCACCTCAGAGGGTANTTATTCCAACTTAGCGATAATNAATCACTCTCCTTCNGAATTTGTGGTNGATTTTGTAGCCATTATGCCGGGGACACCAAAGGCNAAAGTGAAGTCAAGAATTATCTTNACTCCAGAGCACGCNAAAAGGTTTCACAGTGCACTGGGAGACAATATCCGACGCTATGAAGACAGTCATGGTGAGATNGATTCNAAAGAGCAACCNCCTATTCCTNTAAATTTTGGACCTACTGGAGAAGCTTAAAATTATAACCCTCAACNAAANTTGAGGGTTATTAATTTAGACCNTAGCTTAATCCANAACNAAATTCAAATAATGGGTTTTCACTNTCATAGTAAGTAAACNAAATTTGNAATTACNNATAATACATATCNCTTTTTGCTNTTNATATGTTGTAAAAATTTANCAATTCAAAAGATTCACAATTTAAAACTCCAAGTCTTAAATAGTTATACATTANAATAAANTAGGGAAGTTCANCANCTNCAGCAAGATTANCAATTGCAACAGAAAAATCTTTATTNACAAAATCAAATGAGTNTAGAANANCNANAGCTATATTCATCTTAACCNCAAGAANTTNTTCNTTTTTGNTATAATTGAGTANAGTNATGTNTTCNTAATTTGAGATTTCTAGGAGGGTCAAACTTNTTNGTGTNTCCTGCTNAAATTCTTCTTCTTTCCANATGATCAAAGTCTATCTGGACANACNACTATATANACTATATTAAAAAGTTNTAGCGCATAAAACATTTCTTTGTCTCCGTCAATTTCNGTAGNCTNTAGTCNACCTNNGNGANAGTTAGGACNATCTTNATNAATAGCTACAATCGCAGGTAATTTNTCTNTTATTTTATGATTTGGTACAAATAAGTAANCCATAATCTAATCTTCAGGTTTATTNAAANCATATCAGCACGTTAACTTAAATATTTAANTTTATATCAGATTCNATTTTCAAGATTGACCATTTNAANACTANTAATTGAAAGTAATGNAGTGNTAGGTATTTTGCTTTTAACTNTCATTAATTCTTCTNNNTTGTCCAATTCATTTCTATATGTANAAAGGNNAATTATAGNTAAAAANATNAAGGATAAGTTTTTTTATTGGCTTAAGGGTAAAAGAAGTTGTTTATTTANANGNNGTGGATNTTTGATTTAATTGANAGNATTAAATAAACGCCTTNCTTTTCAGAGCTTGATTTGGAGCATNTAACCTAAAGANTTTTTATNGAAAATATCAAGACTGAATCGTTTGACTCAATCTCNCTCTTTTTTGAGACTTTANCAGACAAACTAATTTCNTAACANAAACAAAATTNGTNTTNACAACGGTTTGCCATNGGCGGATATCGNTTATCAGCCNTAGNTTTTTTANAATTAAAGAACANATTTGATGAGTTATTATNAGGNACAATTAAAAAATAATAANAATTAAGAGGGAANCTAAAATTCTGAAGTAAAGTGAAAGTTAATCTCNGGGTATTTTTGTTGTGTCATTTGCAATGAAAAAGCGGAGTCTGTCAAAAAGACTAATTGTCCTTGTTTATCNTCGGCTAAAAATTTTTGTTTGACCTTNAGAAAGTCNNGGTAGTTTTCGTTNTCNTCATCNTTGGTACTGATCCAACAAGCCNTGTGAACATTGAGATTTTCGAAGCTACATTTTGCTTTATATTCGTGTTCTAGTCGGTATTGGATCACCTCAAACTGGAGTGCTCCAACAGTACCAATNACTTTNCTACCGTTGANGTTAAGAGTNAATAGTTGGGCTACCCCTTCATCCATAAGCTGATCAATTCCCTTNTTCAGTTGTTTAGNTTTCATGGGGTCGGCATTGTTAATAAANCGAAAGTACTCAGGAGAGAAACTAGGAATCCCCTTNTANTGAATTTCCTCTCCTGCAGTGAGGGTATCACCAATTTTAAAGTTTCCAGTATCGTGNAGTCCNACTATATCTCCAGGAAAGGACTCGTCCACCACTTCTTTTTTCTCTGCAAAAAAAGCATTGGGGCTTGAAAATTTAAGTTTCTTTTTGTGTCTTACGTGGAGATAGGGAGTATTGCGTTTAAAGATTCCTGAAACAATTTTTATAAAGGCCAGACGGTCGCGATGGTTGGGGTCCATATTGGCGTGAATTTTAAATACAAAACCCGAAAATGCTGACTCGTTAGGTTCAATGACCCGCTTNTCNGTTNGCTTTGCAAGGGGAGCAGGGGCGATTTGTATAAAACAGTCCAGTAATTCCTGAACGCCAAAATTATTCAAAGCAGACCCAAAAAATACAGGTTGTAGNTTCCCCTCCAAATATTNTTTTTGATCAAAAGCAGGGTAAACCCCTTCCACCAATTCAAGGGATTCTGTNANTTCGGACATGGCAGCTCCACCAATAGATACTTTTANGCCTCCGCTCTCCNANGAATCGTAGGTAATGGTCTTAGTAATNTTTTGCTTATTGGTAGATTCNAATATTTGAATATTATTCTTCCAAAGGNTATAAATGCCCTTAAAATTNTATCCCATTCCAATGGGGAAACTCAGTGGGGTNACTNTTAACCCTANTTTGGACTCTAACTCATCNAGCAGGTCAAAAGCATCTTTTCCCTCTCGGTCCAGTTTNTTGATGAATACTATCATGGGTATTTTTCGCATGCGACACACNTTCACCAGTTTTTCGGTTTGTTCCTCCACACCTTTAGCTACATCAATCACNANAATCACGCTGTCNACTGCGGTGAGGGTTCGGAAGGTATCCTCAGCAAAGTCCTTATGCCCAGGNGTATCGAGAATATTGATCTTTTTGTTCTGATANTTGAAAGCCAATACAGANGTNGCTACGGAAATACCTCTTTGTCNTTCGATTTCCATAAAATCACTGGTGGCTCCTTTTTTNACNTTATTGGATTTTACAGCTCCAGCCTCTTNGATGGCTCCTCCGAAGAGNANTAGCTTTTCCGTGAGNGTTGTCTTCCCTGCATCGGGGTGGGAAATGATCCCAAATGTCCGTCTTCTTTGAATTTCCTGTNGGAATTCCATATCCATCAATTTTAGTAAAANTATTTAATTAAATCCCACCACTAAAATTTGAGGATAGGTTTTGTGTAATATATTGGGTATTTTTGTTTTNATGGAAGAAGAAANAGTTGTTTTAGTTGATCTNAAAGATCAACAACTAGGTACCATGGGTANAATGGAAGCTCATGAAAAGGCCATTTTACATCGGGCTTTTTCCGTATTTNTTTTGAATTCCAAAAAGGAACTGCTTCTACAGCAACGTGCCTTTGGTAAATATCATTCTCCAGGTCTTTGGACCAANACTTGCTGTAGCCANCAGCGAGAGGGGGAGACAAATTTGGAGGCNGGTCACCGACGTATGATGGAGGAAATGGGTATATCTGTTCCTCTTCNGGAATTNTTTACATTCATTTATGAAGCTTCTTTTGACAANGGATTGACCGAACATGAATTNGACCATGTTATGGTCGGATACAGTGATGAGGATCCCAAGATCAATACCGATGAAGTGGAGTCTTTCAAATGGATGTCTNTAGANGNACTNAAAAAAGATTTAGTCAAAAACCCCAANGATTATACCGTCTGGTTTGCCATTATTTTTGATCGTTTTTNCCAACATNTAAATAATAAATTGANAGCATGAGGGTAACCGTATGTAGAAAAGCGCATTTTAATGCNGCACATAGACTTTATGTNAAGTCTTGGGATGACCAAAAAAATGAAGAAGTTTTTGGAAAATGTTCCAATCCTTATTTTCATGGACACAACTATGAGTTGATCGTCAATGTGACTGGAAATATTGATGNCGTTACAGGCTATGTTATGGACATGAAGGTTTTAAAAGATTTAATNAAATCGNAAGTAGAAGATGCCTTTGATCANAAAAACCTCAACGAACAGGTCCCCGAATTTGCNAACNTNATTCCNTCTGCGGAAAATATCGCCGTGGTGATTTACAACAAACTNTTACCTCATTTAGNTGACGACAAAACCTTGGAGNTCNTTTTGTACGAAACTCCACGTAATTTCGTTAAATACAGTGGCGGATTAACTTAAAAAATAAATCTTTATGTCAAGTATCAAATTATTNAAAAAANAAATCAATAATATTATTGGNGGTTTTATCGAAGAGGTTTACGCTTGGGAACTGAACCATCCAAATGCGGATATNAAGTTAACAGAAAAATTAGTTGATAAGGCCATCGCTTTATTTGATGATCTGATTGAAAAAATTCATTTGGCTAAAAGAAAGGGTGGAAAAGGTGAGTTTAAGCCTCTTAAAGAAAATCTAGNATCGGCAATTAATACNCTAGANAAAGAANTGNCAAAGTTGGGTTAGTTANTNTATTNTTTCNTTCGCTTTGCGNGTNGCAATAAAATCAATAAACTCTTTACCATATTTGGAGGCTTTGACCTTATCGGTCAATTTTGAAGCTANTGTATCCAAAAATACAATGTTGGCATCATAGACTTCTGTTAATGCNATAAAAGGAGCAATGACATTGTCTCCATGAGTGCTGGCGAAATTCAGCGCATAAAGGTACCTTCTTTTNANTAAATTGTCCATGGCCTTTTCAATTGAATCCATTGCTTTANTTTTATTATCCTTCTTAGCCACTTCATAATACCCTTTNATATACTCTAGATTTTTTTCATCAAATTGNCGTGCNAGTTTGCGGTANTCCTGCAATAATTTCTGATTTTCAGATCCCNTTACTTTGGCACTGCTTTCAAANGTTTTGAGTAAAGTATTAATGGTGATTTTTCCTTTTTCTGCGAAAAATAAAATCCTGTCATTAAGGCTGTCNCCNTCNTCTTTGTTGAGGTAGAGATAGTATATTTCAGGACTATTAATTTCAGTTNTGAACTGAAACCTTGGACTGCCNTTNACGACAACGGAGTCGATATTGACCAAAACAGAATCTTGTATTTTTTGGAGAAATAGNGTTCCTTTNCGNAAGCCTTNAACTGTACCANTCAATAGCATGGTGTTTCCCGATGGTTTTGAGTTTTTTTCACAACCAATAAGTATTAAAAGAAGAANTAGGACGATTAATGGAANACTTTTGTTTAGCATCATCTGATATTANTTTTTCTAAAGGTAGTCCAATTTGTTTTTNTAGAAAAATGGTTCTTTANGTGCNAAATTAGGGGAGTTTTATCTCATTTGAAAGATCAATAAAATCAGTGNNTTTTACNAATTTTTAATCNTTACGAGNTTTTCAATTTNAATTATATACTTATTAAATTTGTTAATATTCACTTCAANAGATTNNGNAANGACNGGGNATCAGGNAATAGGGTAAGTCGCCACCCAATATTTGAGGNNTCATGCGAAAAAAGAGATTGACAAATTATTAGAGGGTACTTCTTTGGCCAATTATTCGACTNANACAGATGNTNTTAAATNAGTCNCGAATTACAATCAATTTAATCNTTGGCATTATGTAAATTTTTGATCAAATNAATCCTATCATACNATATNAAAAATCCAAAAGGAGATGNNGTGANNGCGATNAAAAAATATTTGGTTAAAATTNAANATTTGAATNANTNANGAGCCTGTAGGGCTTTTTACTTNAAATTATAGGTGTNCTTTATTNNCGATATNTACCAACNTATGNACANAGGAANTAAAGAAGACNGTCNAGGAAATGCNATCAGNNTCAAANGTNTTGTTAAGTTCTNAAACCTNTNTCGTTTANGGGANAGTTATAAGATNGAGAGNTATGGTATGAATTATATTTAGTTCGCCNAGGATTTCCCTCGGTNGTACNCTGAAGNGATTGCAGANATCCAANATCAACCCTNGNAATTATNGCTGTTNNAANCAAAAGAATTGNCAGNGGTAATCAATAAAATANACCNCCNNATATTAATTTGGATTATGCCTANAGGCATCGATTTTTNNCACAGNTGAAAATGTAGTTGCAAAACGGGNGCACTTGGCGGGGAGATTGAACGAATTTTTTAAATAATTTTTCTGAATGTAAGATTAATCCTNGGTTCCATNTGTTTTTTGGTTTTTGGAATCTGGTGTAACCAATGTTCTTGCATGGNTCCNTCCATGAGGAGTAAACTTCCATGACGAAGTTCCATCTTGTNNCTTTCTTCTTTTANACGGCGGTGTTTGAAATGAAAAAAGCGTGAGGCTCCAAAACTAAANGAAGCAATCTGTGGGTGCTTTCCCAATTCCTTTTCGTTATCGGCATGCCAGCCGTTGCTGTCAGNCCCATTGCGGTAGAGGTTGAGTAAAACGCANTTATAATCATNATCAGAAACCTTTTTGATTANATTNAGGAGTTTCAAAAGGGCNGCTGTCATNGGTTGGGGTTGGAGGGTCAAACTCGAATAGGTGTAAGNACTGAGATTATTACTGTGGAGAGAAGTCAGGCGAGGTTGTTCGTAGACTTTACCANAAACCTTGANNTTNTCTTGTCTCCANGGGATGCTATCAAACAATNTNTTGTAATAGTAATTTGCTTCTTCTTCCGACAAAAAANACTGATAGTAACGCAACTNAGCATCNATTAAATCGGGTTGCCAGTCGGGTGTCCTATTTTGATTTTTTGGCATAACCAAAAATAAATAATTGTTTAATNNGATATGAATATCTTTNTATNAACNTCTATTTTTAATNTCATTAAATCACAAATTTTACATTAATGTGNTNTATGANTTGGAATCNTNAGGNNATCAAATTCANAACTAATGCTTTCCTNGCTTGCTANGNAATAAAACTCTAATCATAAATAGTAAATAATAGAATTTAACATTGTATTACAAATTGNCANAATTTTTTANANCTTATTTGATCAAATCTACAGANCGTTTGATNAAANTGGTTANGGCTTCTCCNTTNAGCAAATTTTGAGAAAGANGTGCCAAATCTAGCGCCTGTTGGATAAGNCGTTCCCTTTTTTTAGCGGTTTTNGTNCGTAGGATTTGTCCNACCAATTCATGATTGGTATTGACCAGTAGGGTGAACATTTCTGGGAAAGANCCCATCATGCCTCCACCAGTTTGTTGCATTTCCTTCATNCTTCNCATAAACTCAGGTTGAGTGAGNACAAAGGGAAGACCGCTACTATCCATGGCCTCGAGCTGAATGGTGTATTGCTCTCCAGGAANCACTGCNTCGATCAATGGTTTAAGGCTTTCNTTTTCTTNANCAGACAATTTGGAAACNGTTNNTTCNTCTTTTTTGATNAGGTTTTCAATTGCATCACCATCGACTCGGGCAAAGGCAATTTTGTCTTTGTCNCCTTCCAGTTTTTGNATNAGATGGGCTATGATGGGGGANTCCAATAGAAGNACTTTATAGCTTTTGTCTTTGGCCATTTCTANATACTGATGTTGCTCTTCCAAATTGGAGGCGTAAAGGAACACCATTTTACCATCTTTATCGGTTTGTGTNTCTTTTANAGCCCCCTCCAACTCTTTGTAGGTAAAGTATTCNCCNTTGGTTGTNGGATAGAGCATGAACTTGNCCGCCTTTTCGTAAAACTTATCCTCNGTAAGCATNCCGTATTCAATAACCACCTTGATGTCNTTCCATTTTTCCTCAAAACCCTTGCGATCTTTTTTAAAGAGCGAACCTAGCTTGTCGGCTACNTTACGGGTGATATAGTTACTGATTTTTTTNACTGCACCATCGGCTTGNAGGTAACTTCGGGATACATTCAGCGGTATGTCTGGGGAATCNATNACCCCTCTTAATAGGGTCAAAAATTCTGGTACAATTCCTTCAACATTATCGGTTACAAATACCTGATTTTGATAGAGCTGNATTTTNTCTTTTTGTATGTTAAGGTCGTTTTTAATNTTAGGGAANTAGAGGATTCCNGTCAGGTTAAANGGATAGTCCACATTGAGGTGAATATTGAATAGAGGTTCNTCAAACTGCATGGGGTACAANTCTCTATAAAAGGATTTGTAATNCTCTTCTTTNAGGTCGGCAGGNGGTTTGGTCCAAGCCGGTTGGGTATTGTTAATAATATTNTCCACNGTTTGGGTTTCGGCTTNGGTATCTTCCTTNGCNTNTTTTGGGANGGGAAGNGTCTCCTCTTTGGTACCAAANTTGATGGGGAAGGGCATGAATTTNTTGTACTTATTNAGNAATTCTCGAATCCGTGCTTCNTCTAAAAACTCNGTTGAGTCCTCTGCAANATGAAGNATGATCTCAGTTCCCCTTTCTTTTTTNTCNGTTTCCTCAAGGGTGTATTCGGGAGAACCNTCACAGGTCCAATGAGCGGCAGAGGCNTTTTTGTGAGATTTAGTGATNATTTCTACNTTTTCNGCTACCATAAAAGCNGAATAAAAACCAAGACCGAAGTGTCCAATAATACCCGAATCTTTATCGTTNTCTGGGTNTTTGTATTTTTCCAAAAATTCTTCTGCACCNGAAAAGGCTANTTCGTTAATATATTTATTGACTTCTTCTGAAGTCATCCCTACACCTTGGTCGATNATTTGTATTTTTTTNTTGTCTTTATCAATTTTAACTTCGATTCTAGGNTCNCCAATTTCTCCTTTNACTTCTCCTATACTACTCAGGTGTTTGAGTTTNCTGATTGCATCNGTTGCATTAGAGATAAGCTCTCTAAGAAAAATTTCATGGTCACTGTAGAGAAACTTTTTAATNAGGGGAAAAATGTTTTCTACTGCAACATTAATTTTACCATTTGCCATTTTTTTATNTTTTATNTTNANTTNAACTGTTCAAAAAAAATACCAAAAGAAAAAAAAATGACAGATTGNCATAATATTTTTGTTTAGCTATTTTTTAAAATAAATAAACATTAGTAATTTTGAANAAAAAAATTTTAGGAATGANTCNAAAGGAAAAGAAAGAAAAATTAGCGATCATTACTGCNTTTATGACATACAGTTTAGAAAATGATCATTACCCCAAGTCAGTTTATAAGTTTTGTAAAGAGAATGAAATGGANGAAAAAACTTTTTATAAGTTTTTNGGATCATTAGANGGAATTAAGGAAACAATCTGGGAAAGTTTTTACCAAAACGCGATGACGCTNTTACAGAAAGATGAGAATTTTGAANTGGCCAAACCNAANGAGAAGCTTCTTTCNTTTTATTTTACNTTTTTTGAGGTACTTTTATTGAANCGTAGTTATGTNCTTTTCGCTCTNTCAGGAGATCAAAAAATGATGACCATGANGGGTCANCTTTCNTCTATTAGAAAAANTTTTAAAGGTTATGCTTCTGAACTNATCGAAGANGGNAATATCGATAAACCTTCCTATTTACAACATNCTCCAAAAATATTTTCTGAGGCGGCTTGGNTACAGTTGGTCTTTTTGTTGAAATTNTGGATGGAAGATTCTTCCCCAGATTTNGAAAAGACGGATCAGGCAATTGAAAAATCTGTTCAAACGGCTTTTGATGTNTTTGACAATACCCCATTGTCNGCATTGGTTGACTTTGGTAAATTTTTNTGGAAAGAAAAATTTGCTACCTCTTGAANTCTTTAGATTATATACCTACAAATAAAATCGCAAGAGCGNGNAACTTNGTAACCACGGGAATAAAATTAGGTGGAAACTATTTNAAATATTTTGGTAANAAGGCATTAAATGTCGATGGTAGTCGTGAGCGACTCGATGAAGANAACGCCAANGACATNTACAACTCTTTNAAAACNTTGAAAGGTAGTGCCNTAAAAGTAGCTCAGATGCTNAGCATGGAAAANAATCTTCTGCCCAAGGCNTATGTGGATCAGTTCAGTTTGGCTCAGTTTTCTGTACCCCCACTTTCTTGGCCCTTGGTCAAAAAAATGATAAGAAAATATNTGGGGGACAACCCCGAATCNGTTTTTGANACNTTTGCTNCACAGTCCAAAAATGCCGCCAGTATNGGACAGGTTCATCAGGCNACTAAGGATGGTAAAAAACTNGCTGTGAAAATTCAATACCCCGGTGTCGCAGACAGTATCAGTTCNGATTTGAGTATTGTCAAACCAATCGCACTAAAGATGTTTAACCTTAGGGGGCAGGATACGGATAAATATTTCAAGGAAGTTGAAAATAAANTATTGGANGAAACGGATTACCAACTGGAATTAAAACAGAGCCAGTGGATTGCNGNTCAATGTAAAATTATCCCCCACCTTAAATTTCCAAANTACTACCCTGAATATTCCTCAGANAAAATTCTTACTATGGATTGGATGGAGGGATTACATATCTCNGAATACTCAGCCAATAAAAAGCANGACCAAGAGATAAATNATCTATTGGGTCAAACCCTTTGGGACTTCTACATGTTTCAAATCCATCATTTAAAAAAGGTTCATGCTGACCCTCATCCTGGAAATTTCCTAATTGATAAGTCATTTAATTTGATCGCCTTGGACTTTGGATGTATCAAGGCCATTCCCGATGAGTTTTACGANCCCTATTTTGAATTGGCAGACCTAAATATAGAGNAGAATCCAGANCGTTTTCAGGCTATATTATNCGATTTAGAAATTTTGANAACAGATGATAGCCTAGAGGAGGTGGTTTATTTCACAGNACTNTTTGGCCGATTGATTAAGATCTTAACNCTGCCTTTTACTCAAAAGGAATTCGATTTTGGNGATTCTNTTTTTTGGGGAGANATCAATTCCNTAAGTGAGACCCTTNCNAATGACCAGCGNTTNCGAAAGATGAATGGAAACCGAGGCTCCAAACATTTTATCTATATCAATCGTACCTTTTTTGGATTGTATTCTTTGTTGNACGATTTGAAAGCNAAAGTGCAAACAGAGACTTACCNGAAATATTTCTAAACNTTATCCACNCNAAAGAAGACATCTTCTGNANCAAATCGTTTTTAAAGATTTGTATTNTTTTTTATATACTTTGGTTAAATTGCATTTAAACCAAACTATCTATATGTACAAATCNAGAATNACAGGAATGGGAATGTATNTCCCTGAGAATGTTGTAAGTAATGNGGATTTAANGGAAATNATGGATACCTCTCACGACTGGATNGTAGNGCGAACAGGNATCCAAGAGCGTCGACANATNAAAAAAGGGGATGGTAATACTACTGCAATNATGGGAGTCAAGGCTTCCAAAATCGCTATTGAGCGNGCNGGTATTGATAAAAACGATATTAATCTTATCCTTTTTGCTACACTGAGCCCTGATTATTATTTCCCAGGTTCTGGTGTNATCGTTCAGCAGAAGTTAGACATACCAACCTGTCCNGCAATGGATATACGAAACCAGTGTTCNGGATTTATCTATGCTTTGTCTACTGCCGACCANTTTATTAAAACTGGGATGTACAAAAATATATTGGTTATCGGTTCNGAAAACCATTCAGGGGGTCTNGATATGACCACNCGAGGNAGGGGTGTTTCTGTCATTTTTGGGGATGGAGCNGGAGCAGTAGTNGTNAGCAGATCAGGCGAGACAGAAGGGGGNATTCTTTCTACNCATTTACACTCTGAGGGGCAGTTTGCCGAAGAATTGGCTTTAATTGGACCTAGTACNAACCGTTGGGTGCCAGAAATNTTNGAAGCTAATGATCCAGAGGATATTTCTTATTATCCAAACATGAACGGCCAGTTAGTGTTTAAAAATGCTGTGATGCGTTTTTCGGAGGTCATCATGGAAGGTTTACAACAAAATCAATTGACCCCAGANCAAATTGACATGTTTATCCCTCACCAAGCCAACCTTCGTATTTCTCAATTCATTCAAAAGAAATTCAGATTANCCGATGATCAGGTTTACAATAATATCATGCGCTANGGNAATACGACAGCGGNTTCTATTCCTATCGCNATGACAGAAGTTTGGGAGGAAGGCAAAATCAAATCAGGAGATTTGGTCGTTTTGGCGGCTTTCGGTAGCGGTTTTACTTGGGGCAGTGCGCTGATCAGGTGGTAGTCTTCTTNTTTTGNCGNATNAANAATAANCCAAAAAAGGTAATCAGTCCATTAAGAGGNAGTAANTCGTAACCAANCTGATAACCACCCAATNTTTCGGGGGAAAGATTTCCTATNAGAAAAATCAGTAAAATNGATACTACAANNACTATCCAAATACGTTTNTCGATGATTTGATAAGGGGTGAAAATNCCAAANGTAAATAAACCCAATAACGGTCCATAGGTGTANGAGGCTACTGTNAGAAGTCCATCTATCACATTNCGATCCAATATGTATTTGAACATAATGACCACTAAAATCAATACAATACTAATTCCAATATGGGTTTGCTTTCGGATTTNTTTTTGNCGATTTTCAGTAAATTCCTCTATTTCGAGGAAATCAATACAAAACGAAGTGGTCANAGAGGTAAGAGCGCTGTCAGCNCTACTGNAGGCCGCCGCGATCAANCCTAAGATAAATATTATACCTACACCTAANCCCAAGCCNCCATTGATTGCAATTTCTGGAAATAATAAGTCGNTTTTGGGGCTTCCTTCCATCAAGGGAATCATGATTTGATTTTGACTGGCATAGAGAAAGATCATAGCACCAAGTAATAAAAATAAAAAAGTCACAAATACTANAACAATACTGAAAACAATCATATTGGTTTGCGCAGCTTTGAGACTGNGNCAAGTGAGGTTTTTTTGCATCATGTCTTGGTCCAGTCCCGTCATGCAAATAGTGATGAATATGCCACCAATAAAAGATTTAAAAAAGTGGTTTCTNACCATATAATCCTCAGTNATCCAAANTTGNATNAAATTTTCATATTTACTGTCGGANAGTATTTCNGANAAATTNAGTTGGAGTGTATTTCCTAAGTAGTAAAGNGTCAACCCAACGGCNGTCAGCATCAAAAGTGTTTGTAAAGTATCGGTCCAAACGATGGTTTTGATNCCTCCTTTTTGGGTGTATACCCATATCAATAAAATGGATAAAATCACAGTAATTTCANAAGGTACGCCCCAAGCGTCAAAAATAAATTTTTGTAAGACAATGGCTACTAAGAAAAGTCNAAAACTGGCGCCTAAAACCCTAGAAATAAAAAAAGATACAGCTCCAACCTTATGGCTGTTGTTTCCAAAACGTTTCTGTAAATATCCGTAAATAGAAGTCAGATTCTGTCTGTAATAAATAGGTAAGAGTACAANAGCTACCACTAAATACCCCACCCAATAACCNAGAACGACTTGAAAATAGGTAAATCCAGAATCCCCTACCCAGCCTGGCACAGAGATAAATGTCACACCAGAAAGCGAAGCTCCGACCATACCAAAAGCAACGATATACCAGGGAGAACTTCGGTTNGCAGTGAAAAAAGTTTNATTGTCTGCTTTTTTAGCGGTTAAGTGAGATATTACCATTAATAAGGNAAAGTATCCCAGAATTAAAATCAGGATTAAAGCAGGCTNTATCATAAGAATTGNTTAAAGATACAAATTCAAAATAATGGAATTATTACTAAATTTACATAATGGAATANTCCTCTAANCTCCTAGAAAATGCAGTNAATGAAATTTCNCAGTTNCCTGGTATTGGAAAAAGGACGGCNTTNCGTTTAGCATTACANCTATTGAAACAGCCCAAAGAAAACACTANTGNCTTGACNCAAGCCCTNATCGATTTTCGAGAAGATATTAATTTTTGTTCTTCTTGTCACAATTTNTCTGATGTNCCCCTTTGTGAAATATGTTCCAACCCTGCTCGGGATGATTCATTGCTTTGTGTGGTAGAAGACATAAGAGACGTAATNGCGATAGAGAACACTGCTCAGTTTAAAGGCTNCTACCATATTTTGGGGGGAATTATATCTCCCATTGATGGGGTGGGTCCTAAAGATTTAAACNTAGAATCCTTAGAGNATAAAGTTAAGNAGGGNAANGTTAAAGAAATAATTTTTGCNNTGAGTGCTACTATGGANGCGGATACCACCAATTTCTATATCTATAAAATTTTGGCACCCTATAACGTNAAAACCTCAGCTATAGCTAGAGGAATTCCTGTGGGTGATGAGCTAGAATATACTGATGAGATAACTTTGGGTAGAAGTATTCTCAAAAGGATNCCCTACGAAAACTCGATAGTTAATAAATAGGCAGCNCATTTATTCCCCACNACAAAACNNACCTTTTCACCATTAAATTTGGTAATTTTGAANTTTCTAAAAAAATGGGCAAACACTTTTTGAAATTACCCAAGATGGGAGAGAGCGTTTTGGAAGCCACTTTGACCAAATGGTTNAAAGAGGTGGGAGAAACTATTGAGGTNGACGACATNATAGTGGAGATTGCTACAGATAAGGTTGACTCTGACGTTCCCAGCGAAGTTGAGGGTGTATTNNTAGAAAANAAGTTTGCAGAAAACGATGTGGTTCAGGTGGGAGATGTNATGGCCGTAATCCAAACGGATGNAGAAGAANCGATTGANGANATTGNCNNNGAAGNGGAGCANCNAAAAANCAAAAATAAAAAAGAAAAANNAACCCCGGTGCCTGANTTCAAATCAATTTCTTTACCCNATCCTCTTCNAGAATTTGAAATTGTTTCCAAGGCTCTAGATGAAGCCAAAGCATTAGTGTACCCTGATACTTCGGAGCATAANAATGATTTTTACTCACCTTTGGTGAAAAGTATTGTCAAGGCAGAGGGATTGACAAAACAAGAATTAAAACAAATCAGCGGAACAGGAAAAGATAACCGAATCACNAAAAAAGATATTTTGGCATATTTGNAAGAATGCAAGAGNNCATCANCTTTTGCAANCCAAAAAGAAANGATTTCGTCACCAATAANNCCCCCTAAACCCTCNACNATTAANAAAAACAANGATATNCAGANCATTACTTNCAATAGTGAGNATCAAGTTATTGAAATGAATCGCATGGCNAAGCTTACNGCGGANCATATGATTAGAAGTAAACAAACTTCAGCNCATGTTCAGTCTTTCATTGAGGCCGATNTAACCAATTTGTGGGATTGGCGAGAGAAAGTAAAAGATGAGTTTTTGAAAAGAGAGGGTGAGAAATTGACTTTTACTACTTTGATNATTANAGCTCTGATTAAAGCCCTAAAAGAATTTCCNTTNCTCAATAGNTCTGTGNATGGAAATTCTATCATACAAAAAAAGGCAATTAATATAGGTATGGCAGCNGCGATGGCCAANGGAAACTTGATCGTCCCCGTTATCAAAAATGCTGATCATTTGAATATGGTAGGTCTNGCCAAAGCAGTNAACGATTTGGCGAATCGNGCAAGANCACAGCAATTGAAGCCTGAAGAGGTCCGGGATGGGACTTTTACTTTTACAAATATAGGCAACTTTGGTTCGCTGACAGGAACGCCGATTATCAATCAACCACAAGTAGGCATAGTAGCTGTAGGAGTNATTCGAAAGANGCCTGCGGTGATCGAAACATCAGAAGGGGATTCAATTGCTATTCGTAAAAAAATGATTATTTCTCATAGTTATGACCACCGGATTATNAATGGAGCTGTTGGGGGACAATTCATCAAAAGCATGGCNGACTACCTTCAAAACTGGGATATANATCGCCCNANATAATTNTTGACCTATGAAATTAAAACTTNTAAGACCTTTATGTTTTTTTGATTTGGAAACTACAGGCNTTAATGTTACCCANGACCGTATAGTAGAAATCGCAATATTAAAGTTGTATCCTGATGGNACNAAGGAGAATAAAGTTTGGCGTGTCAATCCCGAGTGTCCAATTCCAGCTCAGGCNTCTGCTGTCCATGGAATTTATNATGCTGATGTGACCAATGAACCNAATTTTAAGGCACTTTCAAAAACCATNCATANTTTTATNAAAAATTCAGACTTGGCAGGATACAACTCTGACCGTTTTGACATTCCATTATTGGCAGAGGAAATGCTNAGGGCANANATTGATTTTAACATGGCNGATTTTAAAACGGTAGACGTGCAAACNATTTTTCACAAAATGGAACAGCGCACTCTGACAGCGGCTTTGAAATTTTATTGTAACGAGGAATTGATAGANGCTCATTCTGCTATGGCAGATACCCAGGCGACCCATGATGTTTTGATGGCGCAACTAGATCGTTATGAAGAGCTAGAGGCCGATGTTGATTTTTTAAATGTGTTTACTACCCGAAATAAATCGGCTGATTTTGCTGGATTCATAGTATTTAANAAAGATGGACAGGAGTGTTTTTCCTTTGGCAAACATAGAGGGAAGAGNGTGGAGAGTATNNTGGAACAAGANCCAGGATACTTTGGTTGGTTGCTCAATGCCGATTTCCCNATGTACACCAAAAAAGTNCTTACTGGCATTCGTTTAAAAAAATTNAATACCTNAATTNTTTTTCGTGAAAATAATTTGTGTTGGGAGAAATTACCNACNGCATGNTAAGGAGTTGGGGAATAAAAAATCCGAATNCCCAGTTATTTTTATNAAACCCGANACAGCCATACTTCAAAAAANNNATCCTTTTTATTTGCCTGCATTTTCNAAGGAAATTCATCCAGAGNTNGAAGTGGTTNTNAAGATNAATAGAATTGGNAAATACATTGAGGAAGAGTTCGCTNANAAGTACTANCAAGAAATTGGTTTAGGCATTGATTTTACCGCTCGGGATCTCCAAAACAGTTTAAAAGAAAAAGGCTTGCCTTGGGAAAAGTCAAAAGCTTTTGATGGTTCAGCCTTAATTGGAAANTTTTATAANAGGGAATATTTACCTGACCTNAATAACCTTGAATTTAAATTGGCAAAAAACGGCGTTANAGTTCAAGAAGGAAATACATCCGAGATGNTTTGGAATATTGATGCCTTGATTGCCGAAGTGTCACGTTATTTTACATTAAAAATTGGTGATGTGATATTCACTGGAACCCCAGCTGGAGTTGGACCCATTGCTGAAAATGATGTNTTGGAAGGTTATTTAGANGCAGAAAAATCGTTAATGGTAAANATAAAATAAAATGAGGGCTGAATTGGTAAGTATAGGGGATGAAATTTTAATAGGGCAAATCGTCAATACNAATGCTGTTTTTCTTGCAAAGGAATTNAATAGNATTGGGGTTGAAATTGCTCAGATCAGTTCTATTTCTGACCAAAANGGTNTCATCATNGANGCATTAAANGAAGCTAGAAAAAGAGCNGATATCATCATTATGACAGGTGGGTTGGGCCCAACCAAAGATGATGTGACCAAACATACCCTTTGTGAATACTTCGATGATCACTTGATNAAATANGAAGAAGTTTTGNAACATATTGAAAATATTTTTAGCAAATATGTGACNACACCAATNAGCGATATGAACCGAGATCAAGCCAATCTTCCCTCAAAAGCCTCGATTCTTCCAAATCGTTATGGTACTGCTGCTGGAATGTGGTTTGTGGATCAGGGGCAAGTTTTTNTTTCCCTACCCGGAGTACCCTATGAGATGGAGGCCTTGGTAAAAAATGAAGTGNTACCCAAAATTCANAAACAGTTTGTTTTACCNGCTTTGNATCACAAAACGATNCTTACCTATGGTTTGGGAGAAAGTCTAATTGCGGAGCGGATTGANGATTGGGAGGAAAATCTTCCTGAGCCAATCAAACTGGCATATTTACCTAGTCTGGGTCGAGTTCGANTAAGACTTTCNTCNAAAGGAGCGAATCTCGAAACCCTTAAAAAACAAATAGATGATGAGATTAAAAANGTGATTCCCTTGATNGAAGATATATTTTTTGGTACNGAAGATGATCAGCCTATTGAATTTTTAATTGCTCAACAATTAAATCGATTGGGTAAAACGCTTTCCTGTGCTGAAAGTTGTACTGGGGGAGCNATTGCTACACGATTTACCGCTCAAGCGGGAGCATCTTCCTATTTTAAAGGCAGNGCAGTTACCTATGCAACAGANTCTAAATCCAGNTTATTGGNTGTNGAGGGTAGTTTGATTGAGANACACGGTGTAGTTAGTGGAGCAGTAGCTTCAGCGATGGCATTGGGCGCCCAAAAAAAATANAATTCGGATTACGCACTGGCTACTACAGGAAATGCAGGNCCTACAAAGGGAGNTCAAGNACAAGAAGTAGGCACAGTCTTTATNGGTTTGGCNACACCACAGGNGGTGGGGAGTTTTCAATANAAAATGGGAAATAACCGTACTCGAGTAATTCATAAAACGGTTAATCAAGCCTTTGAAATGNTATATAGAGCCTTNTTAAAGTAATAGTTTTTTATTNTTTCTTAATTTTTGAAACTATTNAAAAAAGTGTAAATTTGCAATCTNTTANAATATNNATAATNATGTCTAGAGTTTGCGATATTACAGGAAANAGGGTAATGTTTGGAAATAANGTTTCCCACGCCATGAATAAAACGAGAAGACGTTTTGATATCAATTTGATCAAAAANCGTTTTTATATTCCCGANGAAGACAAATGGATTACTTTAAAAATCAAAGCTTCTGTNTTGAAAACTATTAACAAAAAAGGNATNAGCGCTGTGATTAAAGAGGCAAAAGCTCANAANATTTTATAAATTTATNATGGCAAANAAAGGAAACAGANTTCAGGTAATATTGGAATGTACAGAACATAANGATTCAGGACAACCTGGTACCTCGAGATACATTACCACNAAAAATAAAAAGAATACCCCCGACAGATTGGAGATCAAAAAATTCAATCCAATCCTNAAGTGTATGACCCTTCACAAAGAAATTAAGTAGTTATGGCAAANAAATCAGTAGCAACGCTTCAAACTGGATCAAAAAAATTAACGAAAGCCATCAAGATGACTAAGAAAAATAACTCTAGTTCTTATTCATTTGTTGAAACCATTATTACTCCCGATCTCGCTAATGAATGGTTGAGTAAAAAGTAAAAATCTATACAATCCAAAATATAAGCTACTTTTACAGTAGCTTTTTTTATTCANNCACNTATGAGTTTTTTAAAATCAATTTTTAGTCTAGAAANNAAAGAGCAGTTGGAGCAGGGTTTANAGACNTCTAAAAAATCCTTTTTCTCAAAATTGGGAACTGNAATTGCTGGCAAGTCAAAAATTGATNCTGATGTACTGGACGAATTGGAGGAGNTATTGATTNGCTCGGATGTAGGGGTGGATACCACACTAAAAATAATTGATGCCCTAGAGGCTAGAGTAGCCAAANACAAATATTTNGGTACTTCCGANCTNTCTCAAATTCTAAGAGAAGAAATAACTAATTTACTCAAACAGCAAAACCAACAGGAAGTAAANGNTTTTGAAGCGGATTTANCTCACCAACCTCAAGTAATCATGGTGGTGGGTGTCAATGGAGTTGGAAAAACAACTACCATTGGTAAGTTGGCACATTNTTATAAAGNAGGAGGAAAAAAAGTCCTTTTGGGAGCAGCCGATACCTTCAGGGCNGGTGCCATTGATCAATTGCAAATTTGGGCGGATCGAGTTGGNGTAGNNATTGTTAAACAAGAGATGGGCAGTGACCCTGCCTCTGTNGCCTTTGATACTTTANAGTCGGCAGTGGCAAAAAAAATTGATNTGGTAATAATTGACACTGCNGGACGATTACATAATAAAATTAACTTGATGAATGAACTCACCAAAGTNAAAAAGGTGATGGANAAGGTAGTTCCNAATGCTCCGCANGAAGTTTTATTGGTATTGGATGGTTCTACCGGACAAAATGCCATCGAACAAGCCAAGNAATTTACNGCTGCTACTGANGTATCTTCATTNGCAATTACTAAACTCGATGGAACAGCCAAAGGNGGAGTGGTGATGGGTATTTCTGATCAATTTCAAATACCAGTNAAATATATTGGAGTTGGAGAAGGATTGGAGGACCTCCAGTTATTTCATNCNGAAANNTTTNTNGGAAGTTTTTTCAGTTAATTCNATTTAATGAAAATCATAGAAAATACATTTTTTGTCCTGTCGGTTCTTTTTGGACTCTTTTTGATTGGACCAGAGNTGGATGCTCCAGATTTGGAGAAACCACTTCCTGAGATNCAATACTGTTTATCTAANCTAGGTGATTGGATAGATAATAGAGAGGCTAAATTCGATAACATCAAACCTCATAACGCATCAAAAATAGAATTTTACGATTCTATTCCNAGNAAAACACCCTNTAGTATATTGTATNTNCACGGTTTTTCTGCNAGCACAGGAGAGGGTGATCCTGTTCATNATAATATAGCCAGAGCATTNAAAGCAAATATTTACTTGCCNAGATTAAGTAATCACGGTTTGGTAGAGGATGAGCCTTTGTTNTATTTTACAGGCCAAAAATATCTCGATAGTGCNAAAGAGGCCTTGGCGATAGCNAAGAAAATTGGAGAAAAGGTAATTGTTATTTCTAGTTCTACTGGTGGCACATTGTCATTAATCATAGGGGATGACCCCCAAATAGCAGCTCTGCTATTATTTGGTCCTAATGTTGAAATTCATGATTCTAGAGCTCCACTATTGACCCTACCTTGGGGCTTACAAATTGCTGAATTGGTTGTGGGCAGTAAATACCATATTATGGATAAAATTACCGAGGAGAAAAAAAATTACTGGACAACGCGCTACCGTCTGGAACCTACCATTGAACTTCAAAAGTTGATAGAGACTGGAATGCAGAAAGAGATATTTGAAAAAATCACTGCACCTGTTTTTATGGGATATTACTATAAAAATGAGGATGAAAAAGACGAGGTTGTTTCTATCCCAGCCATGCTGAGGATGTATGATCAACTCGGTACCCCAAAAGAAAAAAAACAAAAAATGACATTCCCAGAGGCAGGAGATCATGTGATTATTTCTCGTTTGACTACACGCAACCACGATCAAGCTGAATTGGCTGCACTGGAGTTTTTACAGAAACAATTAAATGTTAAATCAAACTAATAGGAATACTTTGAGAACTAAAAGTAGAAAGCAAAACAAGATCAATTTAATCACCATGGGCTGTTCCAAAAACATTTATGATTCTGAAGTGTTAATGGGGCAACTCAAGGCAAACGAAAAGAATGTGGTCCATGAAGAAGAGGGAAATATAGTTGTGGTCAATACATGTGGTTTTATACATAATGCNANGGAAGAGTCTGTCAATACTATTTTAGAACAAATACAAAAAAAAGAGTNGGGTGATATNGATCAATTATTCGTAACAGGTTGTTTGAGTGAGAGGTATAAGCNAGATTTGGAAAAGGAAATGCCACAAGTAGATGCTTATTTTGGCACTACTGATTTACCGCAATTNCTCAAGGCCTTNGGAGCNGATTANAAACATGAATTATTGGGNGATCGTATTACAACTACTCCAAAAAACTATGCATATTTTAANGTTTCTGAGGGNTGTGACCGTCCTTGCTCTTTTTGTGCTATTCCCTTGATNAGGGGTAAACACCGTTCCACCCCGATTGAGGAATTGNTTAAGCGTGCAGAAAAATTAGCTCAAAATGGTGTGAAGGAATTACTTTTGATAGCTCAGGATTTAACCTATTATGGNCTNGACTTNTACAAAGAAAGACGACTGGCAAACTTACTAANGGAGTTGGTTAAAGTTGANGGAATAGATTGGATTCGCTTGCATTACGCCTTCCCTACNGGTTTNCCTATNGAGGTCATTGAAGTGATGAAAAAGGAATCTAAAATTTGCAATTATTTAGATATNCCACTACAACATATTTCTGATCCCATCCTCAAATCNATGAGACGNGGAACAACCCAANAAAAAACAACCGATTTAATTNAAAATATNCGACAAATACTACCAGAGATTGCACTAAGAACTACTTTGATTGTCGGTTACCCTGGAGAGACAGAAGNGGATTTCCAAACCTTAAAACAGTGGGTTAAGGCCATGCGNTTCGAACGTTTAGGATGTTTTACCTACAGNCATGAGGAAAATACCCATGCATANGGTTTNGAGGATAATGTTCCTNAGGAGATCAAACAAGAAAGNGCCAATGAAATAATGAAAATTCAGTCGGAAATATCGTGGGAATTGAATCAGANNAAGGTGGGTAAAACNTACCNNTGTGTTATAGATCGAAAACAAGGCAATCANTTTGTNGGTAGAACGGANATAGATTCNCCCGATGTGGACAATGAAGTACTGATTGATGCTAGNGCAAACTATCTCAAATTGGGAGATTTTTCGACNGTAAAAATCACAGANGCAACTGATTTTGATCTGCATGGTTTTCCAGTAAAATCCAATGCTNTAGGANATTAAAAAAACACCCCTATNTTTAATTNAAAATTGCCATGAAAGCGCATNATATTCACNTNACNGAAACNGGATACTTTTCNGATCTGATNTGCGATTATTTGAGTGATAAAAAGGAATTGGCTTCTTTTCACAGTGGTATACCCAGCTTTGAAAACCTTTATCAACAGGCCTCAACTAAAAAAGGGATCTATCCATCTGAAACACGTAAAACCCTTTGTGACACTTTATATCAACAATACACCGGCTTGGATTTGGGAACTGCGGTNACTGAAAATCTTCAGTTGCTTNAAAACGATAATACCTTAACAGTTACCACAGGACACCAGTTGTGTTTGATGACGGGTCCACTTTATTTTATTTANAAGATTATNAGTACTATTAAGCTGTGTCGACAACTTAAAGAGAAATATTCCAATCTGGATTTTGTTCCAGTTTATTGGATGGCGACAGAAGATCACGACTTTGAGGAAATCAGTTCATTTATTTTCCGTAGGAAAAAATTCAAATGGAATAATGAGGCAAGCGGTGCCGTGGGTAAAATTAAAACGAAGAGCNTANTTTCACTTTTAAATTTATTCAAACAAGAANTAGGCAATCACATAAATGCTGCCAATTTGAAAAATTTGATTGAAGAAAGNTATGAGGCGGGAGGGGATTTGTCTAATGCGACAAGAATTTTTGTTCATTCTCTTTTTAAATCTTACGGTTTATTGATTCTAGATGCGGACGATGCCGCGCTCAAAAAACAATTCGTCCCTTATTTTAGAGAGGAGTTACAAGAACAAACATGTGAGAAAAAAGTAATCACACAAATTGAATCTCTAAAGGAGAAATACCATACCCATTACGAGCCACAAGTTAATCCCAGAAACTTACAATTGTTTTTTTTAGAGGAGGGTAAAAGACACCGGTTGGAGAAGAAGGAAATGGATTTTACATGGGAAGGAAAGGAAGAAACCATATCAGAGGAGGAAATACATGGGTGGATCGAGGATACCCCTGAGAAGTTTTCTCCCAATGTGTTAATGCGTCCACTTTATCAGGAGGTCATATTACCTAATATTGCCTATATAGGTGGAGGTGGTGAATTGGCTTATTGGCTGCAACTAAAATCATTTTTTGATAGTCAAAAGGTACCATTCCCTTTACTGATTTTAAGGAATTCAGCTTTGGTAATAGGTGANAAAAACAGNCAAAAAATCAATAAGCTCNATTTAGAATTNAAAGACCTCTTCCTCAAAAGNAATGCTTTAATCAATAAAAAANTCAGACAAATAAGTAATATTGATTTGGACTTGTCATCCTTTAAAAAAATTCTGGAGGAGCAGTTTGATCAGTTGGAGTTGCTTACCCNAGAGACNGACGCNTCTTTTGAAGGTGCAGTCAAGGCACAAAAGAGCAAACAATTNAAAGGGATCGACCATTTGGAACAAAGATTANTTAAGGCACAAAAGGTAAAGCTCAAAGACCATGTANAGCGATTANCGCTTTTTCATGAACAACTTTTTCCAGGTGGACAATTACAGGAGCGCGTGGAAAATTTTAGNGACTTTTATCTTGAATACGGAAATGAGTTCNTTGAATTTCTGATGAANANATTCGAGCCTTTGTCTGCAGAANTTACTATNATTGAAGGCTNAGTCTTACCAATATTTTTTTAATAAATCCTTTTTTTGCCAATTCATAACTATTGAATATATTGTATTTTTGATAGATGCAAGATAAAGTATTGATTCTTGATTTTGGGTCACAATACACCCAATTGATTGCCAGACGTGTNAGGGAATTATTCATNTATTGTGAGATTCATCCTTTTAANAATCCACCTGAAAGTTTAGAGGAGTNTAATGCAGTGATTCTTTCTGGTTCACCTTATTCAGTTCGATCTGAGGAAGCGCCACANCCAGAACTTTCAGCCATCAGAGGAAAGTTNCCNTTGTTGGCGGTGTGTTATGGCGCCCAGTATTTAGCCCATTTTTCTGGAGGTGTTGTAAAACCCTCTAATACTAGAGAGTANGGTAGGGCAAACCTTTCCTTTATCCAATCTGGTGAAACTTTTTTTGAAGGAATAAAGACNGGAAGTCANGTATGGATGAGTCACAGTGATACCATTGANNAATTACCCGACGGAGGACAGTTGTTAGCCAGTACAGAGNATGTCCAAAATGCNGCTTATTGNATNGCTGGAGAATCTACTTTTGCGATTCAGTTTCACCCCGAGGTTTACCANACTACTGATGGAAAAAAAATATTGGAAAACTTTCTAATCAAAATAGTAGGTATNCAACAGGATTGGACGTCGGATTCATTTGTTGAAATGACAGTCAGTGAAATCCGAGATACGGTAGGAACTGAAAAAGTGATTTTGGGANTGTCAGGGGGTGTTGATTCGACTGTNGCTGCGGTATTACTGAACAAAGCGATTGGGGAACAGTTACATTGTATATTTGTCAACAATGGGTTGTTGCGGAAAAATGAGTNTGATAGCGTTTTNANTCAATACGAAGGCATGGGCNTGAAAGTCAAAGGGGTNAATGCTTCAGANCAATTCATAAACGCCCTNAAAGGAGNNANNGATCCAGAGAAAAAAAGAAAAATTATTGGAAANACCTTTATCGATGTTTTTGATGAAGAGTCCAAAAAGATATTAGGTGTAAGNTGGTTGGCNCAGGGAACCATTTATCCCGATGTGATNGAGTCNATATCTGTNAAAGGCCCNTCAGCGACCATAAAATCNCACCACAANGTGGGAGGTTTACCNGATTATATGAATTTGAAGTTGGTGGAACCCCTCAAGATGTTNTTCAAAGACGAAGTNAGAAANGTAGGAGAGAGTATTGGAATTGNNCCTGAATTGTTGGGACGACACCCTTTTCCAGGACCAGGGCTGGGNATCAGAATATTGGGAGATNTTACAGCAGAGAAAGTCCATATGCTCCAAGAAGTAGATGCTATTTTTATNAATGGTTTGAAATCCTGGGGTTTATANNCTCAGGTTTGGCAAGCTGGCGCAATGCTTCTTCCAGTAAATAGTGTAGGGGTAATGGGAGACGAGCGTACCTACGAAAAGTGTGTGGCCCTTCGTGCAGTTCAATCNACTGANGGTATGACTGCAGATTGGGTTGATTTACCATATGCTTTTTTACAAAAAATATCCAATGAGATCATTAATAATGTGAAAGGAGTAAATCGAGTGGTGTATGACATCAGTTCAAAACCTCCTGCCACTATTGAATGGGAATAGAATTGAAGAAACAAACAATTGAAAAAAAATAAANTTNTTTTAGGTGTCCTTTTTCTATNTGGNATTTATTTTTCCACNGCTCAGGAAATTCCNATTAATTTTCTTTATCATAAAGTTAAAAAAAAAGAAACCATATTTGGAATTACGCGAAAGTATAATNTNAATGAAGAACAGCTTNATNAATACAACNCTCTATTNAAAAAAGTGGGTTTAAGAAAACGTATGGTATTAAGGATTCCAGTTTACCCCAANGTTGTTGAAGTAGTTAAGAAGGTCCCTGAGGTGGACAAGGTTACGCAGGCTTACATAGTAAAATCCAAAGATACCAAATGGCGAATTGCTTATAATTTTCAAATAACCATTTCAGAGCTAGAAGCGCTAAACCCCAAAATAGAAAAAGGTCTTGAAGAAGGTCAAGAAATCCGAGTGCCATTAGTGTTTAGAAAAACGATAAGCGAGACAATGACCCAAACGGTAAGTCAATCAAATGAACCGATTTGGGATAATAGTAATAATTATTACAAAGTACTTCCCACAGAGGGTTACTATAGAATTGAAAAAAAAATAGGGGTAACCAAAAANGTCTTGGNTTCTCTCAATCCTAANTTGTTAGAATTCGGAATACAGGCGGGAATGATTTTACGTATNCCAGGGGANGCCAAGGNCGATCTNAAGATTCANNANGATTTATTAGTGGAGCGNCTTTCTCTATTAGATTCAATCAATGAAGCNCANGAANTTGAATTTGNGTTAATGTTACCCTTTAAAGCTAAGGAGATAGAATTTGATTCCATTGAGNACACACAGCGATTANTGCAAAGTCGAAATTTACATACTCTGTCTGCNGATTTCTACTCTGGTGTNTTNTTGGCCTTAGATACCCTTAGTTATTATGGAGTATCNGTAAAGCTTAATGTTTTTGATACTCAAAATAGCATATTGANGGTAGANGAAATTNTNACCAGCCACGACTTTTCCAAAACNGATGCNATTTTCGGGCCCCTNATTCCCTCCAACTTTGATTTTTTGTCAACGAANGAACAAGTNCGAAAAATCCCTAAAGTAGCTCCTCTTTCNACCAATCCGGTTGTTNTGCGAGANGCNGTTTACCAGTCGGTAACNCCAAAAAANTTTCTTAGAAAAAGAATGTTCGAATACTTGGATAANACACTNAATCGAGNGGAAAATATTGTTTTGGTTGTAGATTCTTTAAGTCGTNCAATAGAAAAAGACCTTTTAGAAATGTTTCCTGATGCTACGGTTCTACGTCCTGAAAAAAATAATTACCTCTTGCCAGATTTGGTTGATTCCCTATTGGTGGATTCNCTCCCCAACAAGGTGATACTAGAAAGTCAAGATTTCTCTTTGATATCGAGTGCCAGCTCCCAGATGAGTGCTCAACAATCGGAATCGAGNTNNGTACANTTATTTACNACCTATCGAGGNAACGCCTACGAAAACANCAATTTATCTCGAAANCAATTGGGAGATTTAAAGTTTACCTACACCTCCGATAGGCTGCCCCTAAAACTAGGGGAATACAATCATTTTCAAAATCACTATATCAGNGTTTTTGGAAAACCTCCAAATCGAACTNCCATCCGCGCCTATGACCTAACTATGGATTTAATTTTAAGAAAAATTTATTCTGGTGATTTCAAATCAATAGATAAGATTGGAGAGACCGATTATGAAGAAAATCGCTTTTTGTATCAAAAACAGATNAAAGGGTTTCAAAATACAGGCTATTTTTTACTNCAACATGAAGNTTATGAGATTTTGGANCTTAAGAAATAGTTTAATTGCCTNNATAGTAGTNAGGGATTTTGTAAATTTGAGCNCGGTTAGTCATTATAAGAAACAAACCGGATGCCGGAAATAAAGTATATTTTTGTTACAGGAGGAGTAACNTCATCTTTAGGAAAAGGAATTATTGCNGCATCACTNGCCAAGNTACTTCAGGCTCAGAATTTCAAGGTTACCATTCAAAAATTTGATCCCTACATTAACGTTGATCCTGGAACCTTAAACCCNTATGAGCACGGAGAATGCTATGTAACTGACGANGGTACAGAAACGGATTTGGACTTGGGCCATTACGAACGTTTTTTAAACATTAAAACNTCTCAGGCTAATAATGTAACAACTGGCAGGGTNTACCAAAGCGTGATTGANAAGGAGAGACGTGGAGAATTTTTGGGAAAAACTGTTCAGGTAGTTCCACATATCACCAATGAAATTAAAGAAAGAATNCAATTGCTNGGCAATAGCGNNGATTTTGACATTATTATTACNGAAATTGGCGGNACTGTTGGGGATATCGAATCACTACCTTATATTGAATCTGTACGACAATTNATATANGAANTGGGGGATGAGAATGCAATGGTTATCCACCTGACACTCGTTCCTTNCTTGTCCGCTGCCGGAGAGTTAAAAACNAAACCTACCCAGCATTCAGTGAAAACTTTGATGGAAAGTGGTATTAAAGCAGACGTNTTGGTNTGTAGAACNGAGCATAATTTATCGGTCGATCTCCGNAAAAAATTGGCCCTGTTTTGTAACGTTAAATCCGAAGCAGTNATTCAATCCATAGATGTAGAGACCATTTATGATGTCCCNATGAAAATGTTGGAAGAGGGCTTGGATCAGGTGGTTTTGGAAAAATTAAAATTAACCCCNAAATCCAGACTTAACNTAGATGATTGGAAGTCTTTTNTGAATAAATACAAAAATCCCAANAGAAAGGTTAAAATTGGNTTGGTAGGAAAATATGTTGAACTTCAAGACTCTTATAAATCCATTCTNGAGGCGCTAATACATGCTGGTGCTATCAACGANGCTGAAGTTGAGGTNGTGAGCATCCATTCGGAATATATAAATCAAATCAATGTCCAAGAACANCTCAAAATATTACATGGNCTCATNGTAGCACCTGGTTTTGGNGGACGCGGTATAGAAGGTAAAATAGACGCCATAANCTATGTGAGGGAACAAAAAATTCCTTTTTTTGGAATATGTTTGGGAATGCAAATGGCAGTCATTGAATACTCNAGAAATGTATTGATGTANTCNAACGCCAATTCCACAGANATTGACGAAAAGACAGATTACCCTGTAATTGACTTAATGGAAAGTCAAAAAGGAGTGGTTAACAAGGGAGGCACTATGCGATTGGGAACATGGAATTGNGATCTTGCANTNGGCAGTAAAGTGGCAGAGGTATATGGGAAAAAAAAAATCACCGAACGCCATCGACACCGTTTTGAGTTCAATAATAAGTNNAAGACTGAGGTTTTTGAAAAAGGAGCACTTAAAGTTTCGGGCATNAATCCTGAAACCGATTTGGTAGAAATTGTAGAAAATACAGATCANCCNTGGTTTGTTGGAGTTCAGTTTCACCCCGAGTATAAAAGTACTGTCTCCAACCCACATCCTTTATTTGTCGCTTTTATAAAAGCCAGTATTGACTATCTTAGCCAACTGCAACCGAATTAAATCCCATGGAAGAAAGAAAATTTGATCCTTATCAATTTATTGGATTCGTACTNATCGCGTTGATCCTTACTTGGATGTTGTATGTNAATAAACTAGAGGAGGGAGNNACTCCTNTGGTNGAANTAGAAAATACNGAGGTTACTAATCAAAAAAAGGAGGAGGCTCCACCCATACAATTAAATGATTCTTTACNAAAATTNAATCTTCAAAGNACTTTTGGTATTTTNAGTAATTGGATGACCGATAANGGCGCCAGCAGTCAAAGACTTGAAAATAAAAATCTCCTTATAGAGGTAANCCCTAAAGGAGGGTTACTTACCTTAGTCCGACTTAAAGAGTATTCAGATTATCTCGACCAGCCTTTGGAATTGGTCAAAGAGNATAATAATAAATTTAATGTTCAGTTCTNTACCAAAGATGGGAGGAGNCTCAANACTAAGGATTTTTATTTTTCACCTNAACTGANTTCCGAAAATGGAAAGCAGAAATTATCTCTAAAAGCGACCATCGCNCCGAATCAATATTTGGAATTTGTCTATGCTATCAATACAGAGAATTTCTTGGTGGATTTCAGTATTCAATCCTCAGGCATTGCNNCGNTAATTGATACTAGTCAAGCCGCTGTTNTNTCNTGGGAAACCAGTGCCTTTCGTAATTCAAAAAGTATTGATTATGANGGACGTTATACCGAACTGACTTATGGCTATGAAGNGGATAAAATAGATTATTTGTCCNTAAGTGGNAGTGATGAGGAATCACCAAAGCAGGTTCGATGGGTATCCTTTAGACAACATTTTTTTAGNGCGATTTTGATTCCCNAAAAACCAGTTGTTCAATTGACCGTCACNACCGATAATTTGGCAGATAGNAAATCTTTGGAGGANGTNTTCACTAAAAAGTTTGGCGTTGAGATTCCGTTGGTTTATNAATCNGGTGAATTTGACATTCAATTCGAATACTATTTTGGNGTCACAGATTATAAAACTTTAAAATCTTATGATAGAGATTTAGAATCATCTATTCCTTTGGGATGGGGTATATTTGGTTGGTTGAACCGATTTATCTTTTTNCCTTTGTTTGANTTCCTATCTTCTTTCCTACCTCATGGAATTGCTATAATTCTGATGACTATTATTGTGAGGTTAGGCATGTCTCCCGTTACTTATAAGTCCTATGTATCCCAGATTAAAATGAAAGTATTACGTCCTGAGATNGAAGAACTAAANAANAAGTACAAAGACAATGCGGTAAAACGCCAGCAGGAGACNATGAGTTTGTATAACCGCGCTGGGGCAAATCCTATGGCGGGGTGTATTCCTGCTTTANTACAACTNCCTGTATTCTACGCTCTTTTCACCTTTTTCCCAGTCGCATTTGAACTGCGAAAAAAGAGTTTCTTGTGGGCGGATGATTTATCCTCTTACGATTCTATCCTNGATNTAGGCTTTAACATACCGTTTTATGGCGACCATGTNAGTTTATTTCCNATNTTGGCCTCTGTTGCNATTTTCTTTTATACTCAAATGACNACAGGTCAGCANNCTATGCCTCAACAACCCGGTATGCCGAACATGAAAGTCNTCATGTATTTGATGCCANTAATGATGTTGTTTTTCTTTAACAACTACGCNAGTGGTTTGAGTTTGTACTATTTTGTTTCAAANTTGTTGACCATCTTTTTGATGCTGGTGATCAAGAATTATATCATTGACGACGAAAANATNTANGCAAAGATTGAAGAAAACAANAAGAAACCNAAAAAAGTAGGGGGTTTTTCNGCNCGATTACAAAAAGCNATGGAAGAAGCTGAAAAGCAAAAAAAAGCCCGCGGTAGATAGNATTTTACTTAGCTATTAGAATTAATTTTCTTAGTGTAACTTTGCCNTATGAAAAAGAAAAGGGTCATAGTAGGATTGTCTGGAGGGGTAGACTCCAGTGTNGCTGCATATTTACTTTCCGANCAGGATTATGAAGTTATNGGNNTTTTTATGAAAAACTGGCACGATGAGTCGGTTACCTTATCAAATGAGTGNCCTTGGTTGGAAGATAGNAATGATGCTATGTTGGTAGCTGAAAAGATAGGTATCCCTTTTCAAACCGTTGATTTAAGNGCAGAATATAAGGAGNGCATCGTAGACTATATGTTTGATGAATATGCGGTGGGTAGNACTCCCAATCCNGATGTGTTGTGCAACAGAGAAATAAAATTTAATATTTTTTTNAAGATTGCCCTNTCCCTTGGAGCGGACTATGTCGCGACGGGTCACTATTGTCAAAAGGAAGAAATTGAAACTGAAAATGGAACCCNTTATCAGTTGATTAGCGNTGCNGANGCTAANAAAGACCAGTCTTATTTCCTTTGTCAATTGACNCAAGAACAATTATCAAAAACTTTATTTCCTNTTGGTCATCTCCAAAAATCGGTGGTGCGAGGGATTGCTCGTGANTTAGATTTGGTGACAGCAGAGAAAAAAGACTCTCAAGGNCTNTGCTTTATTGGCAAGATANGTTTAACNGANTTTTTACAGCANAAGCTTCAACTNAAANATGGGAANATAATNGAAATTCCACANGCNTTTTACAANAATAGAGTGANGAAGNGAGAGTTTCGCTCNCAATCTNAAAAAATCCGTTATNANACNACGGATGGGAAAATAGTTGGTACCCACCAAGGAGCACATTTTTTTACAATTGGTCAAAGAAAAGGANTNGNAGTTGGNGGTACACCCGATCCCCTTTTTGTGATTGANATAGATNTAGAAGNAAATATTGTCTATGTNGGCCNAGGAAAAGACCANGCTGGATTATTACGTCAAGCCTTAAAAGTCAATACCGATGATGTNCANTGGGTNCGGGANGATCTTAAAATCGCNATAGGAGAAACAATGGAGGTNATGGCGCGAATACGATACCGCCAGCCNTTGCAAAAAGCAACACTTTTTNCTCAANCAGATGCCTTCTATATTCTATTTGACCAGCAACAATCGGCCATTACTTCAGGGCAGTTTGTGGCTTGGTACCTGAAGAAGGAATTGGTAGGGTCAGGGGTAATTTTTTAGTTTTTAATGAAATTTTTTAAAGCGANNAGAGGTGGTCTATATGGTCAAAATNCATNTCCACTTGATTTTGTAAAATATCTTNAAAAGTTTCTCTTTTACGAATCAAATGGGCTTNACCTTCATGCCATAAAACTTCAGCNGGTCGATAGCGGGAATTGTAATTGCTNGCCATGGAAAAGCAATAGGCTCCAGAATTTCTAAAGACTAACAAATCTCCTTCGGTGATTTCGGCAATTTTACGATTACTACCAAAAGTATCGGTTTCACAGATATACCCCACTACGGAGTAAAAACGTTCTTTCCCNNTAGGNTTNGATAGATTTTCGATATGGTGATGGGAACCGTAAAGCATGGGTCGGATCAGGTGATTAAATCCACTGTCAACCTGNGCAAANACTGTGGANGTGGTTTGTTTGACTANATTAACTTGGGTGACGAAATGTCCCGCNTGACTGACCAAAAACTTTCCTGGNTCAAAGATCAGTTGTAAATCNNTGCCGTATTCTTTGCAAAAAGCATTAAATCTNACAGATAATTTTTCACCCAACTCTTCGATATTGGTTTCGATGTCATTATNATGATAGGGGACTTTAAAGCCACTTCCAAAGTCTAGGAATTCAAGATTTTTAAAGTTTCTACCAGTNTCAAATAAAATTTCCGCAGCGTGTAAGAAAACGTCTATATCCAAAATATCACTTCCNGTGTGCATNTGGATGCCATTGATNTTCATGGCGGTGTTTTCTACTATACGGAGTAGATGTGGAATTTGATGTATGGANATACCAAATTTGGAGTCNATATGTCCAACTGAGATNTTGCTGTTTCCTCCCGCCATCACATGGGGGTTGATACGGATACAAACTGGAGTTTTGGGGTGGCGCGTTCCAAATTGTTCTAATAACGAAAGATTGTCGATGTTGATTTGAACACCCATTTTGGCGACGGCCTCGATTTCTTTTAAGGAAACTCCATTAGGGGTAAATAGGATGGCTTGGGGTTCAAAACCTGCAGCTAAACCCAGCTGAACTTCTTGAATAGATACGGTGTCAAGACCAGAGCCCAATTGCCGCATCAAATTTAAGATGGAGACATTTGACAATGCCTTTGTCGCATAATTTACTCTTAAGTCATTGATGCTATTGAAAGCTGAAGTTAACCTGTGATATTGTGAGGCTATTTTTGCCGAGTCGTAAACATATACGGGATTGCCATACTCTAAGGCAATGTCCACTAAATCGCAATTTGTCAATTTAATCAAATTTAATGAATTACAAAATTAAACCCAAAAAACAAATCAATGCTCTAAAAGATCAGATATTATAAAAATTGAACATATTGTTTTAAATGAAACATTATACTTTTTATCTAATAATATTTTTTTCAATAGTGATTTACTATTTTTGAAAGATAAAATACAATTAATGAATCTACACGAATATCAAGGCAAAGAGATTTTAGCCAGCTTTGGCGTATCTGTACAAAAAGGTATAGTAGCGAATAATTCTGACGAGGCTACTACTGCCGCAGAGAAACTTACATTGGATACAGGTACTTCATGGCACGTGATCAAGGCGCAAATTCANGCGGGAGGTCGAGGAAAAGGTGGNGGTGTTAAATTGGCCAAAAGCNTAGANGAGGTTAAATCTATTTCTGAGCAGATCATAGGGATGCAATTAATAACTCCTCAAACNCCAGCTAAAGGAAAAAAAGTGAATAAAGTACTGATTGCTGAAGATGTTTATTATACNGGAGATTCAGAANNTAAAGAGTTTTATGTTTCGGTTTTACTCAACAGATCTTCNGGAAATAATATGATCATGTATTCCATCGAGGGAGGGATGGATATAGAAGCGGTAGCTGAAAAGTCACCTGAATTAATTTTTACNGAGGAAATTGACCCAGCGCTTGGNCTTCAGGGTTTCCAAGCCCGTAACGTNGCNTTTAATTTGGGACTGAGTGGAGTGGCTTTTAAAGGAATGGTCAATTTTATTACTGCCTTATACAAAGCTTATGTAGGATCGGATGCCTCTCTTTTTGAAATCAATCCTGTTTTGAAAACATCCGACGATAAAATCATTGCGGTAGATGCAAANGTTACTTTAGATGATAACGCTTTATTCCGTCANANGGATTATGNGAGCCTCAGGGATTTATCNGAGGAGAACCCAACAGANGTGGAGGCNAGTGAGGTGGGTTTGAATTATGTTGCCTTAGATGGAAATGTAGGTTGTATGGTCAATGGNGCTGGTTTGGCNATGGCGACCATGGATCTGATCAAACAATCTGGAGGGTCACCTGCTAACTTCTTGGATGTAGGAGGCACGGCAGATGCTGCGCGTGTGGAAACTGCTTTTCGATTGATTCTAAAAGATCCNAAAGTGGCCGCTATATTGGTAAATATTTTTGGAGGAATTGTACGATGCGACAGAGTAGCGCAAGGAATTGTAGACGCCTATAAAAANATGGGAGATGCTATTAATGTTCCTATCATTGTTCGTTTGCAGGGCACTAANNCGGATATAGCTAAAAAATTGATNGATGANTCCAGNCTTAATGTTCTNTCAGCAACAGCATTTGAGGANGCCGCTNTAAAGGTACAAAAGGCATTATAATTGNCATTTTGACATANTTTTNTANTGNTTAATTGACATTTTGTCACTTAATTNNNAATGGTACAGGATTTGNANTANGCTNNAAAAAAAGTTTAATTTAAATNTTAANANAANATGCATTTAATTAAAAGACAAAATTCAGTNAGTACATCTATCCTTGACGATTTNTTTCTAAATCAGGATTGGAATNATANCAATCAAANNGAACCNGCCACAAACATTATTGAATCCGATGATCATTTTGANATCCAATTAGCAGTACCTGGTAAGAAAAAANGTGATTTTAAAATTGAATTNGAAGAAGGTATATTGACGATTACCTCNGAGGAAGAATTAAAATCTACNGAAAAACANGGCAACTACACTCGTAAAGAATTTGGGTNTAGTTCATTCAAAAGATCGTTTAATATTCCAGAAACAGTTTNAGCTGATAAAATCANNGCCAATTACAAAGGGGGCATTTTNTCGGTAAGNCTTCCCAAAAAAGCAGAGACNTTACCCGAGCCNAAGAAATTTATTTCCATTAAGTAAATTAGTTATNGTTTGTTTGAAAAGGCTTNGTTCNTAAACNAAGCCTTTTTTTATTGTAATTGGTTTTGNAAGGATTTGATTTCGTCTCGAAGTCTCGCNGCCTCTATAAAGTCCAAATCTTTAGCCGCAGTCTCCATGGCTTTTCTTNATTCNCTNATTTTCTTTTCGATTTCTTCTTTACTCAGATAACGATTTTTGGCCTCTNCAGCTTTTCTGTCGATCAGTTCCTGNGCATGTGTAGCTACCGAATTTTTGGACAAAGCATTNTCCAAAGACTTNTTNAGAGCGGTTGGGGTNATATTATTTTTAAGATTATAAGCCTGTTGTTTGTCCCTTCGGTATNGAGTTTCATCAATNGTTTTTTGCATGCTGTTTGTTATTTTATCCGCATACATGATGGCTTTACCACTAATATTTCTAGCCGCCCTTCCCACCGTTTGGGTNAGNGACCGATGGCTTCTTAAAAANCCNTCTTTNTCNGCATCCAATATCGCTACCAAGGAAACNTCTGGTANGTCGAGTCCTTCCCTTAAAAGATTTACACCAACCAATACATCAAATAGNCCNTTACGGAGGTCTTGCATAATTTCTACCCTCTCCAAGGTGTCTANATCACTGTGAATGNATCGGCATCGAATGTTTACCCGAGCAAAATATTTTGTCAACTCCTCTGCCATTCTTTTAGTNAGGGTGGTAACCAATATTCGTTCGTCTTTTTCAATCCTCACTTGAATTTCCTCAATTAGATCGTCGATTTGATTCAAACTTGGNCGTATTTCTATTTCGGGATCCAGCAAGCCNGTAGGTCGAATAATTTGTTCTACAAAGACNCCCTCTGTTTGTTTGAGTTCATAGTCTGCAGGGGTAGCACTGACATACAANACCTGATTCTGAAGGGCTTCAAATTCTTCAAACTTTAGNGGNCGGTTATCCATGGCAGCTGGNAAGCGGAATCCATAATTNACTANATTTTCCTTTCTACTNCGGTCTCCTCCATACATGGCATGAACTTGTGATATGGTAACATGACTTTCATCAACTACCATCAAATAATCGTCATGGAAATAGTCCAATAAGCAAAATGGCCGTGTACCTGGGTNTCTGCCATCTAAGTAGCGAGAATAATTTTCAATACCGGAACAATACCCCAATTCNCNAATCATCTCTAGGTCAAACTCCGTGCGCTCGTGTAATCTCTTGGCTTCNANAAAACTACCNNTGGCATTAAAGTAATCTACTTGTTTTACCAAATCNTCTTGGATTTGNGTGATNGCATTTTGAAGAATNTCTGGAGATGTGACAAACATGTTTGCAGGGAAAAGTGTAACNCGATCAAATTTTTCTAAAATTCTGTTTTCAATTGGATCAAAAGACTCTATATCCTCAATTTCNTCTCCGAAAAAATGGATNTTAAAAGCCANATCAGCATAGCCAGGAAAAATATCGATGATGTCTCCATTGANCCTAAAATTACNACGATTAAACTCACCTGTAGTTCGAGAGTAAAGACTCTGAACCAGTTTGTGTAGGAGTTGNGTTCTAGATATNAATTCTCCCTTNTCTAAAGCAATAACATTTTTTTGAAATTCTANGGGATTTCCAATACCATACAAACAGGAGACAGAAGCNACAACNAGTACATCTCTTCTTCCAGAAAGAAGGGAAGAGGTAGTNCTTAAGCGTAACTTTTCNATTTCTTCGTTGATGGAGAGATCCTTCTCAATATATANACCACTGGTNGGGATATAGGCCTCAGGTTGATAGTAATCGTAGTATGANACAAAATATTCCACAGCATTATCTGGNAAAAACTGTTTGAATTCAGAATANAGTTGCGCTGCNAAAGTTTTGTTGTGAGCCAAAACCAAAGTAGGGNGTTGTAATTCCTGAACGGCATTNGCAACCGTAAAAGTCTTACCAGAACCCGTGACCCCCTGAAGGGTNATATATTTATCTCCNTCGGAAAAACCNGAAGCTATCTGACGTATGGCANCNGGTTGGTCTCCAGTAGGTGAAAAACTCGAATCTAGTTTGAATTGCATTTTGCGAAATTAAANTTTANATNANCGNCCCACAATATAATAACGANGTTTTACCTTATTGTAGCATTATCTAGATCTAATTAGGAAAAAGAGGTATTTTTGATAAAAACAGTATNGTGGAGGAGAAAATGATTTCCAAAAAAAAGCCCTTTTTCCCTATTTTTGAGGANTTGATGCATTTTTTAAAGAAATACGACCGTTGGATGGAATCCAACATTTGTTATGAAGATTTATTGCGTTTTTCTGGTTCTGTNGTTGTTTATGATAAAAANGATCAGGACACACTGTGGGTGAGNGTTTATTATTCAGATTCGGATCGTGCAGANATTGATTTCCACCTAAAAACNATNTATACGCTGCTTCATTCCGATGGGAATGCTTCCTCTTTACCCGATTTGAATATTGATGCCATTGATTACTGTACTTTNGGTAACTCTAAGCCTTTTAGGATCAAAATNCGAAACATATTAAACGATAATTTCACCTACTTCTATGTTAAGAAAACCGATGCCTCTCGGGTCTATGGATTGGAGTTTGAACACATTCTTTCCCCTCACAANNTAAATTATATGGTCAACCACGATACGTTAATCGAGGAACATATTGCTGGAATTCCTGGTGATGTTTTTATTAAGGAATATTTACCCAANTGTAATGCTGCCGAAAAAGCTCAAATAGCNAAAGAATACGTCAAGTTTAACGAACGATGCATGGTAAGACTTTTNGGGGATATGCGNGCCTACAACTACGTTGTGNTNCCCATTCACGATTTCGATCATGTGATCTANAGGATCAGGGCGATTGATTTTGACCAACAGTGCTTTGAGGGAAAGCTNTCGGTTTATCGTCCTCAATTTTTCAAAGAAAATTATCCTTTGATGAATTTAGTTAANGAAAAGCTGAATCACGAGTCCATNATNCAGTATAANATTGAAGAGCGATCNATTGTCTCTCGCCGTCTTATCAATTCAGGGAACNGAATCGATTTTTTGGTAAGTATCATGAAAAATGANCGATTGTCTATTCCTGAAAATNTAGAAAACNTAAAAAAAGAAATCTATGTTTTTACNAAGGATGAGGCATTTACAAAAAGCAANTCCATGGGTGAATTGATGCAAGCGGCCTTTGATTATATGCGCAAAAATTACCAAAATGTCAGTTTGGGAAATTTACTTTAATAGAAGTNATCTNCATCATAATCGTCCTCCNCNTCATNTACATCCTCTGAAAGTTTGTTATCAAACCCTCNNTCTGCAATAAAATTTTTTTCGGGGGGAGTTTCTGGAACTTCACCGTANGTGAAAATAATACTGGGGTAACNTTTAAGATTGTCTTTTTCTGCTNTCTCCATTAATTCNACAAAAAACGTCCAAAGATTGAGGAAGTCATAAACATAGATAAGTCGATTTTCATTTTCAGAAAATATTTTNNNAAGCGGTTTTTCATTTAGCGGTTTTTCACCCACCCCCATATCGACTAGAGGAAGTTCCTCCCCTTGGGCCCAATCTTCATCAGAGCGGTAAAANGAAGCCATTTCATTTCCAGCGAAACCAAAAGATTGAGATANCGCGTCGTGCAANTCTTCGAGGGTAGCAGNAGCTTCAATTTCAAAATCTCTNATNACNTCTGTTTCNGTATCCAAAATTNCNCGCATTCTATATATCATAGGACTTTTTATTTATCATTATTTGTAATATAAAAAAAGATTGTACCCCGAATAGTAAGGCTGCTATTATTAAATGTAAAGGTTGAGAACTGTAAGGAAAATCGAAATAAAACATTAAAATACCTGTGAATATTTCTAATCCAATCAATCCCAATATTTGATTGAACACCCTAACATTAAGCCTCAATTTTCTTAGTTTCCAGAATATNATGATATGAACACCCAANACNNCCAAAGATANACTTCTGTGTATATAAAANTTNATTGGNGCNGGGTCNAGCCATTGNCTNGCAGGTTCATGCATTTGNAAATCTANGAATTGACGTACTTGAGTTCCCAGTCCNATTTGAAATAAGGTNAGTCCTANAGCAANGCAAGCCNNAATCTTTAATGAGGAATTTCCAGAAATAGAAAACTCCTTTNTTCCNGTCGAATATATTAGAAAAATTAACCCCAAAACGATCAATAAGGCCATGNCCATGTGGAGACTGATGCGATAGGGAGCCAAATTGGAATCCACTACNGTTTTACCCAACCANGCTTGGAATCCCATACCNAANAGAANNAGGNTTGAAATNATGGNATAAGTAATNTTTTTTTTCCAACTCCAAAAAGATAAAANAGNCATGNCNAAAANAGCTAATCCCGCNANGGCACCTAATAACCTGTTGAGATATTCAATCCAGGTATGATANGNATTAAATAGTGCATAATCGTGTTGCGTATATTCATCCCATTTTTTGACTTCATAANTNGNGGTGGACACAAAATCCTCTCTGGCGACTCTGAGTTCTTCTTCCAATATGATGACTTGNCCTTTTGTATATNGGTGATCTGGTTTCCAGTCTAATTGAGCCCGNTCTGTTGGGGGAATCCAGTATCCAAAACACTTNGGCCAATCTGGGCATCCCATTCCACTTCCTGTCATTCTTACNATAGCCCCNGCAGCAATGACCAAATAGACTATGATTAAACTTACTTTTACTGATTTTCTAAAGCTATTTTCCATGTGANTCTAATCCTATCTCACNNCCTTTTTTTATCATTAAATCAAATGCTGCGTTATATTCATTNGGTATTTCACCTTCTAAAATGGCCTCTTTAATGGCTTCTTTTATTAGCCCAATTTCTTTGCAAGGTNTCAAATTAAAATGCTCCATAATCATCTCTCCNGTTACTGGTGGTTGAAAATTTCTAATACGGTCTCTTTCCTCAACTTCAACGATTTTTTGTCTNACNANTTTAAAATTATTGTGATATCGTTTAAATCGAGCTNGATTTTTAGTGGTTATATCGGCTTCGCAAAGGGNGATTAAATCATCCAANACTGCTCCAGCNTCAAAGACTAATCTCCTNACCGCTGCATCGGTTACGACATCCTCTGAAATGACAATGGGTCGGGAACTCATTAAAACCAGTTTTTGAACGTATTTCATTTTTTCGTTCAATGGCATTTTAAGGCGCTTAAAAAGTTTATAAACCATTTTGGCTCCAACNAATTCATGNCCGTGAAANGTCCACCCNATTTTTTGGTGAAATTTTTTTGTAGGTGACTTTCCAATATCATGTAATAGTGCTGCCCAGCGTAACCACAAATGATCGGAATGTTTGCAAATATTATCTACAACCTCAAGGGTGTGATAAAAGTTGTCTTTATGTCGCTGACCCTCGATTTCTTCAATCCCTTTCAGTTGAACTAGTTCTGGAAGTATGCGCTCCAATAAGCTATTTTGTTCTAAAAGGATAAACCCAATGGAGGGTTTTGAGGTCATCATTATTTTATGGAGCTCCCCAATAATTCGTTCTTTAGAGATGATTTCAATGCGGTGGGCGTTTTCTTGAATAGTCCTCAAAGATTGATTTTCAATCTTAAAATTCAGCTGATTGGCAAACCTTATTGCACGTAGCATTCTCAATGGGTCATCCGAATAGGTGATGCCCGGATCCGAGGGTGTTCTGATTATACCGTTTTCGAGGTCCTCCAAGCCGTTAAAAGGATCAATTAGGGTNCCTCTATCATNTGAGTTTAGGCTTACAGCCAAAGCATTGATGGTAAAATCCCTTCTATTTTGATCGTCTTCCAATATACCTCTAGTAACCATTGGATTGCGACTCTCTTGGGAATAAGATTCCTTTCTAGCCCCCACAAATTCTAGGGTAATGTCTCGCCATTGAACCATAGCAGCCCCATAGGATTTAAAAACTTGAACGCCTTTTGCTCCTCTTAATGTTTTTTGAACCGCTTTGGCCAGTTCAATACCTGAACCTACTGCCACAATATCAATATCCTTAGCTTTTCCTCTACTGAGAAGATGGTCTCGAACAAAACCTCCCACCAAGTAACTCTCAACTTCTATAGTATCTACACAGGAAATCAAGACTTGAAAAACCTCTTTTTTGAGAACGTAATGNAAGTCTNTATTTAACATAATTAGGCCCTCAAAAGGGATAATTCTCCACTAGGATTAANTNTTATAATTCGAGATGGATGAGGATTGGATTTATCNTGGTCTAGTTCCACNATNTGATCCACACCCATTAAAATATCGTTGTAAATATCTGAAAATATTTGAGGGTNAGGGCTGCCACTNATATTGGCTGAGGTAGATATTAAAGGTTTTCCAAATGTNCTAATNAGTGGAGTGCAAAAATGATGATTTACGATTCGGATTGCTACCGTATTTTCTTGNGCNACAGCATTTTTAGCAATACCTACTGGGTTGTTGTAAATNACAGTNGTAGGTCTTTNGTCATTGATGTATTCATTGATATTTTTNGGAAAATNGGGGATGTATTTTTTAAGCATNTTAATATCAGATACCATACAAANCATTGCNTTGCTGTCGGGTCTTTTTTTTAAATCATAAACTTTACTTACAGCATTTGGGTTTGTAGCATCACAAANAATACCCCATACAGTGTCGGTTGGNGCAAGGAGCAATTGACCTGCNTCAAGTATTTTTAAAATTTTCTCCATTGATGATGTAAAAATAAGGCTTTCTAATAGCTTGATCAATATTTAATGACTTAAGAAAACAACTTATGCCAAAAAGGATTAAGTATTTTGAGAATTTCTTTTTTGGNAGGGTCGATGAAACCGATAACCGTNAATTCAATTGATTTGTGAAACCTGAGCCACNGGTGGGCCCACTTTTTATTTTTTCCNATGAAATGTTTCTCAATGTAGATGTGGGTTGATTTAACNACTTCGGCCTTGGNTAAAACNTTTATTTTTTTATTGGCCCTTGANGAAACACCATGAGAGTGCAAACATTCCCATTGGTTTAACAGAACTCGNATCAGNCCTTTTTCTTCCGCCCTTTTGGATAAGTCAATGTCNTCACAATACATCCAAAANTGATCNTCCCAACCATTTAAAAGATTAAAATGTTCTTTTCTTAANAAGACAAAAGAACCTGATATCCAATGTGGAAAAGCTATAGGGCTGGCGGTCATNGCTTTTTTGGTTTGGTCAGGTTGGAAAATCAATCGGTNTATANACCTTACAAGTCCTGCACTGTNCCAGACATTGGGAAAAACTCCATAGGGATGGGTGTTTTTTCCACTTTCANTTAATTGCTTGATAGTAACCAAATGAAAATCTGGGTGTTGATCACAGTATGGGATTAAAGTAGCNAAGCAGTNTTTAGGCAGTCTTGTATCNGGATTAAGAAANAAGATCCAATGTGANGAACAATTTTGGGCACCTAAGTTACAGGCAGCTGCAAAACCAGCATTGCTCTCGTTTNTNACCCATTCTACCCTAGGAAATTTTTTNANAAAACTTTCTATAACCCCATCATCTGANTNATTATCAACNACGATGACTTTTTTTACTTTTTGTCTTTGTTGATCNATACTNAACAAACAGCCNTCTAGTTTTGACCATGAGCGGTAGTTGACNATAACAACGCTGAGATTGAGCATAATCTGANGTTGACTATACNGCNACGTCGTGTTCTCTTANTGCATTGTTCAAGGAAGTCTTCTTGTCAGTGCTTTCTTTTCTTTCACCAATAATCAAAGCACAAGGGACTTGATATTCTCCTGCAGAAAAAGATTTGGTNTAGCTACCTGGAATAACTACCGATCGTTCGGGNACCTCTCCTTTANATTCNACTGGACTTTCACCTGAGACATCNATTANTTTTGTGGAACCAGTAATGACNACATTGGCNCCNAATACTGCCTCTTTTCCTATTCTGGCTCCTTCTACAACGATGCATCTTGATCCAATAAANGCATTGTTCTCNATNATTACAGGAGCNGCTTGAAGGGGTTCCAATACTCCTCCAATACCAACACCTCCNCTGAGGTGNACATTTTTACCTATTTGAGCACAACTNCCNACAGTTGCCCAAGTATCTACCATACTCCCTGAGTCAACNTAAGCACCGATATTNACATAGCTTGGCATCATNATTACTCCNCTGGATATATAGGCNCCGTGGCGTGCGATGGCGTGGGGTACTACGCGGATTCCTTTNTCTTTGTACCCTCTTTTTAGAGGCATTTTGTCGTGGAATTCCATTGGNCCTGCCTCTAAGGTNCTCATCTTTTGAATNGGNAAGTAAAGCACTACTGCTTTTTTTACCCACTCATTGACCTGCCATCCTGAATCAGTAGGGTTCGCGACTCTTAATTTTCCNGAATCTAATTGATTTATGACTTCTCTAATGNCCTCTTGNGTCTCACTTTTTTCCAATAGTGATCGATCTTCCCAAGTAGACTCTATGATNTTTTNCATATTNATTTTTTTCAAAAATACTGAATTCGGGAGTTTTAATCCCCATAATTGTCTTCCCAAAAAAAGTATATTTGTAAATATTATGGGNGTTTTNATTGGAATTGATTTTGGANTGAAACGAACGGGATTGGCACANACNGATACCGAAAAAATTATTGCTAGTNGTTTGTCCACCCTTGAGCCNCAAAAAGTAATCCCTTTTCTCATGGATTACCAAAANGAAANAGAGATTGAAAAATTTGTTGTGGGACAACCNAAACAAAAAAANGGAAATTANTCTGAGGTAGAGAAAGAAATTTTATTGTTTATAATACAATTACAAAACACATTTCCAAATATACCTATTGCAAGACAGGATGAGCGTTTTACCTCAATAATTGCNTTTAACAGTTTAATNCAAACAGGCGCTAAAAAAAAGACCAGGAAAAATAAGGCNGTCTTNGATGAAATCAGTGCNACATTGATTTTACAGTCTTTTTTAGAATCAAATTCTAAACAGGTATNATGATTTTACCCATAGTGGCATACGGATCTAGTNTANTGAAAGTCAAGGCTTCGGNNGTGGATACTAAAGATCCAAATCTAAAAAAATTGATTGCAGATATGTGGGAAACTATGTATNAAGCGAATGGTGTNGGTTTAGCTGCACCCCAAATTGGGGAGTCCAAAAGATTATTTGTGATTGATGCNTCCCCATTTGCTGAAGATAAGGAATTNAGTCCTGAAGAAGTATCCNTTTTGAAANATTTNAAGANGGTGTTTATCAATCCTACCTTNACAGANGAGCATGGTGATGANTGGGATTTTACAGAAGGATGCTTGAGTATTCCCGATATTAAAGAGGAAGTATGTAGAAAGGAAGAAATNACTATATCTTTTTTGGACNAGGANATGAAAGAACAAACCNTNACTTTNAATGGTTTGGCTGCTCGGGTGATTCAACATGAGTATGACCATATCGAAGGAATATTATTTACCGACAAACTTAGTCCTTTAAAGAAAAGGTTGTTGAAGGGNAAATTAAATAATATAAGTAAAGGAAATATTAAACCCGATTATAAAATGCGTTTTTCGACTAATAAAAAAAGAAAATGAGTNAAACGGNTTTAGATAAAATTATAACAATTTCAGGAAAACAGGGTTTATATAAAATGATTGCTCAAACCCGNACTGGAGTNATTGCTAAATCTCTTGTNGATCAAAAGAAAATTGTTACCAACTTGGGCCAACAAATTAATTTGTTGTCAGANATTAGNATTTTTGGACNNAAGGATGAAATCCCATTANTAGATNTTTTTGAAANNATGTATCAACTTGAAAANGGCAAAACTGCTANGGTNAANCCNAAAGCCTCCAAAAATGATTTAGANNATTATTTTTTNGATGTTTTTCAAGATTATGACGANGATCGAGTATATANTAGTNAAATTAAAAAAATNATTCAGTGGTACAANNTACTCTTGGATTCTGGTCATTTTAATTTTGATCTAANAGAGGAGGAAAAACCTCCAGCCACNAAGGAAAAGTAAATGGGNTCNATAACAGANCAACTTCAAGCTNTANAGCGTTTGCTNAATATTATGGATGAACTTAGGGATAAATGCCCTTGGGATCGAAAACAAACTTTTGAAACCCTNCGCCACCTTACCATNGANGAAACTTATGAACTGGGCGATGCTATTTTGGATAATGACNTAGAGGAAATCAAAAAGGAGTTAGGGGATCTATTACTTCACATTGTGTTTTATTCGAAAATTGGAAGTGAAAAAAATGCTTTTGATATAGGAGATGTGGCCGACCAAATTTCGGAAAAACTTATTANCAGACACCCTCACATNTATGGTGAAATTAAGGTGGNAAACTCNGAACAAGTAGTNAAGAATTGGGAGGAGATTAAATTAAAGGAAGGAAATAAAAGTGTTTTGGATGGNGTNCCCAAAAGTCTTCCNGCTTTGGTTAAGGCCAATAGAGTTCAAGATAANGNNTCAGGTATTGGTTTTGATTGGGAAGAGGCAGAGGCTATTTTGGATAAAGTNAAAGANGAGTTNGATGANCTNAAAGAAGAGGTAGTGGCNAGAGATAANAATAAAATGGAAGCTGAGTTTGGAGATGTTATGTTTTCCTTGGTCAATTACGCCAGATTTCTAAAAATCAATCCTGAAAATGCTTTGGAACGCACCAATAAAAAATTCATCAAACGCTTTAANTTCATTGAAAGTNAAGCGAGCGAACTTGGAAAAAANATTAGCGATCTGAGTTTGGANGAAATGGAATTTTTATGGCAAAAGGNAAAAAGGTCTGAGTAATCTAACTGTCANTNTTTTCTTCATCTCCATNATTTTCTATCNNNNCATCATCAACAACTNNGTTATTGGNNTCAAGCTCTCTTTTGACCTTTCTAAANTCGATCATTTGTTCTTTATATTTTTCTATTTTAGATTTCAGTCTTTCTAGTTTGTTAGTTACGTCAATAAAAAGAGGATTATCACTGCTANTATTTGAAAAATAATCTAAATTGTTTTCTAGCNGTATGGCTTCAGAATTTAANTCTTCAATTACTCTTTTGNTTTTTTGAATNTCTCNAGAGAGTTNATTTTCATCATTTTGTANAATTGATAAACGGATATGACTTTTAGCATCTGATTTTANATNTTCNTCCATTTCCGATTTATCNACAAGGGAAAAGAAANCTTCATTAAATGCCTCNATACTACTTAAGTTGGTATTTCCCGTCAAANCTCCAATTANATTATANTCTCTCCATTGGTACTCAAAAAATTCTTTNAANGGCTCAAAGTCAGGAGGTATTTGTAATCCCGAAATNCGTTTGATAAACTCTTCTTTTTCTTTNTGTGCCTTTACTTCATTTTTGTTGATNCTCTGATATCCAGATTTNATNCGGTCAAAATAAAGATTGCATTGGGATCGAAACTCTTCCCATAANTTATTGGAGAGTTTTCTNGGAACGAAACCTATTAACCTCCAATCTTTCTGAATATTTTTCATTCGATTACTATAGCTTCTCCAATCGTCGTTTTCTAAAATTTCTTTTACNTCATTTATTANAGCTTTTTTGAGATCNATATTTTTTTTCTGNTCTGCTTTTTGNGACTTGTAAAATTGATTNTTTTCTCTGTTGATTTCTCGACTGATTTCCCTAAAACTAGTCCAAGNGGCTTTGCTATATTTTTTGGTTACTTGTCCAATGGATTGAAACTCATTTCTCATTTTATTGAATTGATCGATGGTCTTTCGCCAACTATTGTGATTCTNAGGANGATTGTTTTTGATTTCCTCCATTTTCTCCAATATCGAATTCTTTTTATTNAGATTTTCTTCAAGGATTTTATCANATTCCTTGTCAAAGTATTGTCTTTTNGTATGAACGATTTGACTGGCGGCTTGAAAGCGGGCCCACAATTCCTCNCTGTGTTCTTTNGCTACTGGACCTAGGTCATTTTTCCACAAGCGGTGAAGGGTGTTNAGGTCACGCGAGGCNTTCAGNACATCTGGGATTTCAGACAATGCCTCTGCTTGTTCTATGATCTTGATTTTTTCCTCGTAATTATGTTTNAAATCTAAATCACGTAACTCTCGATTTAGATGAAGGAAGTCGTAAAAAATTTCAGTATGATGCTTGTAGGTTTGCCATATGTTGTTGCTCTGNGCTCTNGGAACTGGCCCCGTCTTGTGCCAACTGTCTTGTATNTTTTTAAACTTTTTATAAATNNNATTNATGTTTTCGTCAATATTAATAAGTTCTTTCAAACTNTCTATGATCTCTAATTTTCGATCAAGATTGAGNTTTTGGGTTNGTTCTCTTTCTTGAAAATANGTCCGTTTATTTTTCTTGTATTCNCGGAAGGCTAGGTCAAACTCATTTTTNTAGGGGGGCTTGAAATAGAAATCAATTTCATTTCCACCTTCATTAANAAAAACCTCTTTATTTTTCTGAATTTCTAATTTGAATTTTGTNTCAAAAGTATGGACGATATCCTGAATATTTTTTCCATNAGCAAACCAATGTTCTGCNTGGATTCTTTTNTTAANTTGCTCTACTAACTCAATNAAATTNAGTTCTCTGAAGTCATCAAATTGTTTTTCTGAGTTNTCTGATTCATCGCTTTGATNNTNANGTGNTATCTCCTNNGGGCTTGANGCATAGGTCTCCAATTCTTTTGANGATTCATTTTCGTCTNAGTCACCTTCAGTAGTAGTNATCGCTTTTAGCGATTTAACNTTTTTTTCCTCCTGAGGATCATTNGCTTTATCTTTTGTATCTGCCATAAAACTTAAATGTTTGGACNAAATTTTTCTAAAATTTACAAAAAAAAATAGATTTCCTCCTATTGATTCCAAATGTCCCAAGACTTTTCGGCTTGGTATTCCAACATTTTTTGACCATTAGAAATTTTACAATTTCTTTTTTTACCCATTTTGAGGAAAANTGTTTCAGGAGGGTTGTAAATNAGATCATATAAAATATGATTCTCTGTCAAAAACTCATAGGGAAGGCNNGGGGCCTCACTAGTGTTNGGAAAAGTACCTACAGGTGAAGCATTTACAATGAGTAAATTTTCTTGGATAACGGACTCATCNATTNTATCATAATTGATTAANTTCTCANCCNCACGCCTTGAAACANAAGANGTTTTTATTTTCATNTNTTCTAATATGTATGCAATTGCTGACGCNGCCCCGCCTGTTCCNAGAATTAATGCTTTNTCAGGGATAACTGTCATGATTTCTCTTAATGATTTTTCAAAACCGNAAACATCNGTATTATGACCACTNNAGCTTCCATCTNTCTCAAATTTAATAGTATTTACTGCGTTTATTTCTTCAGNAGCAGGGGATAGATAATTTAGAAAAGGAATAACCTCTCTTTTGTATGGTGAGGTAACATTGAGNCCAAGGATGTCATTTTGAGCCAGAACGCTTTTAATTTCACCNATGTGTTTTAAATCGAAGTTTTCATAACTATAGTTGGAAAGATTTTCAATTTNAAATTTNTGCTTAAAATATTCCCTAGAAAAGGANTACTCAATATTCCTTCCNATTAANCCATAGCGTTTGACATTACTTNTTTTNNGCCCCATATTTTTCCAACAAAGTAACGATTANTATCCCTAAAATTATNAATAAAGTGATGAACCAAAAATGAGCTTCAAAAAAATTAGGCAGGTAATAATTATAGTGCTCAATAATTGGATTTCCNACAGNATTGTATTGGATTTCNCCTAAATTATTTTTTATCAATACTTCTTTTCTCCAAGGCCAAATTACTCCCAAGGAGCCTGCAATAAAACCTATTATGGTTGATAAGGTTATTTGTTTGAAATNTTTGAGCACGTAACTAAGGACNTTTGAAAACATGACCAATCCAGCAATGGATCCAAANGTGAAAACAATTGATAATTGAAGTAATTTCATTCTTGNTTGATCTTCAATAAATTCAAAGTTTAGTTTAGCAATATCNTTTAANCTAAAATAAATNGCATTAACCGCATCNACTAATAAAAGTGTNTAGTTTCCTAACACTAATAAAAGGAAGGATCCTGATAGGCCNGGNAAAATCATACCCGATACACTGATNATNCCACAAAAAAGAACAAATAATAACCCATCATTTTCNGTTGAGGGTTTTGATAACATTANAATTAGCCCTACAAATAATCCCATTAAGAAAAAACTTATTGTTTTGAGATTCCATTTTTCAAGNTGAAAATAAACAAAATANAGTGAGGCCATTATCATTCCAAAAAAAACTCCTAAAACCTCCATTTCATAGTTTTTGATNAGATAATCTAATATCAATGATATACTGAAATAACTGATTATTACNCCTGAAAAAAGTAGCACTAAAAAGCGACCATTGATGTATTGGTAAAAAGAACGCCAACCTCTTCGGATCAAAATGGTAAATGCTTTAAGATTAATTTTTTGAAAAGAATAAATCAACTCTTCATAAAATCCAGCCACGAAAGCTACTATACCTCCGGATACCCCGGGAACTTTATTAGCTGCTCCCATGGCAATTCCTTTTAAAACTAAAATGAAATCCTTTTTAAAAGATTTTTTATTATTATTCACTTTGTGGTCTTTGTTTACTATTACATTCAATAATCCAAACGATCCCAAGACCAGAAATGAATAGAATAAAAGCAAGAATTACTTGAGGGTTTTCGGGGTATTCAAATGGGGATATGGGTTTGGAATGTATTTTAGAGTTATCGCCAATAATCATTTTAAATTTTTCTTGCCAAGGCCAAATTTTGTGAAGTGCACCAATCATTAAACCAATAAGAACCGCCATAGTTTTGTCGTGCTCTTTGTCAAACAACCATTTTAGAACCGATGCGAATATTCTCAAGCCTATTATCGTTCCCATTGCAAACACTGTTAGTTTGAAGAATGCGGGAATAAAAATATCAATCTGCGTTTTGGTTAATGCACTTACAACATCTTTTATAAGACCAACGATCGTGGTGTAAGCCCCAAGAATCAGAAGAATATAGGCACCTGAGATTCCAGGTAGAATCATCGCTATAATTCCAATAAACCCTGAAATGAATAAATATAGAAGTCCAATTTCATCCTCATTAGGAGCCATTTGAGTCAATAAAAAAGATAATATACTACTGATTATAACAAAAGACAAATTAATTGTTCCCCATTTTTTTATTGATTTTTTTAAAATGAAAATACTGGAAATCAATAATCCTAAGAAGAAAGACCAAAGAGGAATGGGGTGATTGGTAATCAGCCAATCTAGAGCAAAAGATAAGGAGAAAACTGCAGTTAAAATACCTGTAAAAAGAAGGGTAAGAAAACGTCCATTGATTTTTNCCCAAAACCTTTTAAATCCATTATTTCTTAACNCTCTTAGATTTTTTANGTTNATAGAATCTATAGATTTTATAAGTTCTTTGTAAANCCCAAGAANTAAAGCAATAGTGCCNCCTGAAACACCTGGTAATATATCGGCAGTACCCATNGCCANTCCTTTAAGGAATAAAATGGAAGATTTTTTAAAGAGAGTATTTTTCAAAAACAAAATTTTGGACAAGATAGAGCGAAAAAATCGAATTTAAAGACCTTTAGACCTAGTGAAATAATTTATANGAGCTCAGGAAAGAGATGATTGATATCNCNAGGAATCTTGATTTTATTTCTGATTTGATCGAAAATCAAGTGTGCTTCAANTTTGTTACCCAATCTGAATTTACATCCTGCTAGTCGGTACAATAAAGAAGGATTTTTTTCGTAAAACNGGAGTGCTTGCNGNCCTATTTCNTGTGCTTTTTCCCAATCATTANCAAGCATTAGTGAATCCATCCATANTGTCCAAGTGAAGACATCATAATCTCCNAGTTTGATTGCAGTCTCGCATCCCTGTGCCGCTGCCTCATAGAAATTTACATGAAAATGAACCTCAGCACTTTTTTTCCANAGCTGAAAACTATCGGAATTGGATTGAAGAGATNTTTTTATATAANACAGGGCTTTTGTGTAGTCTTTANTGTNTATAAAAAAATTAATAAGAGCCATCCAACTTTTTTCATAGTTGGGTTCTAATTTAATTGATTCTTTAAAATATTTNANGGCNAATTTNTCATTGCCTAATTTGAGGTGACAAAGNCCAATTCTATGATNAACAAANGCATTAGGATCATTAAAATTCAATGAAAACTCATAATTNTCAATGGCTTCATTGATGCGGCCCATCTTTTCAAGTAACTTTCCTTTTTCAATGTAGGCACCAGTAAAACAATCATCACTTATTAAGGCAAATTCAAAAGCTGAAAGCGCTTCNTCAGGCTTGTTTATTTTGACATAAACCTTTCCTAATTGGTGCCATGCTATTTCACTGTAGGGATTAATTTCAAGAAGATCATTGAGAGTTTTAATAGCTTCAATATTTTCTTCCAATTGATCATAACAATAGAGTAAGTTNTANAGNGACTGATAGTCAAGAGCATTTTCTTTTACACATTTATAGAAAAACTCTTTNCCTTTAANNTAATCCTCTAAAAACAGGTACTCCATACCCATTAAATTCCATATTTCGAGNGGGTCTTCAGAAACTTCTANGGCTTTTTCTAAAAGTTGAATTGCNCCAGGATGGTCTTTTNTTTTNGATAAAATGTTTGCCCTTTGAAGGAAAANCTCTTCGTGNTCTGGAGAAATCCTTTCTATTTCAACCAATAGNNCANCTGCCTCTTTGAGTGCNCCATCAAAGATNAGAACTTCACTATTTAANAGCATTAGTTCAANATTTTGTGGATGTTGTTCCATACCCATTTTTAAAGCCTTTTTGGCCAGTGTGTATTGAGCAAAATCGATATAGTGNTGTATNATATTTTCAAACTCTATGGCATCAAAAAATAACACTTGATTGGTTTTGAGCATTTGCTCAAANTTGGTTANNGAGGGATTAGTNTNATCCCATAAATTNTCGAACATAGTTCTAAANNCTTTNAATAAANTTATNTAAGATTNNAGAACTCAAATAGTAGGGTAGTCTTTTCTTTTCAACAAAACTATTAACATTGNATCATATTTCGTCCAGAGTTTCTTTTATGATTTGACACCCTAATACGATTTCNTCCTCGCTTATATTTANGGGCGGTGAAATTCTAATNGCGTTCTTTTCCCANAACAACCAAAAAAGTATAAGCCCCTTTTCAATACAACGCGGAACCAAAAAATTGGGAATTTCGGGTTTTTCAAAAATTGGAGCTAACATTAAACCCTTTCCTCGAATACNCTTNATCATGGGGTGTTTNAGATTTTNCCTGAATATTTTTTCTTTTTTAGTCATCTTTCTGAACAGTTTTGCTGAATGTATTTCGTTNAGGGTCGTAAGAGCNGCAATAGCAATTACAGGATTTCCCCCGAACGTTGTAATGTGNCCTAGTTTNGGGTTATCTTGNAATTTTTGCATNATTTTTTTGGGTGCTGAAAAAGCTCCAATGGGNAGACCTCCACCCANTGCCTTTCCCATTACGACNATATCNGGGGCTACNCCAAAATGCTCAAAACCAAACATTTTACCAGTACGNCCAAATCCNGGTTGNATTTCATCTAGTATCANTAATGCGCCNACCTTTTCACATCTTTTCTTNACCTTTTTTAGGTAATTGTCTTTGGGTAAAATAAAGCCTGCTCCCCCTTGAATGGTCTCCAACAATACTGCGGCAGTNCTTTCGTCNATTTGGTCTAANTCCTCNTGTTTATTAAANTGAATAAAACTAACGCCNGGAAGTAATGGTCGGTATCCTTTTTTTTGATTTTCNTAACCNAGNAAGCTAAGGGCACCATGNGTACTNCCATGGTANGAATTNNTTGCTGCTANTAATCCATGNCTGCCNGTTGCTCTTTTGGCAAGTTTTAAAGCCCCCTCGATAGCTTCAGTNCCTGAATTNGTCAAATATACGACTTCATGTTTTTTGGGTAGCAGACCNACNAACTTTTTACAAAGTTTAACNGCAGGAGCTTGGGCGAANTCACCATAAACCATAACATGCATGTACTTTTCAATNTGAGAGCAGAGTGCNTTGACTACCTTGGGATGGGAATGACCCANTGGTAGTGCTGATACCCCAGCAATAAAGTCTAAATAAGATTTTCCTTTGGTATCAAAAATATAACTTCCNTTAGCACGATAAATTTCTAAACCCAATGGATGCGGTGTGGTTTTGGCTTGATATTTTAAAAAATCTTTAAGCATCTAATCTTTAATTTTCTCCAAAAATTCCTCAGGTATAGGCATTTCTCTCAATTCAGTTGGTTCAAATTGATTATCTATCTCATTGAAAAGATCAAGTANGGTTTTGGGACGCTCATCCTCCCTCCACACAAAACCTTCAAGCTTTCGGTCATTGATNGGTAAATCCTTNTCAGGNTATAAATCCCCATCTGGTCTGATAAAAAAAGTAATATCTTCAATTTGATTATCAGCGGTTATCATTTTGAGTCTGCTACAGGTAGTTTTGTCTATCCCTANCAGCTCATTGTCCTGNTCAGANTACATGTAATAGATTACTTCAGTGTTTTTACTGACATCAATTTCACGAAGCTCTCCTTCTTTGAAAAGCCCATCTAATAATCCACCNTTGATTTGGTTAAATCCTGNGTNACTGATTGAGTCTTTTTCAATGATCCAGCNGTTACCTATGATTTTGAGTGAGTCCAATTTCTTAGTTTGNNTGTTNGAAGTGAGAAAGATTTTATCTCCAGACATTTGNCTTTTCCCAAACCAGANAACNGGGTTTTTGCCATTTTTTTGACTGGCTGTNAAAATTTGTTTGTCTTTACGACTCAANGGTAATTTNAGTAATTTAATCAAGCCTGTATTTTGATCTAAATGCAAGGAATCAGATTTTCCTCGAAGGTCTGTTTTGAAAATTCTTACGCCATAATACCCTCTTAAAATTCTTTTTTCAGTAGGTCCCGTTGCAATCAANGTNTCTGCATGAATNTAGAGAGAATCTTGATCTATTATATTGATGGCCATTGCCCGACGGGTAATAATTGCTGAATCTTTNGCCTTAAATATTTCACCATAATGACCNTTNATTACTGATTTATTTAGGGTATCAATTACGCTTACATTGTTTGTGGCTGCAGCGTAATTTTTTTCGTCCTCAAAATACAGACTATCTCCTCTAATTTCTTTATTGTTATAGAGAATTACAGCATTTTTCTGGAAATTTCCTTTTTGCAGTTGGGTGTCATAAGTCCCCTTTTCACAGTAAATATTATATTCTTCCCCTACAATGGTTGTCTTNCCATAGAAAAAAGCTTTATCACTTTCCGTATAATAGTCCAGTTGTTGAGATTTGAGGATGTATTCNGGGTCATCAATTTTTACTTTAGAAATGAATCGGTATTTCTTTTNATTCATAAAATATTTCCCCCTGATACTGGTNAGTTTCCTTTTTTCATCTAAAATGGTACCAAAGGAATTGTAAAANGCNTCTGATTTTNAACGATCCAAATANAGGGTNTCTGTCTTAAGATTCATGTCAGGTCTTTNAAGCACTACTTTNCCCCATGCTTTTGCAAGCTTAGTATTGCCGTNATACTCAATTTGATTGCATGTCATTTTNAAGGAATCCCCTTGGGNAAAAATAACCNTTCCATTGGCTNTGAAAAAATTTTGCNTTGGATAGAAATAGGATATGTCAGATTTGATCAAAGCGCCCTCGTGAAGTANATGGACTCTNGTTCCTGCTTTTTTTAACAAAATATTNGCCCCAGGAAAGTTAAACTGGTCCTGCGNAGANCCTCCTGCTTGAATAATTTCAATGATTTTTGNCTCTTCTTGTGCTAATGTTTTTACCATTGTAANTAGAAAAATGAGCTGAAGTAAACCGATTTGAATATTNTTTCCCACAGTGAGCAATTGTAAGTNCTAAATTAGAAAAACTACCTAAAGATAGTCTGTTTTCTGTCGGGCCCTACGGANACAATTTTGATNGGTGTCTTGAGTTCTTCCTCTAATAAATCAATATAATTAATAAAGTTTTTTGGAAGTTTTTCAAAAGAATTGATTTGAGNNAGNTCTTCNTCCCATCCAGAAACCTCGATATATTNTGGTTTTAANGATTCTGNATTAATATCAAANGGAAAATGATCTATAAGTCCGTTTTCAGTTTTGTATTGGTTACAAATCTTAATGGTGTCCAAGCCTGNGAGAACATCTCCTTTCATCATNATCATCTGNGTGACTCCATTCACACGGATAGCGTATTTGAGTGCCACCAAGTCAATCCAGCCACANCGACGGGCTCTTCCTGTAGTGGNTCCAAATTCATGTCCAGTTTTGGCAATGTGTTNTCCCACATCATCAAATAACTCAGTTGGAAAAGGACCACCTCCTACTCGAGTTGTGTACGCTTTAAATATTCCAAAAACCTCNTTAATTTTGTTTGGGGCTATTCCAAGTCCAGTNCATGCNCCTGCNGAGGTTGTAGTGGAGGAGGTGACAAATGGATAAGTCCCAAAATCTATATCTAACAANGAACCTTGCGCACCTTCAGCTAATATTCTCTTATCTTCATCTTGTGCATTATGTAAATAATTTTCACTGTCGATTATTTGACATTTTTTCAGGGTTTCAATGGAAGCAAAAAACTGAATTTCCAACTCCTCTAAATCATATTCTAAATCCACATTATNAAAATCCAACATGCTAATGTGTTTTTTGGTCAATGTCTTATANCGATCTTTCCAGCTTTTGGTCAAAATATCACCAAAACGCATCCCATTTCTACCCGTNTTATCCATNTAGGTNGGTCCAATACCCTTGAGAGTAGATCCGATTTTGGCCTTGCCCTTTGAAGCCTCAGAGGCTGCATCAAGNAGNCGGTGAGTCGGAAGGATTAAATGCGCNTTTTTAGAAATCAATAATTTGTTTGAAAAATCGATNTTATAAGGGGCTAAATTTTGCAATTCTTTNTCTAAAATTACAGGATCAATAACGACTCCATTACCAATAAGATTGATCGCNCTGGGGTGAAAAATTCCNGAGGGAATAGTGTGTAAAACGTGTTTAATGCCCTCAAANTCCAAAGTGTGTCCGGCGTTNGGNCCCCCTTGAAAACGGGCTATAATATCATAGGATTNGGTTANCACATCAACAATTTTGCCTTTNCCTTCATCGCCCCATTGAAGGCCTAGCAGTAAGTCTATGGACATNTTTTATTATGTATTTACTCTTTTTTTTGTACCNTAAAAATAAAGAGAATGATTGTGGATTTCAATATCAAAAATTTCCTCGATTGTTTTCTTNATATTTTGNATTCTAGGATCACAAAATTCCTTTACTTCTCCAGAATCTGTNAAGATAATATGATCGTGTTGCCTNTCAAAATANGATTTTTCATATTGCGCTTGGTTTTTGCCAAACTGNTGTTTTCTAACTAATCCACATTCTAAAAGGAGTTCAATTGTATTGTATAAAGTAGCTCTACTTACCCTNTAATTTTTGTTTTTCATGGTGATATAAAGAGACTCTATGTCAAAGTGTTCCTCACTATCGTATATCTCAAATAATATAGCAAAACGTTCAGGAGTTTTTCGGTGAGCATTNTTNTTTAGGAAGTTTACAAATACTTCCCTNACGATCTCTTGGTTGGATATTTTGTTNTCCATAAATNCAAATATAAGTCTTAAATTATTCCCTGAGTACTTTATCTACTCCCTTTACTTTTAAAATNCTATTAATTAACNTGTTAAGGATTGTTTTATTTTTNACGTTTACACTTATTAGNCCTGTAAAAACACCATCCTCACTGTCAAAATTCAACTTTTTAATATTTACATTCATATCANCAGAAATAGACCGGGTCACTTCACTTACAATCCCCATATTGTCTATACCAGAAAGTTTTAAAATGGCNGTAAACTCGTCTGANGANGAATCTACCCATTTGGCTTTGATAATTTTAAANGCAAAATTAGATTGAAGGGTCANAGCANTAGGGCAATCTTTTTTGTGCACTTTCACCCCTTCTTTNACAGTNATAAAACCGAAAACAGAGTCTCCTGCAATGGGATTGCAACAAGTCGCCAANGAGTGCTTTAAACTTTCTTTTTCTTTTCCGAAAACCAAAGTATCAAATCTTTGTGTAATTTGACCTTGGCCTTCTTTTTTNTAAATAGGATTTTGTTTCCGAATTCTTTTTTTGAAAAATTTGAGAAAACTACTATTAAATTCAGTTGAAAAATCTTTTANNTGTTTGTTGGTGATCGTTCCNAATCCNACTCGATAANANAGATCCAAACTATTGNTNAGATTGAAATANCTTAACATNTGGTTAGTNNTTTTGTCGTTTAGGGTNATTTTAAGTTGTTTTAATTTTCTTCTTAAGGTTTCACGACCATCTTCGGCTATCNTCTTNTTTGCGTCATTTAGNGAGGATTTTATTTTTGACTTAGCCCTCGAGGTCTGAACAAAATCCAACCAGTTTGCNGTNGGCTTAATNTTTTCAGANGTGATGATTTCCACATGCTCACCACTTTTNAGGGTTCTGCTGAGGGGAACAAGCTTNCCATTTAATCTAGCNCCTCTAGTTTTCATTCCTACTTCGGTGTGAATACTGAAAGCAAAATCCAATGCGGTTGCTCCCTTAGGTAGAGATTTGATATCACCCGTGGGGGTAAATACAAAAATCTCTTTAGCATATAAGTTAAGTTTGAAATTTTCTACAAAATCAACTGGATTTTCTGTGTTANTTTCCAAGACNTCTTGNAGTTTATCGAGCCAAGAGTCTATTCCAATATCTTTTTGTTCACCATGCTTGTATTTATGGTGTGCAGCATAGCCTTTTTCTGCAATCTCATTCATTCGCTCAGATCGAATTTGAACCTCTACCCACTTGTTGTCAGGTCCCATGACAGTGATATGTAAAGCTTCATAGCCATTGGATTTTGGGGAGGTGATCCAGTCTCTCAATCGGGTNGGGTTGGGGATAAAGTGGTCTGTTACAATCGAGTAAATTTTCCATGCCAAAAACTTTTCATTTCGATGTGTAGNCTTGTANACGATTCTTATCGCAAATTTGTCAAATACGTTCTCAAAGGGAATATTTTGAACTTTCATTTTGCGATTGATTGAGAAAATGGACTTACTTCTNCCCTTTATTTGGTATTNCAGCCNCTCCTCTGCTAGAGCAGATTTAATGATCTCAGAAAAGGATTTNATATATAAATCCTGTTCNTCTTTACTATCCTCAATTTTGTTTTTTATCGACTTATAACTAGCACCNTCGGTNTATTTAAANCTTAAGTCNTCAAGCTCGGTTTTAATATTGTANAGACCAATTCTGTGGGATAGGGGNGCATAAATGTATAGNGTTTCAGAGGCGATTTTGATTTGTTTATCATCGGGCATTGCNTCAAGGGTTTGCATNTTGTGTAATCGGTCTGCAATTTTGATTATGATGACTCTGATATCATCATTNAGNGTAANCAAGAGTTTCNTGAAATTTTCTGCCTGAAGGGAAACATTATTTTCCTTACTGAGTTTGGAAATCTTTGTNAGTCCTTCCACTATTTTTTTAACCTCGCTACCAAAGAGCTTATCTATATCATCAAAACAGTATTCTGTGTCTTCGACTACATCGTGAAGTAGGGCAGCNGCAATTGAGGTAGCATCAAGTCCAATTTCTTNTGCTACAATTTTAGCAACCCCTATAGGATGAAAAATGTAGGGTTCTCCCGATTTTCTTCTTTGTTCTCTATGGGCATGAACAGCAGTATCGAATGCAGAGCGAATTAGTTTCTTGTCATCATTTGACAGGGTTTGATAGCTAATTTGAAGCAGCTCCTTATACTGTTTAGCAATCTTTTTGTTTTCTATNTCCTCACTGACAATCATAGNTATATTAAAGNTACTAGAAACATTCAATTCGACAAAATCATTGTTCACCACAGTGATAAATCAAAATTCCTGCCGAAACTGANAGATTAAGNGAGTCTATNGGATATTTCACGGGTATTTTTACAACTTGNTGGGCTATTTTTNNCCATTTTTTNTCGAGTCCTTTATCTTCAGTTCCAAAAACCAANGCCAATGGTCTTGAGTATTTTACCCTTTTGTAGTGTTTTGCATTAGGATCCAANGCCGCCGCGATAATATTAAAAGCATTTTTNTCCAAAAAAGAAATNACATTATCNCTCGTGTCNGTAACAACAGGAATCGAAAAAACCCCACCCATACTNTTTCTGACGATTTGAGGGTGGTAGAGATCNGTTTTGAGATTGGCAATAATTACTGCGTTCCAATCTGCTGCTGCTGCAGTNCTNAGGATTGCNCCAATATTTCCTGGTTTTTCNGGAGCTTCTANNACTAAAATTTTATCTTGATTTGTGATAAAAAGGTCNTCTGTGTTGTANTGCTTCATCTCCAAAATAGCCATTANTTCCTCAGAGCCTGAGCGCATACTTATTCTATCAAAAAGCTTACTGCTCAATTCAAAAACATTAGCAGAGTCTCCATCTACAGCACCCTGATCAAAACCCTCCCTGTAAAATAGTGTTTCGACTTTATAACCCATTTCAACTGCCCTGCTTAACTCCCGAACACCCGTAACTACAAAACATTTTTCTTTTTTACGCGCTCTAGACTTACTCATCATAAGGNTGAGTCGTTTAATGATTGGATTTTGAGAACTGCTAATATATTTCAAANCTGTTTTTTACAAATTTATTNGGTAAATTTCAAAGAGATCTNATTAAGCATCATTTTTGTGATAATTAATTACCAATCCAACCATCTCATGGTAACTTTTAATTCCGCTTTTTTGACCATTGGCTTTCAGATATTCATCATAGGTTNTATCAAAAATCACCTCAAATGGATTTTCATATTTTTTCCAAAAATCACTTACTTCTCTGAAATTTTTAAGAATACCAGGATTCAGTAATTTCAATTTGGCCCTNGCCGCTTCAGNATCAATTTTGTATAACTCATAGTATAAATACTTAGANGCAAATGTGTATCCAGCAAANTTAATGTAAGGATCATTATTTTTTATTGCGGNGANATAGGCNATGAAATTGGCTTCTTTTTCNGATGCATAACCCAACTGATGGGCTGCTTCGTGGNAGGATGTGGTGATTTGACTCATCAGGGGCATTTTGGTATTAACTTGAGATTCTANTGTAAAGGGATTTAAGTAACCAGAATATCCCATGTAGGACAANGGAAGGCTAAGTAGAGACTTTTTTACTCTTGCGACATTCAGTAATGTTTCATGATAAAANGGACTATAAAGAGAGACTTTTTCTTGGGTTTGATCTTTNGTCAAAGGAAATTCAACNGCTNNTGTATCTGAGNTCACCAGTTGACNGTGCCAATGATTGGATTGTTNTATAAGTNTATCAAGACGTTCTTCCAAGTCTTGTTTNCTATANCTAATTGTAATTGCCAATTGTTCATTTAATGGAATCCTGTGGTAATTAAATCCCCAGCTNAGATGGAATATCCAGGCAGTAATTATAACAAATGACCCAAAATCAAAAAATAGCTGAATTGGTTTTGCTTTCCAAAAAGAAATTCTTTTTAAAACGANCTTGAGCCCATANAAGATAAATCCAATATAAAGAACATCTCCAANAGAAAATGGGATAAAATTTAGAAAAAANTGGNGCAANTCGAATACTTGTGGGTAAANTAGTNGACTNTAATANTTTTCAATTGCGTTGGGGTTATTATGAGCAAAACGTATCAANAACANTAAAGGAANAGCNGAACACCATACCCATTTGNNAGTTTTTATTTTCATAGATGCTNNANTCCCTTTAAATGATGGAATTGAAATTCAGANTATTTAACCAAATTAATAATTTCAACTTCAAAAATTAAATCTGAGCGNGGGGGGATNGCTTGATTCCCATTTTCNCCATAGGCCAACTGANANGGTAAAAACAGTGTAGCTTTGTCACCAACATTCAAAAGTCTTAATCCTTCTTTGAATCCTTCAATCATAGCAGCATCAGGACTTACATCCGCATTTAANGGCTGNTANGCGTCTGCAGCCTTACGATTTGGGTTTACCCTGTTCANNGCTTCGGCAGTTTNCAAANTACTGGTTTCNAANANAACCCCATCGGAAAAATACACTGCATAGTGAACTGAAACCTTATTGGTGGTAGTCACTTTGGGACCGTCTCCTTTTTNGGTAATNATGTATTNCANTCCNGANGATGTAGTTNTAGCCTCAATTTTTTGATCGTNAAATTTTTNTTGATTNATTTTCATTATTGCGGCATCTTTTTCAGCATTATATTGGTCTGCAATAATTTTATCATCAAAATATTTGGAAAAAATTTGAGGGGCATCAAATTGTTTTGCATCNCTTCCCTTTCTNATAATGNTAATTTTAAGAATNGTATCGTTTTGGGCAATGCTATCTACTACTGTTTGCCCANCAANCACTTTTCCAAAAACTGTGTGTTTGCCATTCAGCCAAGGGGTTTCTTTATGGGTGATAAAAAATTGGCTTCCNTTGGTTCCAGGTCCNGCATTGGCCATTGANAGTATACCAGGTCCATTGTGGGACAAATCTGTAATTTCGTCATCAAACTGATAACCTGGCCCNCCTGATCCTGTNCCAGTANGATCGCCGCCTTGAATCATAAAATCTTTGATCACNCTGTGAAAGATTAATCCTTCATAATATTTTTTTCCAGAGAAAGCCGTNNTTACTNTAGGATTATTTCCCTCTGCCAATGAAACAAAATTTGCANCCGTAATTGGTGTTTTATNTATCTCCAATTGCAACATAATATCACCCCTGNTTGTTTNAATTTTGGCATATAAGCCATTGTCTAATTCGGGGTATTGTTGACCACAACTNAAAATAANAATTATAAAAANGAGTGNTAGTAAATTGATTTTTTTCATTTTTNATGCTTTANTTTTTTTCAAGTTTTAAAAGTTCAATTGTAAANCGAAGGGGNTGATTGATACCAATTTTATCACCATCACCTTGATAGCCATAGCAAAGGTAAGAAGGAAACAGAAATACACCAATTTCCCCTTTTCGTAAATTTTTTACCCCTTCCCTTAAGGCAGGAATCAAATCTTCCTGATCTACGAGAAAACTTACATTTCCCAATTCTTTTTCGTCATAAAGCAAATTGCCGTTTAGGTCACCGATACGATATTTGAAAGTCACAAGATCACCCTTTTTGGGCAATGCCCAATTAGGATTNGTTTTTTTTTGATAAGCATACCAAAATCCTTGTGGTGAGACCTCAAAATTGAGTTGATCTTCTTTATNAATTACTTGTTTGAATAAGGATTGCTCAATGGCAATNATGTTTTTATTTCGTCTTGCAGATTCTTTTAAAAAAACTTGCTTTTGTTTATTAATNGGACGNCGNGCCTCCTGATTTAGACAACCTAANACAATAAGAAGTAGGCAAATTGAAAAGNTCCTAGNCATNAAATAANGATTTTTCTTTTTCCACTGCATTTAAAAAATTCACAACGGTTTCTTCAAGCGGCAATTGAGAAACCCCNCCTGCAGCNTTAATATGTCCNCCACCATTAAAGTATTTTTTTGCAAATNGATTTACATCAAANGTTCCCTTTGACCGAAAAGACATTTTTATGATTTTTTCTGACTCATTTTCAATCATGATAACAGCTAATGATATNCCCAATAAACTGAGGCCANAATTAACAAATCCNTCTGTATCTCCCTTTTTAAATTTGTTTTGGTTTAGTTCTTTTTGAGNAAGTGTNATGTAAACTNCAGGNNTTTCAACAATCTTTTTTAGGTTATTCAGTGCTGTACCNAGTAATTGTAATCTATTAANNGAGAANGTGTCATAAATTTTTTGATAAATGGTATGAGGTTGCGCTCCATTTTGAATAAGGATACCAATTATNTCATGAGTNCTNGCAGTGGTCGAGGGAAACCTAAAGGAGCCAGTATCGGTCATGATTCCTGTGTAAAGGCTGGTNGCGATNTCGGCATCAATTTGATCTTTATCCAACCGATCAATTATCTCAAAGATCATCTCGCANGTCGAACCTCTNTNAGAATCTGAATAAGTGATTGANGCATAATCCCNNNGGCGCTCGTGATGGTCGATCATTATNATTTGAGCATTGCTCTGCTCGACANAANCAGCCATTTCNTCAATTCTATTNAGTTGATTAAAATCNAAGGTNAAAATAATTTCTGCACCTTCTATCCATTGAATGGATTTCTCCGGNNCTTGAGTAAATTTGATGATTTTATCTTGATTGGGCATCCAATCCANAAACTCNGGATATTCGTTGGGAGCNATAACAATCGAGTTGTGTCCTTTTTTNNTNAAAAAACNATTTAGTGCAAGGGAACTACCCAATGCATCGCCATCNGGATTTTTATGGGGAATGATGACTATTTTTTTGGAGCCACTGAGTGCCAATTTGAATTCACNAAGTAATTGTTGATTCATANANTCAAATATACCAAAATTTGCCCCGGATGTTTTAACTCATTTTGCTTNAANNGAATAAATGGAACTTCGAATAGTAAAAGAATACATTTTTTATAAATTTATANCAGNAAAAANCNAATATGCCTTCCAACAGAACTTTNACAATGATTAAACCTGACGCTTTAGAGAAAGGTTATATCGGAGNNATCCTNAATAAGATCAATGCATCAGGATTTAGAATAGTTTCCATGAAAATGACCCAAATGTCNCNACGCGACGCTAAATTATTTTATGCAGTGCACAAAGAACGCCCCTTTTTTAATGACTTNGTTTCTTTCATNAGTCGAGGTCCTATTGTAGCTGCGATATTAGAAAAAGATAACGCTGTTGATGATTTCCGAACACTNATTGGATCTACCAACCCNNAAGAAGCTGCTGAGGGAACTTTANGAAAACAATTTGCNANCTCGGTNGGAGAAAATGCANTTCATGGTTCTGATAGTGATGAAANNGCTACCATTGAANGNGCTTTTCATTTCTCAGAAAGAGAAATGTTCTAGCGAAGNACTACTTTATCTATTGNTTCTTTNCGCAGTCGGTCGTTAATCATTTTCTTTATTTTTTCTTTACCATAACTTAGTTCTTCTCTTAAANCAGCATTATTAATTGATACGAAAAGCGTTCNTCCCTTCAAGGCGATTTTTTCAGTGTAATTGACCATATGATTCCCCATTAATTCGTACCACAGTTCATTGATTCTTGCATTAGTAATCCCAGNATTTAANGCTTTTGATTGAATTATTTCATCCAATACTTTACTGACNTNTTGCGGTTCGAATTTTCTTTTTGGAGACTTCATTGATCAATCGATATTGTTATNTCTAGAATAATGATATCTATTATTTTGATGCTCNAGAATTAATTTATCATTACTTAGTNNAATGATTTTTTCCTCCCACTGATCCCANAGTGTTTNAAATTTCATAAAACAATCAGTTCCCTCAAAAANAATNTTGAAATTATTTAAATCNTCCGTCACTANAAATTTATTGTCAAATTGAGGTTGAACTTTTTTTCTAANACCTNTTTGATCNTTAATTACATAAAAATCTACTAATTTTGTAGNACCCTTNGGGTAAAAAGTTTCATTTTTATGGGTGATAAAATCAATATTCCAATANCCGTTCAATTCATTTAGATNAGCAGGTGTGANTTNATNCTTACACCCNAAAAANATTTGCATCATAATGACCACCAGTNTTTTANACATNTGCTAACTAAAATTAAAAATTTCATGTTTAGANGCAGTCTTTTCCAATGCAGTTTTAANNCTTTCTTCGTGAGTATCAGAAATAAAAATTTGTCCAAGACTTCCGTTATCGAATAATTGTATCGTTTGGNANACTCTNTCTTGATCTAGCTTATCAAAAATNTCATCCAATAAAACAATAGGGTTCATTCCTGATTTTTTTTTNATAAAATCGAATTGTGCTAATTTAAGNGCAATCAAAAAAGTTTTTTGCTGTCCTTGACTTCCAAATTTCTTAATAGGCATATCAGTTATAAGTAAATCCATATNGTCTTTGTGAATACCTACAGAGGTGAATTGCATTATTTTATCTTTTTCTAAACTCTGATCTAANAGTTNAGACATATTTTTTTGACTGAGATCAGACACATACTGAATACCTACTTCCTCGACTCCTTTACTAATACTAAAATGTCTNTCAGAGAAAATAGGTATGAAGATTTCCATAAATGCTTTTCGNCTNTCNTATATAGGATGCGCTAANTCACTTATCTGGTGGTTGTATACANCNAATGTCTCAGNATCAAAAGTTCTATTTTGAGNAAAAAACTTTAAAAGCGCATTTCGTTGCGCCAGTATTTTATTNTAGTCCGNTAAATTTTTTANGTAAACTTTATCCGTTTGTCCAATAACACCATCAATAAANTTTCTCCTAGTNCTGCTGCCCTCTATNATTAAATTTCGATCTGNTGGTGAGATAATGACCAAAGGTATTAAACCAATATGATCNACTATCCTNTCATATATTTTTCCATTTTTCTTAAANGTTTTCTTTTGACCCTTTTTGAGGCTACAATTGATTTTTACTTCTTTCCCTTCTTTATCGAATGTTCCCTCAATCAAAAAGAATTCTTTTCCAAATTGGATGTTTTGTANTCCNGAAGGATTGAAGTAACTCNTNGTAAATGCCAAATGNTANATACTGTCTAATATATTTGACTTTCCAATTCCATTNTTACCAATAAAGCAGTTTATGGGTGCCTNAAANTCNAATNTAGAGGNCTCTATNTTTTTATAATGGGTAAGNGTCAATTGTTTAAGAAGCATNAATACAAATATAGTTTCATTCAGTAAGNTAAAANAAAATTTGAGTTTATTTTGCCCATTGATTTTCATTATTTCTNNAGTTTTTGGTTTTGGGATAAAAAAGGTTAATTTTGANANATNAAGAATTTAAAGATGGCAACCTANAAAAAGAGAGGTTATAAAAAATCANTTGCACTCGAGGTTGAAAAGAGAATTGAGGATGGAAGTGCAACAGCGGAGGTTTTTGAAAAACTAGATTCAACCGCCTCNAANACNGAGGAGTGGATATCTAAGTATCAAANNTTTATAATNATTGGTGTTGGTTTTATAGCTCTATCGGTCTTGTCCTACNTAGGNTACCAGAATTATATTTTAGAACCCAAAAAGCTGGAGGCTGTCAGTGAATTGAGTCAAGCCCAGTACTATTTTGAATTGGCTGTAAANGGTCAAGAATCTGATTCTCTNTTCAAAAGGTCTTTGAATGGGGGTGAAGGAAAATATGGGTTTTTAGACATTATTGAAAATTACAGTGGTACTCCCGCGGCAAAACTGGCTACCTACAGTGCTGGTATGGCTTATCTCAATTTGGGAGATTATGTCAGTGCGATTGATTATCTCGATAAATTTGATACCAGTGATGTAATGCTCAATGCCTTGGCAAAAGGTGGCATTGGTGATGCTTTCGCTCAGATTGGTCAACTCGAAGATGCTTACGACTATTACGTATCCGCATTCGAGGCNAGTGACAATACTTTCAGTGCTCCTAAATACCTTTTCAAAGCTGGGATGTTAGGTGCTTCTTTAGGTAAGAATAAAGCTGCCCTAAGCTATTTTAAGAGAATTCAATCTGAGTTTCCTGATTCAGCAGAAGCTAAAAAGGTTGAGGTCCAGATAGGTCGTTTGGAAAATCTTAATTAATGGCTACTGCCGCAAACCGACTCTCTCAATACGATCGTTCTAAAGTACCTGACGGCAAAGACTTCCGTATTGGATTGGTTGTGTCTGAATGGAATGAAACTGTTACAGAGGCGCTTTTCAAGGGTGCCAAAGATACACTAATAGATCATAATGTCGCTGAAAAAAATATTGTCAGAATTGACGTTCCAGGCAGTTTTGAATTAATTTACGGGGCAAGTCACGCTCAGCAAATGAGTTTTGATGTTATAATAACAATTGGGTGTGTTATAAAAGGAGAGACAAGACATTTCGAGTTTATTTCGAATGCAGTAGCGCATGGAATTAAAGATCTTAATCTTAATGGAAAAGCTCCTGTAGTGTTTTGTGTATTGACTGACGACACCATAGAACAATCCAAGGCCAGAAGTGGAGGAGATAAAGGCAATAAAGGGGTTGAAGCAGCTGTTACCGCTTTGAAGATGATCACCCTCTAGTTTTTGTATTATAAATCGGCCCAACCCGATGGCAATTTCATTCACTTTAGTTAAATTTGAATTGTTTACCCTTTCCCTATTATCAATTTTCAGTAAATGAAGATCAGTATTTTCAAACTCAAAAAAAACCGCCGGTACAATTATACCCCACGCTATTTCAGTGGAAAAGATGATAGCAATCCCTATGATTTTGATTCTAAGTTTTCCAAATATCGCGAAAGTTATAATAAAAACGATTTTGGACAGAAGTGGCAAGAAGCAAGATTAAAAATGCGTAACCGCAATAATCGTGGTATTTCCGCTCGACTCATTATCATCACTTTAGTTTTGGTTTTGATCTTCCTTTTTGTGATAGATTTTGATTTATCCCTACTCAACGGCAAATGACTGACATTATATCGCTCTTGCCGGACCATGTGGCCAACCAAATTGCGGCAGGTGAAGTCATTCAAAGACCAGCCTCTGTTGTAAAAGAACTGCTGGAAAATGCTATTGATGCAAAGGCTACAGAAATACAATTATTAATCAATGGTGCAGGAAAAACAATGATTAAGGTTTTTGATAATGGTATTGGCATGTCTGCAACTGATGTAAGATTGGCATTTGAACGCCATGCTACATCAAAAATCAAATCGGCCAATGACTTATTTTCTATAACTTCCAAAGGGTTTAGGGGAGAAGCTTTAGCCTCTATAGCTGCAATTGCTCAAGTGGAAGTTCATACCAAGAGGGCAGAGGATGACATGGCAAGTTTCCTAAAAATATCAGGAAGTACAGTAAAGGTTCAAGATGTATCTGTTGCCCCTGTAGGAACTTCGATAGCTGTCAAAAATCTTTTTTATAATGTACCCGCGCGTAGAAATTTTCTCAAATCAGATAAAGTAGAATTACGTCATATCATTGATGAATTTCATAGATTAGCACTGAGTCACCCTGAAGTAAAATTTATTTTTTTACAAAATGGTTCAGAACTTTTTGATCTGCCAGTAGGAAGTCATAGAAAACGAATTTCCAATATCTTTGGAAATAAAATAGAGGAAAAACTAATCCCTGTTGAGGAGATGACTTCATTAGCAGGGATAGAGGGTTTTGTTGTAAAACCTGAGTTCGCAAAAAAGTCAAGGGGACAACAATTCTTTTTTGTAAATCACAGGTTTATTAAAAGTNCCTTTTTGCATCATGCTGTAAGCTCTGCTTTTNAGGGGCTNATTAGAGACCAATTCTATCCAGGTTATTTCATTTTCATCCAGATTGATCCCAAAACAATTGATATTAATATCCACCCTACCAAAACGGAAATCAAGTTTGAGGAAGAGCAAAATCTCTATGCTATTTTAAAATCAANGGTTAAGCACAGCTTNGGAATGTTTCAAGCCTCTCCTGTTNTAGATTTTGAACGTAATCCAAGTTTGGATACTCCCTACAGTCTCCAAAAAAATATACCTAATAATACACCCTCAATTGAGATAGATTCAAAATTTAATCCTTTNCAAAAAAGCGGAAAAAATATACCTCAATCANCCAAAANTAGTTGGGAGAGCTTNTATTCAGGTCTCGAAATNCCATTNGAGCCNTACAATANAGACAAAGAACTTCAATTGGATATTGAACAAGTTCCTAAAGTTTTTCAATTATTGAGAAAGTATATTNTTACTANTACCCGNTCTGGTCTTTTGGTTATCGATCAACAACGNGCTCATCAACGCGTGTTATATGAGAAATTTCTTTATAGTGTTACCAAAAAAAANNTGGTCAGTCAGCAATTGGTGTTCCCNGAAAAAATTGAGNTGTCCCAAAAACAGATTGNCTTATTTGAGGAACTGGAGGCCAATTTAAATGCGATGGGTTTTGTGGTCAAACAAAAGGGAAAAATTTTACTTATTACTGGTATTCCAGCAATTTGCCATNATAAACAATTNGGAAAGNTTTTTGAAGATATANTTTCTACCCCTAATGAAGAAGAACAGCTAGAGAGTTTNAGTCAAGCAGATTATATNGCTAAAATATTATCTAAATCACTTTCTATTAAGCGAAATGTTACCCTTTCTNTTCAAGAACAACAAGCATTGATAGATGATTTTTTNGCNTGTAAAGACACCNTCACTAGTCCTTTTAATCGTAAGATTTTTATTACTTTAGATAAAGAAGAATTGGAAAATAAATTGGATTAATGCGGAACATTACCGANACAGTAAAACACTTANTNATTATCAATGGAATTTTTTTCTTAGCTACTATAACTCTCGGTAATCANGTATACGATTGGTTNGCATTACATTATCCTGAAAATCCAAAATTTGAGTTTTGGCAACCCTTGACNCACATGTTCATGCATGGNGACATATCACATATTTTTTTCAACATGTTTGGTTTATACATGTTTGGTACTCCCTTAGAACAAATGTGGGGTAAAAAAAAGTTTATTTTCTTTTATCTATCTACCGGTTTTGGTGCAGCGGCCCTACAATTGTTGCTATACTATTACCAAGTAGATAATGTCAATAGTGCCTTAACAGAATATGGACTCAGTACTCTTCAAATCANTGCTTTTTATCAATCAGCAGAATTGCCNACCTCCGCAATTAANATGATAGGNGAGGGNCAGCTTTCANGTGCGTTCAACGCGTTTCGTTCTGTGATGGTGGGGGCATCTGGAGCTTTATACGGAGTATTGGTGGGCTTTGCAATGCTTTTCCCCAATGCNCAATTGATGCTTTTGTTTCCGCCNATACCTGTAAAAGCTAAGTTTTTAGTTCCCATTTTNATTTTTGCTGACCTTTTCTTTGGATTTTCGTCTTACTCTATTGGCCCCNTTGCTCATTTTGCCCATGTAGGAGGAGCTGTTACTGGACTGGTAATGATGTGGTATTGGAAGAAAAATGAGTTCAATAATAACCGCTGGGATTTATGAATTTTTGGGACAATATNAAATACAGGTACACTNCTTTATCTATTNCAGAAAAAATCATTTTACTCAATGTGATTTGTTTNGTANTGCCTATGCTCNTNAATGTTTTTTTCTTTNTATTCAACATTCCAACTANTGCCTANATNAGCTGGCTNNAGCTTTCACCCAATTTAGGGACTTTTATATCAAGACCTTGGACATTGGTTACTTATGGTTTTATTCACAATGGTTTTTTTCACCTTNTGTGGAATATGGTACTTCTTTTTTATGCTGGTCGCTTACTACTNAATTTGTTTCCCAATAGGATTTTGATCAACAATTATTTTTTAGGNGTCATTNNCGGNGGGGTAATTTTTATTANCAGTTATGCCTTATTTCCTGTTTTCCAAGGGACTTACCCTCCTATGATAGGAGCTTCTGCTGGAGTAATGGCAGTNTTTATATTTATATGTACNTACTCGCCTGATCAAGAAATACGTTTTTTCTTTANCAATATAAAATTAAAATATCTTGGTCTTGCNTATTTTGTCCTTGATGTGATACAAATACCCTATGGGAATGCAGGAGGTCATTTAGCTCANATTGGAGGAGCTGTATTGGGTTTTATNTATGCTCGGNAGTTAGCAAATGGAAAAGATATTGGAGNGGGTTTTCAAAATTTNTGGCAAGCCGTTTTTCAAAAAAAACAACTCAAAACTGTATACCGATCACCTCATAAAAAATATACTTTTACGAAAAACCAAAAAGNNGGTGAANATCAAAATAAAATTGATACNATTCTNGANAAAATTAGTAAATCTGGTTACGATAGTCTAAGTAAAGANGAAAAGGACTATTTATTTCGTGCTGGAAAAGAATAATTANNAAAGGATACAAGCAATTATTCCCTTCAGAATGAAATTAAATTTCCTTTCAAAAATTTTACTACTNATAAATTCGATTTTATTGATACTTCAGTTATANCTAATGGGAACTTTTTGGAGTTTTTTCAAATATCCTTTTCTCAATTTGATGGTTCCCGTNATAGCATTNATCAACTTGATATTTTTTATTTATTGGATCTTTAAGTTAAAATGGCCTTTACTTCTTTTCATTTTTTCTGTTTTTATAGGGTTTAAAGAGTTTGGGAAACTCTTTAAGTTTCCCAATAATGCAATTCCTATATCNANTGGTATTAAAGTGATGAGTTTTAATGTTAGATTGTTTAANAGCTACCAATGGATTAAATCAAAAGAAGTTCCTAAATCCATAGAAAANTTCATTAACAAGGAAAATCCCGATTTGATTTGCCTCCAAGAGTTTTCCAAAGAGTTCAGTCCAAAATTTAATAACTACCCTTATCAATTCATTGGGTCCTCCAAAAAAAATGGACAAAATGGTCTTTGNATTTTATCNAAATATCCGCTCATGAATCAGANTCGTCTTNACTTTGAAGATTCAAATAATAGTGCTGTCTATGCTGATTTGTATTATNAAAAAGACACNNTAAGAATTTATAATGTGCATCTAGAATCATTGAGAATTAATTTAAAGGACACCCTTTTTACACAACAACACTCCCAAAAATTTNTTGATAGAATTCAGACAGTAGTACAAAANCANGAGTTACAAATTGATCGTTTTGAACAAGTGGATCAAAAGAATGATCACCCTACNATTATATGTACGGATCTAAATAATAACGCATTTTCTANGGTTTATGATCGTCTNAAAGACGATCGTTCCGATGCCTTTGTANNTTNTGGTAATGGTNTGGGGGCGACTTATAAACTTGCNTATTTTCCTTTTAGGATAGATTTTATTTTTNCCGATCAAAAATTCAAAGTCATAAATTTTAATACTTACGATCTTAAACTTTCAGATCACAAACCTATTTCAGCTTTATTAGANTGGAAATAAAAANTCAATTTTTGATTTGCNTCAGATAATTCAANGTCTGAGGTCCCAAATTAAACAATAAGTCCAATACACTTAGATCATTTAAAAANCCGTGTTTTGANTGAAATACTTGTTGGTAATGAGGGCATTCTATTCTTTTTTTNGGCTTCGCAATGATTAAATCGATAAACTCTTTTGTNGGCTTTTCTTTGAGTAGAATAGATACTTCAGCTTCGATTAGCGAGAGAATTTTTTNAATCAAAGTGATATTAAAGTCCATAAGTTTTTCAAACTTTTTATGATAAAATGGATAAAAATCATCCTCATAAAATTCAAAGAAAGGGGAGGAGCGATAGGAGGCCTCAANGGATTTCCAATGGTCTTTTTGCCAATTTTTTTCGTAGTGAATANTAACCGCCTCGTCGAGTTGTCGGCTATTTGACTTTCTATGAATTATAGGTANAGTNAATATTAGCTTTCCATTAGGGCTGTAAATTTCTGTACGATTGCGGTANGTTTGTTTCTGGTAGGNATTNTGAGTNACGAGAGAAACCTCCTTATGTGATACAATNCAAGCCATGTATTGGATACTGGGAAGGTATGCAGGACANACTCCAGCNATCATTAGACTTCTTTTTTCTTTTTTCTTTTATTNTAAAAAACATAGCTNTGCCANAGTGCAATCAAAATAAGAAAATAGGGGAAGTAGGAGACNCTCTTGCCNGATCCACCNACAGTAGAAAANACCCTATCCCATCTAATTTTCCAATTTCGAATNCCATCATTGATACCCTCAATACTAAACCAAATGAAAACTGGTTTTCCTACAATGTGATCGGCAGGAACGAACCCCCAAAACCGACTGTCCTCTGATCGATGACGGTTGTCCCCCATCATCCAATAATAATCTTGTTGAAATGTATATTGATTAGTCTCTTTACCGTTNATAAAGATTNTTTTGCCATCACTTTTNAGACTATTTTTCTCATAATCAACAATGATTTTTTTGTANAGAGGTAGGTTATTTATATNTAGATTTATCTTAACGNCNTCTTTGGGAATAACTATTGGGCCAAAATTATCTTGGTTCCAGTCAAAAGGAATTTTATTGGGGAAAAAGGAGGAATTGGGTTTTTTTATTTTTTGATTTCTNTGAACAANACTGTCAATCCAACTTTGACTTTCAATCTTTTTAGCTTCTTTGACAGTTAAATTCAAGTCTTTAGTTTGTTGTAGGANTTCACTAACCCTTAATCCCAAAGACCTCACTANATCTANAGGNAACCCNGTGTGCCTTGTNATTACGGTAAAATTATCTTGACTATTTCCAACGCTGCCTATAACGTAGGGAACGATTTGATCATAGCTGGTTTGGGTTATATTATCAATGCGATACCTTCGATTGAAGTCATTAATTCCGAGNTCGACTAATTTTCTCGATGAGATTCCCTTACTACTGTAGGCCTTAAAATTATACNGAACTTTTGCTCGATCAGGTAAAATATTTTTCTTCCCATTGACATAAACAAAACCTCCAATTATTTCGAGCGTATCACCTGCTATACCAACGCATCTTTTTACGTAATTGGATTTTTTGTCAATAGGTTTTTTTACTCCCGCCTCCTTNACAAAAAACCTTCTTACTGTATCCGCAGGCCAATTGAAAACTACTATATCATTCCTTTTTATTNTTTGAAACTTAGGCAGTCTTAAATAAGGTAACTGCGGATTGCTGAAATAAGATTTATTTTTAAAAAAGGGNAGNGTGTCATGAACCATTGGAAAAGCAAGGGTGGTTGNTGGTATTCTAGCACCATAATGGAATTTACTGACAAACAAAAAGTCACCGATCAATAATGATTTTTCCAGTGANCCTGTGGGAATAATATAGGGTTGAAAAAAATAATTATGGACAAANGTTGCCGCNACTATTGCAAAAACGATNGAACCTATCCACTCACTNAATACTGATCTTGAAATCTGTTTTTTATCGGTAATATATGTGGGTTTTTTTTGATAGTTGATCGTNTATATATAAAATCCCAAACTCGCAANAGCNAAAATACCGTCTAGNGGTTTGTTTTTCCCAAAATATTTTACTGTATCAATCCATATAACCATAAATATCATCAAGTTGATGACTGGGAGAAATAATAAAAAGACCCACCATTTGGGCCTGTTAATAATTTTAAATAATACAATTGCGTTGTAGACTGGAACAAGAGCCTTCCATGGCTCCTCACCAGCAGCTTTATATAATTTCCAAGTCCCTAAGAAGTGAACAACTTGAATTACTAGGGCAAATAAAATCCATTGAATTTCGCTCATTTATTTAAAGATTTAGAACATCGTCCATTTTAAAAATACCTTTTTTATCAGCAATCCATTCTGAGGCGATCACAGCGCCAAGTGCAAATCCCTCTCTGTTATGGGCTTTATGCTTAATAGTGATCTCGTCTATGTAGGATTTATACTTTACATTGTGGGTACCTGGCACCTCACCTTCACGAAGTGATTTAATGGAAACTGTATCCTTCTCATCTCCTTGCAACTTCCAACTAGTGAGATCGCTGTTTTCAATAATTCCCTCAGCAAGGGTTACAGCAGTTCCGCTGGGAGCATCCAGTTTATGAATATGGTGTGTTTCCTCTATGGAAACTTTATAATCATTTTTATAGCACATCATTTTGGCCAAAATCTTATTCAGTTTAAAAAAGACATTTACCCCCACGCTAAAATTTGATGCATAGATAAAAGCGGTATCGTTTTCTATTACATTTCGAGTTACCTGATCATATGCATCTAACCAGCCAGTAGTCCCGCAAATAACGGGTATAGATTGATTTAAAGCTTTATTGATGTTTTCAACGGCAGCATCGGGTACACTAAAATTTACAGCTACATCAGCCTCTTCTAATGCTCCTTCAAAATGATCTTTATCTATTTTACAAATGATATGATGTCCTCTTTCCAATGCGATTTTTTCAATCGCTTTGCCCATCCTACCATAACCTAATAATGCTAGTTTCATATCTATTTTAAAGTTTGACCAATACTTTTAAACCAATATTTGCATCAGTGTCAAATAATTCTGGTTCAAATTTAGGCTTTACACTTAAATTATCTTTAATGTTAAATTGCATTAGGTGAGCACTTACGTTAGCATCTAAAATATTTAACATATATGTTCCCAATATAAATAGAAATGACATGTCTCTGTAGTTTTTATGAAATTTCATCCCCTCGAGCAATGTATTTTTGTTGGGAATTAGCCGTATAAACTCATCATCCATATGACCTGCATTCCTTCTCTTATAGGCTGTCCTGTATCTATCTAATTCCTTTTGATTGTGAACATATCCATAAACGGAGGCTCCAATAGCAGCGTATACAAAGGGAAGCTTCCAAGCTTTACCAATATAAATTTGCCCCAACCCTGGTAAAATCGCAGAGTAAAATGCAGCTTTTGAAGGCGTCAATGGGCTAGAAATTAGCCGTTCTTTTCTACTGATCTCCTCCTGATTGGGGAGTTCTTGAGCAAGAAGTTGCAGGTTAATTAAAATTAGAATTGGGATAAAGACTTTAGTCTTCACGTTTTAATTTTTTGATGAAATCGTTNAGGNNTTTATTTGAATTAAATGGNATTTGAATTACTCCNTTTCCCTTACCNCTCNCNTTAATNNAGACNGANGTATTAAAATAATTTTTCAGCTCTTTNGCTATATCCTCATAAAATTCTGATTTGATANTTTTGGTTTTTTNAATAGGNACAACCTNCTTACTTTTCTTNACGAGTAATTCTGTTTCCCTNACNGATAGAGATTTCGNNATGATTTTTTCATAAATNTCTAATTGTTTTTGAGTTTCATCAATATTAATTAANGCCCTACCATGGCCCATAGTAAGAAATCCATCTCTAATACCAGTCTGAATAATTGGGTCNAATTTGAGCAAACGCATGTAATTTGATACTGTTGATCTTTTCTTTCCAACCCTATGACTCAACTGGTCTTGTGTCAANTTGACTTCTTCAACCAGTCGTTGGAAGGAAAGTGCAATTTCTATAGGATCCAAATCTTTCCTTTGGATGTTCTCAACNAATGCCATTTCAAGTNTTTCATNATCATTGGCGATTCTNACAAAAGCTGGNANGGCACTAATACCTANNGATTTTGCAGCNCTGTAGCGTCGCTCTCCCGATACCAATTGATATTGGTTTCTTNCTAATTTTCTAACAGTTACAGGTTGAATGATACCTAAAATACTTATAGATTTTGCCAGTTCCTCAATAGAATCTTCATTAAAATATGTTCTAGGTTGGTAAGGATTNACTTCAATTTTATCAATTTCCAAGTCAATGATATTACCNACTACTTTNTCGGCATTAATATCANTNNCTGANATAATCTCTCTTTCAGGATCGTCTAAAAGAGCTGATAACCCCCTNCCCAANGCCTGTTTCTTNTTTTTCTTAGNCATTAACTAATTTTTTCTTCTTCTTTTTCTTAAGAATTTCATTGGCAAGTGAGAGGTAATTTTTAGCGCCCCTACTNGTNGCATCATAATCAATAATACTCTCACCNAAACTTGGNGCTTCACTCAATCGAATATTACGTTGTATNATGGTTTTAAATACCATTTTACCGAAATGTTTTTGAACCTCTTCAACAACTTGATTGGAGAGTCTTAAACGNGAATCATACATTGTAAGCAGNAAACCTTCTATGTCAAGGAATTTGTTGTGAATTTTTTGTACACTTTTAATGGTATTCAGTAGCTTACCCAATCCTTCCAAAGCAAAATATTCACACTGTATAGGTATAATCAAGGAATCTGCTGCTGCTAGAGCGTTGAGGGTAATCAATCCAAGGGAAGGAGCACAATCAATTATGATGTAATCATATTTTTCATCCACGGTATCCAGAGCCTTTCTGAGCATGTATTCTCTTTCATTTTTGTCAACCAATTCAATTTCTGTAGCGACAAGATCAATGTGAGAGGGGACCAGATCTAGATTTGGGGTAGAGGTTGAAATAATGGTTTCATCTGCAGTTGCAGCATGCTCAAGTAATTGATAAGTTCCTAATTTTTGGCTTTTAACATCAATTCCCAAACCAGAGGTTGCATTGGCTTGCGGATCAGCATCAACCAATAAAATTTTCTTTTCTAAAATTGCCAGTGCAGCTGCAAGATTTACAGCGGTTGTGGTTTTACCAACCCCTCCTTTTTGGTTTGCAATTGCNATNATTTTAGNCATTTTNAANANTCAAATTTNGATAAAAATACAATTAAAATTAGGGCTTAAAAAATTAAAGCAATCTAGATTAAGGAAAAGTTTAGTTAATTATTAAGTTGTCTAAACTGTCTTCAAACTCTATGTAGAAAATAGTTTCTTCCTCCTTTTTGTGGCCGTAGTTTTCTCTTGCAAAACGCTCTAAACTNTCTTTACTACTNAATTGTTGAATGCTGGTCTCATCCTCNTCGATCAAGTTAATAAGCTCTTTTTTTTGTANTTCTAGTTTGTCAATTTCTTGGTTTAATTCGTTGTGAATTTTTAAAGAATGGGTGTCCAAAAAAATCATCCAGATTAAAAAGAATAAAANNATNACNATNTATAGATAACGGTAAATCTTAACCAAAATAATAGANCTTATTTATTTTTCTATGNTGGCNACTCGTTCTGCAGTAATNACCTCCTTGAATTTGTTNCCCCAATTGTTAAGTATAAAATTCATTACATCCGCAATTTCAGTGTCATCAAGTCCTTGGTTTTCCATCACCCCATCGTATTCNTNTCCGTTTACNANTATTTTGCCGCGCAATCCNTACTTGACACCCCATATGCTNTGATCGACATCATTGATCAAGTAATCTGATTTTGCTAAGGGNGGTATCTCCCCAGGNTCACCCTGNCCCCTGTCCAAATGACATTGGATGCAAAAATCTANATAGATTTCNTCTCCATCTGCGATACTTTGCTCTAGTGGTTTATTTTGATAAAGTATTGTCCCTTGAAAAATNACGAACAAACCTATAAAACCCAAAATTATTTTCATTAATTCTGAACTAATTTTAGAATTCCTAATCCCTCNACACCTAGGTANAGATATCCATCAGGACCTTCTTTTACATTTCTNACACGCCCAATGTCATCCAGTATTTTTTCTCTTTNTACTATTTTTCCATTTTTTAGNACNAGGCGTTCTAAATACTNGAATTTGAGAGAACCCACAAATAAATTTCCTTTCCAATCCTTNTAAACNTCAGAGCTGGAAAAAGCCATTCCNCTGGGCGCTATTGANGGAATCCAATAATACANGGGCTGTTCCATACCTGACATAAATCTTTTGTCTGTAATCGATGTGCCACTGTAATTAATGCCATANGTAATGACNGGCCAACCNTAGTTTTTCCCTTTTTCNACTATATTGATTTCGTCACCTCCCTTTGGCCCGTGTTCATTTTCCCATATTTCACCTGTTTCAGGNTGAATTGTCATGCCTTGAGGATTTCTNTGACCATANGAATATACAGGACTAATANCTCCTTCTTCATCTTTAAANGGGTTATCGTTGGGGATACTTCCATCAAGATTCAAACGATATATTTTGCCTCCATCACGTTTCAAATCTTGAGGATTTACATCCCGATTGCCNCGATCTCCNATGCTAAANAATAAATGACCCTCTCCATCAAAAATAATCCTTGAACCCCAATGTTGNCCCTTNTTNGTGTTAGGTGTNCCTTTATAAATTAATTTTAGATTGGAAAGGTTATTGTTTATCAATTTAGCACTGTAAAGGGCAGTATTGCCTCCATCTTCACCTTCCAAATGAATCGCAGTCGTGAAATAAATGATTTGATTATTTTTGAAATCGGGATGCAATGCAACATCGAGAAGGCCGCCCTGTCCTCTCAAATAGATTTTTGGCAGCCCAGATATTTCTGTTTTTTTACCATTTAGTACGTGATATAGATTTCCTTTTTTTTCGGTTACCAAAAGCTCATTCTCACTGATAAAATCCATTCCCCATGGAATTTCAATTCCATCAACAATTATTTCAGTTTCGAATTTTGATTGATCTGGTATTTCAACTTCGGGAGGGTTTTCCTGTGAGATACAAGAAGACACGTAAAATAATCCAAAGCAACATAATGGAAAAATTTTTTTATTCATATCGATATAAATTTACGCAAATAATTATTTTTCTAAAGCTTTTTCATAGGCCTGAGTGGTGGTGTAATATTTGGTCATCATATTTGGCACTTCCCATTCTGGTAGTTTTCTATTCTTCAAGTATTCCAAAAATTTGGTAGTAACTTGACCAAAATGAGCTTCATGCCCAATTTTGAGAACGTTTGGAATTATTATTTTCCACTGTGAATCTGAAATATTTTTGGCAGTAATTCCTGGGAATAACTCTTGAAGTGATGCGACCACTTTTTGTAGGTTTGACCCAAAGTTATCACCCCCTTTTGAATGTACATAAAGAGTAGGTTTGTAATTTTCTTCCTCACCCTGCTTAATGATAAGTTCACTTTTTGTGCCACGCATGATACTATGGTGGGTATCTCCAGTACCTTTAAGTGCTTCGTTTTTCCATATCACAGAAACTTTTGCGTGTTTTCCGCGTATAGTATAGTTGATTTCTCCATTACAAAAAATATTCAGTGTATCGGAGGTTACATCTTTTTGAAGATATTTTGGATAGGTTTCCAAAGCTGTAATTTTCTTAAACTGATCTATGGAAAGGGAGGTCGTCCATCTTTTGGAGGTAATGATTTCTATTTCCGATTGGTCAATAATTTGCCCTGGAAAGCCCTCCCATTGAACCAAATCGACCAAGTGGGTGGTAACATCCACAATACCTTCACCTTGTTGATTGGTGTCGAGAAACCAAGCGGGTCTAACTAGTAGTTTTCCCGAGACATTTTTGGATAAATGGTGGATGCTTTCTTTGCTAATTGCAGGGGCTTGGAGAGAACCATCCACAAGCGTACCAAAGACATCAGTTTGCATGGACAGTTCCTTTTGGATACTTGTTGTCACTTCGTATCGTTCAGTCATAATGTCGTAAACCAATAAATTTTTTTCTTTGGCTATTTTAACTACCTCCTTTAGTTTTTCAAAGCCTTCTTGATTGACTACCAGAGGTTTATCAGCGTAGACATTCAACCCCGCTTTTACTGCGGCCCATACGTAATCAATTTTTTTTGAGTTTTTCCCCGAAACTACAATTACATTCCCTGGTTTTTCAGCAACCATTTTATCCAGAAAATCATCACTTAAGTGGGTATTAATCGTCCAGTTGGTAGGGTCTACTGCCCTGCTGTTGTAACCTTTTATTTTATCTAAAAAATCTTTGACTTCAGGGCCATCAGGAGCATATACATCTATAATATCATCTATATCCTCGTATGATGTTTTTTGAATTAAAGCTGCGTGAAAATGACCCGGGTCAAGGATTATGAGTTTAACTTTATTTTTTTCGTCATTGTTTGTGCAACTAATAAACAATGTGATAATTAAAATAGGGAAAAAATACTTTGTATTCATCATTGCATACTTAGGATTTTAAATATCTTGTTCCGTAGGGTTTTCTTTGAGGTCGACTCAATAGTGCGTTGGCCTCCTCATCATTGATGAACTTTTCAGTCTTTGGATTCCATTCCAATTTTCGGTCAATTTTCATAGCTATGTGGCTAATCAAACAATTCACACATGCGATATGGCCAATATCCACAGGTGAAATGGGTGCTTTTCTTGATTGAATGCAGTCCAGCCAATTACCATGTTGGTCATCAATCTTGTATAAATGTGTTTCATTGGCACCAATTTTTGAAGAAAGAATTTTTGGATCGGAGGCGTCCAAGGCTTTTTTACTTTTCTCGACTGTTACTGGGTCTGAATTCGAGGCGATATATGCCCCCCTGGATACAAAAATCCATCCCTCTGACCCTTCATATCTTATACCATTGGGGTAACCTCCGCTGGTCAAAACAGTTATGCCATTCTCGTATTCAAGCTTGACCATAAAATCACCATGAACATTCCATAGACCAGATTTGGGAAAATCCGCAATGGCTTGTACAGAAGAAGGCCCTACTAATTCAGTATTCATCCCCCATGCGGCAGAGTCATAGTGATGTTGTCCCCAGCCTGTAATCATTCCCGCACCATAGTTTTCATGCCTTAACCAACCCGGTCGGCCATAATCCTCTTGAGGATGAACGCCAATTTCTGTATAAGGAACTTTGGGCGTTGATCCTAACCACATATCGAAATTTAAATTTTTTGGAACTGGCATTGTCATTGCTTCTGGGCCTCCAATATCTCCAGGAAGTCCAATTTTTACGGTATTTAATTTACCGATCCTTCCATTTCTGACTAACTCTGCTGCAATCCTAAACTGTGGCATTGCTCTTTGTTGTGTGCCTACTTGAAGAATTACATTATTTTTTTTTACTGTTTTAACCAAATGTCTTCCCTCTTCTATCGTTAGTGAGGTAGGCTTTTGCAGATAGATATCTTTTCCTGATAAAGCTGCTTCCATTGCCGGTTGAGCATGCCAGTGATCGGGAGTAGAAATAATTACTGCATCTATGTCTTTGTCTATCAACATTTCGCGGTAGTCCTCATACATTTTTGTTCCATTGTAATCTGGTTTTTCATTTTTTTCCTGATAAAATCTATCTACTAAAACTTTACCATCTTCCATTCTTTTTGAATCCAAATCACAAACTGCCAAAATATTTGCAATATCAAAGGCCATTGTATCAGCAAGGTCATGAGACCTTGCAATACGACCACAGCCAATTTGACCGATGTTAATTTTATTGCTTGGGGCTTTTTTTCCAAATACTTTGGCGGGAACTATCGTGGGAAAACTTACCATTGCGGCAGTCCTTAATGATATTTTTCCGATAAACTTTCTTCTCTTCATNAGGTTTAATTTTTTAATNTTTTAATAANNGGTCGNAANGCAAATGCTTTCCAGTGTTGTTCAGCNTCTTCNAATGTGATTTTACCATCAAAAACCAACATTCTATAATTTAACTCATAAGATTGGATCGGTTCAATTTTCCATTCCTCGTNCCGAATAGGACNAAATTCAAAAAAAANATCTCCTCTNCCATTATTGGCGTCTAGTGGCCAAACTCTCATNGGCTCNGGGTGAGANTGATTATTGGGATGACTCATAAACATNACACCTGAAGTATCTTTACCATTATTTGCTTCTCCATACACTAAGCACCACCTTGCTGANGTTCCGTCCGCTGNTACCCTGTTTTTNCNCTCCGAGGTAATTACCTCACAGTTGTCTTTGTTCCAATATTCTTTAAAACGAAATCCCAGTCCCCCTCCATATCGATAGGCNTCAAAAAGGATTCCATTTTCTAATGGGGAACTAAAGTTNGTTCTNTAGTCTATAAAATATTGATTAGGGTTNTTNTTTTTCCAGACTTTTACACTTAAATTTTCATCAATTGCCAATTGGCGCAAATTTTTTTTGGTCAAATTAAAATGTTCTTGATGTNCACTAAAACTTGCATAAACAGNACCTGAGTCAATACTATTAAATTTTTTGAACAATACCGTTCCTTGTCCGTGTCCTAAATTCCAAAAGTCGACACTGATNTTTTCTATTTTNGTTCTAGTCCACGGACCCCAAATACCNTAGTGGTGGTANTGGTCGGGAGGTTGNATTCTACTNAGGGTNTCACCNTTANGTGTNATAACAGGATGAATATATCCTGATTTTTGAAAAAGCTTATTNACCCCCTCTGGGGGTGTTTTCATTTCATAGCGNTAGTGAATTAATGATCGTTCNCCGANGGNGAGTTTGAGATCACCTCTCTCTCTNTTGAAGTTAAATGTTTGGAAGTTAATTGNNTTTTTTCTTCGCNCGAAACAGTAAATAGTTTTGATNNGGCCATCACTATTGTGATTAAACCAAATTTTATTNTNCTNATGNACATCTATTTGATAAGGAATCACTTTGTCATCAAGATCAGATTTTTTAATCAATTTCATTTCGATANTCCAACAATTNTTTTTTTCGAGTAAAATTGAAATNGGTNTATCNANGCTTATNACCTNAAAATCTTNAACTTCTATACANAAGCANGGTTTTTCCTTTTTGATNGAAAANCCCATNANAATTAAGTATAATAGATNATAGATNTTCATANAANGANTGTAAATTAANGAAAATAGTTTTGGGCGAAGAATTGANGTGTTTAATTTANTTNTGTNTTTTNACNNTAAANTACAATTATATTTTGTAAACACTCAGTNTATNNTTATTTTTTTGANGNNATATTCGTGTNCNCACACGATTTTAANNAGTAAATTTNTTAAATTCGGCNNATATTTTTCCTTTAATTTTNATAGTCTTGTTGTNTACTTANANNATCTAAATGNACTCTAATTTAANNTTATCTCTTTTTGTTNTATTANNNANNNNCTTTTTNNTGGTNGANGCACAAATNTTGCCTTCGTTTGAATTGAACTTAGAGTGGAAANCGAGTATTNAATCGCTTNTNAATTCTCAAAAGAAAATANCCNTGATTGAAAAAAAGAAGCTACTAATTTTNTCNTTACATACTGGGTANGAGCATTGGANTATNCCCCANTCAGAAGCTGTAATGGAAATTATTGCACAGAATTCAGANTCATTTGNNACAAGTCTATCAAAAGATATTTCTGTTTTTGAAAAGGATCAATTATCNAAATATGATGTTGTTATTCTCAANAACAATTGNNCACANGGAGATCGCAGAGATATATTTTGGGATATTTTNAAAAGGGAAACTTCTTTGGATGATCAGCAAATAATNAAAAAAGCNGGTCAGTTNGANAAAAACCTTATNAGTTTTGTTAAAAAAGGNAAAGGATTGATGATTTTGCACGGTGGAATNGTAATGCAGAACAATTCATTGGATTTTAGTGATATGGTAGGAGGNAGTTTTGANTATCATCCTCCTCAGCAAAAAATTAATGTCAAATTGGTAGATCCCGATCACATATTGGTNCGTGATTTCGACCCAGANGGGTTTGTTCATTTTGATGAGCCGTATTTTTTTAAAAATGCCTATTTCAGGTATAACTTTCGCCCCTTGCTATATATCGACATCGATGANATTACAATGAATCGNAAACGACCCAATGATANAATCAAATACATTTCATGGATTAAACGTTTTGGGANGGGAAGGGTNTTTTTCAGTTCTCCATCTCACAATGCCCAAAGCTATGATAACCCTNAATTTCTTCAATTTCTTGCCAATGGACTTTATTACGNTGCAGGTTTCATATCTTGNGATGATTCACCAATTGGNCATAATAAATCACCTTAATTCAATANCATGAAAAAATATNTNTACTTTTTATTAATATTANGATTTACCTCCTTANTTGCNCAAGAATATGAANCTAATGTTTTTNTCTATCAAAATGANACATTACCNTACAGAATACTTTTACCCAAAGATTTTGATTNACAAAAATCTTATCCCTTACTAATATTTCTTCATGGATTAGGGGAACGNGGAAANGATAATGAATTACAATTATTTCACGGGGGTTCTCTTTTTCAATCGGATGAATTTAGGGCTAAATATNCAGCTATTGTTGTTTTTCCTCAGTGTCCTNNTNNATCATACTGGGCAAGTGTAAAAAGGGATTATGANACATCATTGAATAAAAAACATACTTATNCAAAAGNACTGCCTGAAAACCCACAGTTGGAAATTATTGAAGCTTTAATCAAANCTTTGGAGCAGAGCTACAGTNTTGACCCAAGTCGTCGATATATNGGAGGGTTGTCCATGGGAGGNATGGGNACCTTTGAATTAGTGAGCAGGAATCCAGATTTTTTTGCGGCAGCNTTTCCTATATGCGGTGGAGCNAACCCCAATTGGGCCCCTTTATTAAGCAAAACCCACTTATGGATATTTCATGGAGAAANGGATGATGTGGTTTGGGTAGAGCATTCNAAACGCATGTTTANGGCGCTCAAGNAACTCTATGCCCCNGTAAGGTTTACNTTATATCCCGATNTCAAACACGATAGCTGGCACAATNCTTTTACAAATCCAGATTTGATGAAATGGTTGTTTANCAAAACTAAAAAATATTCGGAATGAAAAATATTTAAACCNTAACTNTAAANCNCTNATGCTAAGCATATTTAAACTATATAAAAAAATCCTNTAATCAGTATGGTGATATTTTTAATNAAGAAATTATCATTTTACCTAAAATATNTTTTTATTAAAATANANTAANNATATAACNATGAANTATANCTNTAAATCCTCAATNTNACTTTTNAAACTTNCTTCAGATATACTATGAAGTTANGNAATANATAGCNCTACGNAATTANTTTATTCGGTTAAATCATNTGCAAAAANANNNAAANAAATATTTATTTAAGTGTAACGGTTCTNGTCGAGGGATTAAANGGGGTAACAATNAAATTTCCGTTAGTATCTATTAATTCTAATTTTATGGAGATTTCACCTTTGGTNAGACCCTCTATATAATANGGAGCCCACTCGTCNATAATAAATNNAGAATCTTGNATAGTTGCTCTNACTTTATTTCCGNTTGGNGAAATATTAGTATTTACTAAATAAAAGTCCAATAATAGCTTTTCAGTAGCCTNTCCTTCATAAGTTCCTTTAGGTCTACTGTAGAANAGAAATTCATTTGAAAGGTCTATAGANTTTGCTTTTCCAATCTGTGTAAGNACAAANGCATTNGGATTTTTNACAGACTCGTGATATGACCTTGANAAGAATGCAAGGACAACGCTGTTTTCTTCTTCCAATTCTTNTGTAAACGCATTTGTGTACTTNGCAAANTAGGGACCATTNTTTATAATAAAGTGTATATGCTGTCCNTTNTCAGAGTTTGCTAGNTTGTATTTAAAATTTTTTTGNGTTTGNTCNCCTAGNCGGTAGTTATCTATGTCAAAAGAAAATGAGTAATNNTTGTCAATTTGTTTAGTNGCACNATTAAACATAAGTTGAGCATTTTCGTATTTAGGAGAGCCTTCAACTTTGGTTATTGATATTTTTTCGGATTTGTCACATGAAANAAAAANACAAATAANTAATATAANATATGTNTTTTTCATAANGTAAAATAAAGTAAAAATTTGCGNAAATATAATTTTGATCAAGGNTTTTTTAANATTAANNTGANGTTAATATTTTTTTTAANCNAATAAAAGCNTTANGTGATGAATACTGNNATAAAAAACTCTCNAAAAGNATTGGTTTAAATTANTANTTTTGTTAANNNTATTTTAAATAATATCCTACAAATTTCCNCTTAACTAATACAANANCTAAAGTACTTNNANCTNCCATAANNGAGTCTAGAANAAAATTTTTTNANTNGNTTTNAGTTAAATCGNTAAAATCATNATNTAATTTNTGAAATNTGNAGGNNGTTTACCNNTGATANANAANATNTGATTTGTAATCGANGTTTTNAGAATTTTTTCATNNCAATATNCTCTTTTATTCTTTTCTNTTANATTTTTTTTGGGNNGATNGNGNGGTANTGATTTTGNGTNCTCTTGATAATTAATTCTATGTCGTGGNGGGTATATNAATNCCTGCTTTTTTNNNCNNTNAATTTANTTAAAANATGCGATANATCNAANGTCATCTNAGNGTNANGAAAAGTCTNCANTATNACATTATNATNTNATTTGTCGGGATGACAGGATTTGAACCTGCGACCCCACGCACCCCATGCGTGTGCGCTACCAGGCTGCGCCACATCCCGATTGNCCTAAACGGCCACTGGTATAAAATAATTGTCGGGGTGGCAGGATTCGAACCTGCGACCTCCTGCTCCCAAAGCAGGCGCGATGACCGGGCTACGCTACACCCCGAGACAATTTTTACNGNANTTCNNTAGGTGCGCAAAGATAGGATTAAATAAAATTAATACAAATCCNCTNTCATTATTATTTNGATAGAATTCTTAGGAATTTTAACAACAAATTCGATCTAGATTATTTTGCTANAAATGANTNAAAACATCAACCCNNAGGGGTANAATTTAATNCTTTNATTGAAAAANTAAATACACNAATAATTTGTTTTTTAAAAAATTTAGATCAGTTAGTACAGTTCCTATGAATTGGTTATTTTTTAATAACAAGATCATAGGTTTGGTCGATTTTAACATTTTAACAACACTCACTAGAAGCAAAAAAAAATATATTTGATACGATTAGTAGATTATGATTAATAAAGAAAAAACATCTTCAACTTATTTTTTTTATAAAAGTATTTTACGAAAAGTCAGCTTCAATTCTGTACTTTTTGAGAAAGAACTTAATAAGGCACTAAGTACTTTGTCAAAACAAGAGGGAGTAAGATTGTACAGATGGGCACTTACATTTATAAAATCTTATCCAGAATTGCAAGCCAACTTTATTACAGCTTACTAAATCTTCTTAGGGGTTATAATTTTTATATTTTCAAATTTTATAGCTCCTCTAATGATGCTACTTATGGTTGATCTTAATGCGTTAATAATGGGTAATTTCAATTGACTTTTGTAATAAATCAAACTTACTTCCCTTGCAGGGGCTGGTTCCGGGAAATATTTAATATTGTTCTTTTTTGATTCCGTCAAGGTATTGCCATGTAAAAAAGGAAGTAAAGTCATTCCCAATCCCTCCTCAGCTAAATTGATTAGCGTTTCAAAACTTCCACTTTTTAGATCAAATGGATTGCTATCGGTCTTGCTGAGTTGACAAAGATTGAGAACATGATTCCTAAAACAATGCCCATCCTCAAGCACCAATAAATCTGTCATACTGAGGTCATCGATTTCAATTTGTTCAATGGAGTGTAGTGGATTTCCCTCAGGAATATATCCTATAAATGGCTCATGATAGAGTGGAAGTTCCAAAATATGATCTAGGCCCAAAGGAGTAGCAGCAATTCCAGCATCTAAATGACCTTCCTCCAATAACCTAGTAATATTTTGGGTAGTCAATTCTTCAATCTTAAGGTCGACTTTAGCATGTTTCTTGATAAAGGTATTAAGAAACATAGGTAGTAATGTTGGCATAACTGTGGGAATTATTCCCAATTTGAATTCACCTCCTATGAAGCCTTTCTCCGTAGAGACTATGTCTTGCATTCGTATAGCCTCTTCTGTAATCTTTTTTGCTTGAACAAGGATTTTTTCCCCAATATCAGTCAATAAAATAGGTTTGGTAGATCTATTGAATATTTTCACACCTAATTCTTCCTCTAATTTCTGAACTTGCATACTTAATGTAGGTTGAGTGACAAAGCATTTTTCAGCCGCAAGGGTAAAATTTCCAAATTCTGCAACTGCAGTCATATAATTAAGCTGAGTAAGGGTCATTGCAATTAATTATTAAAAATTCTAATTTAATAATTTTATCTTATTAATNAAAAATATANTGTTAAAATGATTTAATAATTAATATTTTTAAAACTAGTGTNATAANATTAATTAATAATTTTAGTTTTAATATAAATATTATTGATAGGCATCTCTCTGTTGTCCACCTCCAATTGATTAATCTCATCCACAACCTCAATTCCGTTGATTACCTCACCAAAAGCCGTATAATCTCCATCCAAATGATAAGCACCAGGAGATTGTTGGACAATAAAAAATTCATAGGGTGAAGCTAGTTTGTGCGGGTTGTCTATTTCACTACTGGGCATGGAAATTACTCCTCGATGGTGTGAATATCCTTTATTCGTATCAGGAGGTAGAAGGTAGCGTCCAATTTGGTGTCTTTTTTTCATATTTTTCCAGCTATCTGAGTTTCCTCCTTGAATTATAAAATTTGGGACTACCCGGTGAAACATGGTACCGTCGAAATATCTTTTCTTTGTCAAATAAATAAAATTTGCTCGATGGTATGGTGTTTTATCATAAAGTAGGATATCAATATTTCCATATTTGGTAATGATCCTGACTTTATTTTCTTTATTTTTTTTGGCATATTCAAACAAAAAAGGAATGGCATTTTTGTCATCCAAATAAGTTTCTTTTTCTTTTATTGCCTCTACTTTTTTTAATTGTTTTTTTTCATGAACTTTGGTTTCTAGCTGATTTTTCTTGGGTTTTTCATTACATCCAATTTGAATCAAGACTACAACTGTTAAAAAAAAATTTAGGTATTTCATGGAATTCTCTACTTTTTTAGGTCTATTTACAAAGTTAAAAGAAAACCAAGTTGATCTAGAAAAAGCCCATNCTCTNTTGTCACCGCCTNANCGAATTANNCAATTCNANCAAATGCATATNGAGAAAATCCNNCCCCAAAATGCAGCTGTATTGGTTNTTTGTTACCCTGACACAAATGGAGAGATGAATGTTGTACTAATTAGACGTAATCAATATAAAGGCACTCATTCTGGACAAATTAGTTTTCCAGGTGGGAAGCCTGAAGTTCAAGATAATGATCTTTGGGCTACTGCATTGAGGGAAACATCAGAGGAATTAGGTATTTCTTCAAATCAAGTTAGTGCAATAAGACCTCTTTCTAGACTTTATGTTCCGCCTAGTAATTTTTTAATTAGTCCTTTTGTTGCCTATGCTGAAAATTCTTGTATGTTTGTCCCTGACCCAAGGGAGGTGGATAAAATCATTGAAGTTCCCCTAAAAGATTTAATAGCTACTGAACCATTGATTACGAAGCAGTCCAATTCCTCATTTGAATTGATTGATATTCCTGCATATATTTTTGGTCAAAATGAAGTCTGGGGTGCCACTGCGATGATATTATCCGAATTTAAAATGCTATTGATAGCAAGCCTATTCAAATAGTTTATATTTGTATACTTTTTGCATTGATTATTGATGTTTAAGAAAACCCCTTTCGGCCATTATTTGATTCTAAAAAAATGGCTAATTTTTTTGATGGGCTGTATTACCCACAGACGATACAGAGGATTTAACCAACTTCAAGTTGAAGGTTCGGAGGTCATAAGAAAGTTACCTGAGAATAACGTTTTGTTTGTTTCAAATCACCAAACTTATTTCGCTGACGTAGTGGCAATGTTTCATGTTTTCAATGCGAGTTTGAGCGGTCGAATAGATTCTATTAAAAACATCTGGTACCTGTGGAATCCAAAACTAAACATTTATTTTGTAGCCGCGAAAGAAACCATGAAAGCTGGATTTTTACCAAGAATTTTGGCCTATGCAGGATCCATATCTATTGAGCGCACCTGGAGAGAAAGAGGAGTTGACATTAATCGACAAGTTAAGATGAGTGACATATCAAACATTGGAATTGCATTGGATGATGGTTGGGTAATTACCTTTCCCCAAGGGACTACAACTCCATTTAAACCCCTTAGGAAAGGAACTGCACATATTATCAAACGGTACAAACCTATTGTTGTTCCCATAGTAATTGATGGGTTTAGAAGATCTTTCGACAAGAAGGGTATCAGAATCAAAAAAAGAGGAATTCTACAATCAATGGAGGTTAAAGAACCTCTAGATATAGATTATGAAAATGAATCTGTGGAGGTTATAATTGAAAAAATACAATTTGCAATAGAACAACATCCCTCATTTCTTAAAGTTATAGCTGAAAAAGAGTTAGATAATGAAGAGCAACTCAATAAAAAGCGGGAGTGGTAATTACTTTTTTCAGCCTATTGGATAAACAGCACAATTCAAGCGATTAACACCAGCCTCTTTGGATTGGGAAATAATATTATTAGGCACTTGATGAATAATTACTGGTTTTTCAATAATATTTTTAAATGGTATTCACAACCTATGCATCACAAATTTATTTAAAATTTGACTATACCACGACTATTATCATCAACCTCAAAGTTTCTAAGATCTATTCTTTGAAACCTAGTTTCATTTTTCCATGCACCGAGTTGTTCAAAAGTTGTATTACAATTTCCATTAGTAGATTTAAAATCAGAGAAATAACAATCTGATTTTTTTTATTGCAAGTGGATAGCATGGGTGCATGGCTTTAAATCAAATTTATGTGCTTAAAGATTAATCACAACTCCTTTTTCGCTGAAAACAATTTTATCAGAAGGATTCCTACCCACTTCGCATTGAGACTTACTTTAATTTTTTACACAGTATTTCTCTTATAATTCAATTGGGTAAAAAGATGGTCACCATTATGGGGACATAGTTTATCTTGGTTGTATATGTTATGATTCACACTCCATTTCTTATAAATATATTAACTTTAAAAAGTTGTAATTTTAATGATTGCAAAACAAACCTATGAGTCTCTCCAAATTAGTCAAAAGCTACTTACTTCTAATCATTTTAGGATCAATTAGTTGTAGGACAGCTTATCAAAATATTGCTTTCAAAGAAAAAACAGTTCCTTTAAAGCCAGATTATTCAGAGTCCAAAAGTTGGGCGGTACTACCGGGAAAATACCCTAGAGTATTAAAGGGTTTTGAAAAAATAAAAAGGGACCAAAAAGCAGATGTTTTTTATATCTATCCTACCCTTTTTTCAGATAAAAATGTAAGTGATTGGAATGCTAATATTTGGACCTCATCTATTCGGCAAGATGTTTTTGATACGGCTGTTAAATATCAAGCCTCTGCATGGCAAAATGCAGGAGATTTATATGTTCCATTTTATCGTCAGGCGCACTACAGAATTTTTGTTGAACCTGATAACAAAATGGTAAGGACAGCATGGGAAATCGCATATGAGGATGTCAAAAATGCTTTTCAATACTACTTGAAACACTACAATAAGGGCAAACCGATTATCATTGCATCACACAGTCAAGGAAGTATGCATGCCAAAAGACTAATTAAAGAATTCTTTGATTCAAAGCCCATTAGGAATCAGTTAGTGGCGGCTTATCTGATTGGGGCTCGAGTTTTACCTAGCGAGTTTAATACGATTCAACCGCTCGAAGATCCTAAAGCTACAGGAGGATTTATAAGTTGGAATGCTTATAAAATGAATAAATTACCCAAAAATTATAATAACTGGTTTCAGGGAGGGGTTACCACTAACCCCATTACATGGGATACCCAAAATACCTCCAAAAAAAGTAATCACAAAGGACTTCTAAGTAAAGACTTAAAACTTTATCCAAAAAGTCTTAATATTGAATTGGTTGACGGAATTCTTTGGACCTCACTACCTGAAATTCCTGGTCGTATTTTTTTGTCTTTGATTAAAAATTATCATTTTGCAGACATTAATTTATTTTGGAAGGATATTGAACAAAATGCCATTGCCAGGGTAGAATCATGGTATCAAAAAAAGCATAATGAAAACAAATAAAAAAATTGTGAGGATTACTAGGGCATCCTCGGGTATTGGCGTTGCCATGGCAAAAATATATTCTAGAAGAGGGGTGAATCTCACTCTATCTACCATTAATAAAAATAAATTAGAAAAAGTAAAATCCAAGTGCACTTATTTTCAAAATATTAAAATTTTATACTTCGATTTAACAATTTCTAAAAATTCTGATACTATGGTTCAAAAAGCTCTTGAACTTTTTGAAGGGATAGATGTTTTGATTAATAATGCTTGGGCTAGCCTAGCCAAAGACCATTATTGGCTGAAACAGACTTCAAATTTTTTGAAAAATTGTTGGATATTAACTTTTTAAGTTTCGTTTCATTGAGTAGATCGATACTCCCTTTATTTAAAAAACAAAGGGGTGGACAATTTGACGTTAGAAAC
>PAHA01000022.1 GCA_002711215.1 Flavobacteriaceae bacterium
TTTAATTTGCTTTCTCAGCCTTTTGGTGGTGCAGACGTAACTTTTGGATTGGGGATTCTGGGGGATGTCTCCGAGGCATCTTTATCCGNTACAAGTATGACCATAGCCAATGCAAATTGGAATAAGCCCTTCAACAATCAGATTACCCTTACGGGTCTCGATGATGCTCTAATCGACGGAGATATTCTCCTAGTGCTCGAAACTTTAGATCCCACCTCTGATGATGTAGTTTATGATTCGTTAGATGAGTTTGATGTGGCAGATTTGATCTTCAGAAACTTGGACAACGATCAGGCAGGATTTAGTGTTGGAAATATTTCAAATAATTTGAGCGAAAATGAAAACCTAGGGAGTTTAACTGTGGTATTGGATATAAAACCTAACAATGATGTTTTCATGAATATAGCTTCCAACGATACAAGTGAAGTGNCNGTNCACCCCAGTTTCCAGCAATTGCAGTTTACNCCATTNAATTGGAATATTCCCCAGACTGTTTTGATGAGCGGGGTAGATGATCCCTTCATTGACGGGGATAATATTACCCAAATCATTGTTTCGGTAGATGGCAGTTCAGACGCCAACTTCACTGCCGAAGCTGCTCAAAACGTCAATGTTATCAATATTGACAACGATGTTGCCCATATTACAATAACCCCCCTCGATCAAATCACTGGAGAAAATGGTGATTCAGGAAGCTTTTCTGTCCGACTAACTGCTATGCCCTCCACTTCTGTTCAAATCGGTTGGGCAAGCAGTAATATTAAAGAGGGAACCGTAGCCACTTCCACAATTACTTTCACGCCCGCCAATTGGGATCAAGAGCAGATCATTACCGTCAATGGAAAGGATGACCTGATTCCCATAAGCGACGGTGCGGTCAATTACAATATTTTTATCAATTCCATTTTGACTACAGACCCCCATTTTAGTAGTATCATTCCCGGAAGCATCTCACCCGTATCGATGATCAATCAAGACAATGATTTTGCGGGGATAACGGTCTACCTTTTGGACGATGACTATCAAACCGATGAAGATGGAGATCAGGCCTCAATTGGCTTTTCTCTAAATACGCTTCCCATGAACGACGAGTCGGTCACCATTCCTATAACCTTAAGAAACAATGTTGACGAGATCGATTTACTAGAAACACAAATCACCATAGAAAATCAATATTGGAACGACCCAAGNTCCAATTTTATTACCGTCTNTGGCTTGGATGACTTTTTATTGGATGGAACTCAAAATGTAACCTTTGTAACTGGAGATCCTCANTCACTTGACACTAATTATAATATTTTGACTGATGCTTCTGTTGCCGATTTGACTTTGGAGAATTTGGACAATGATTTCCCAGGTATTATCTTGACAGGTGATATAGTGGCTACCAAAGCGGCAGAATCTGGNACAGTGACAACTTCCTATNAGCTGGCCCCCCCCTTAAGTGAAACTGCCAGCTCAACCACCCTATTCCTTCAATTGAATGCCCAACCCANTGCCAATGTTATTTTAAGTTTTATTGTNCCCGACCCAACAGAGGTTGGACTAAATACTACCTTTTTGACCTTTACGCCCAACAATTGGAATGAGCCACAATCTATTATCATTACGGGCATGGACGACTACCTCCTTGACGGTGATATTTTAACCAATTTGATCATCTCTGTAGATGCCACTACCCCTGATCCCCATTATTTGACAGCGGATTACATCACANTAAATNTAACAAATCAAGACGATGATGTAGANCTTGACAGCGACGGTCTCCATGAGAGATTTGACAACTGCCCAGCCGACTTCAATCCACNACAAGAGGATTTGGATGGAGATGGTATTGGCGATCTTTGCGACCCCGATATCGATGGGGATGGTGTGGCTAATGTACAAGAGGTCATCGACCAAACTAAGCCCTATGACAATTGCGATTATTTGGATTCGAGCATCACATTAGTAATTTCAGGTGCTTTTGATTGCGATCAAGACGGTGTGAGGGATGATATAGACTTAGATGATGACAACGATGGGATTTTGGATACAGAAGAAACTCAAGATGATTTGGATTCAAACGGTAAGGGGAACAGTTTGGATTTGGACAGTGATGGAGACGGCTGTTTTGATGTTATCGAAGCAGGATTTGAAGACCCTGACCAAGATGGAATTTTGGGAACNAGCCCTGTAGAGGTTGATGCCCTTGGAATGGTCACTTCTAGCATTGGTTATAGCCTGCCTTTAGATCGCGACAACTCTGGGCAATCAGATTATTTGGAGCTTCCTTTAAGCTCCAACATCATCTTACAACCTTCCTCAACAGCGGAAGTCATTCCCGATCAAAACAGTATACTCAGTGTGGATTTAGATGCTGGCGACACGTTTGACTTTCAATGGCAAATTTTGAAAGATACAAATGATGACTGGGAGGATTTAACAGCCTCAAATTCCTTCCAAGGGGTAACAACCAAAAATTTGACATTGATCAATCCTCAAGAGTCATGGGTNGGTTGGAAACTAAGGGTAGCTATAAGCTCNAGAAACTACCCATGCGATCCATTTGTCTTCTCTGAAGAAACCGAGNTTATTTACCAATCNCTTTNCATCCCCAACGNATTTTCACCCNATAATGATGGGGTAAATGAAAANTGGATCATTGAGGGATTGNCTCAATTTCCCGAACACCAATTGACNNTTTATTCCCGTTGGGAAACTNTAATTCTCAAAGAGGCGCCCTACAGCAATGATTGGAGTGGNNAAATCAGAGCNTNNTATTCCAATTCAAANGGTCAAAACGCACCCGAGGGAACCTATTTTTACATATTAGAATTGGGCAATGGACAGCCTCCTGTAAAAGGTTTTATATATTTGAAAAGATAATTTCATATCNATAATCTTCAATGAAAAAACTTTGGACTNTTTTCTCNCTTNTATGGGNNGGATTGATNATCTACTTGAGNTTTGTCAANCCTGCAAGTATTGATGAGGGAATCTCTTGGTTTGAAAATCAAGANAAGNTAGGACATTTTNTTTTTTATGCCATTTTNAGCTGGNTTTTAATCAAAAGCTTTACNNAAGAAATCTTTCTCAACCGTCCAATTTCAAAAGGTGCTATAATAGCCTTTTTTTTTGGAGCTGTTATTGAATTGGGTCAACATTTTTTGACCACCGATCGTNATGGAAATTTNATGGANGCTTTGTCTAATGGNATGGGATCAATGNTNATANTANTCCTTTCATACAANTATCCAAAAATACTTTTGCTAAACCCNAANATTTGATAATGGNGATAAAATTTCATAAAGTTTTACTNCAAAAGAGATTTCCNCTAGCCATCAGCAGGGGNGTAAAAGGGAATNCCNTCAATTTATTTTTATCNTATGAAAAAGATGGTCNTANAGGNTGGGGGGAGGCAGCTCCNGGAAAAAANGANAAGGCAGAAACAGTNGAGCAAATGCAAGATCAACTCACCACTTTTCTAAAGGAGGGAATTGAATCCAAAACAACAGAGGAACTCAACCAAAGAGCCAAACATATGGGAATTGCACCTTGTGCCTACGCTGCTTTGGACATTGCCCTATGGGATTGGAAAGCTAAAAAAGCAAATGTCCCCCTACATCAATTACTTCAACTGCCTCGACCTTNTNTTCCCACTTCTCTTACATTAGGTATAATACCACCAGAGCAGGTCAAGGAGAGAATACATCTAATGATCCATGAGTCCTCAGCCAAAGCGCTGAAAATAAAACTAGGGTCACCAGAAGGCATTGAGTTAGACAAACAAATGTTTACTCAAGTCTTGGAAAGCANAAAACAATTTNAAGTCAAAATAAGAGTTGATGCCAATGGAGGTTGGTCCACCAAAGAGGCNATTCATATGATNCAATGGTTGGCCGATAGAGGAGTAGATTATATCGAACAACCTTTGGAGGAAGGACAAGAATCTGAACTCAAATATCTTTACAAAAACCGTCCCTTGCCGATATATATCGATGAATCTTGCCGNTATGCCGAAGATGTTGGCAAATGGGCAAANAANATAGACGGCGTNAATATGAAACTAATGAAATGTGGAGGTATCACAGAGGCCCTNGTCATNATTAAAAATGCCAAAAAATATAATCTNAAAACTATGATCGGTTGTATGAGTGAGTCCTCNGTTTCCATTGCNGCTGGCGCTGCCCTATCAGGAGGNATTGACCATATAGACCTCGACTCCTATTATAATCTGGCTCCCGACCCAGGCTCAGGAGTTCAGCTAATACAGGGGGTAACCCTTCCAGATTTTCTTCCAGGACACGGTGCCACCCTAAAACCAGAATACCATGCTTAAACACAACCAAAAAGTTGCCATCTACATGGAGGGTTATTTACACAGCGACTATGGTAAAATGGGATTGGGGGTAGTGCGTTACCTCCAAAACCCCATAGTAGGAATTATAGATACTCATCATGCGGGAAGTAATATCAACCAACAACACCCCATTGATAGAGACATACCTATTTATGAAAAATTAAATCAAGTCATTGACAAAGGNGCAGAAATACTCCTCCTCGGNATNGCCCCCTCTGGAGGAAAANTTCCCAATAACTGGCTGCCCCTCATTGAACTAGCTTTGGTAAAAGGGCTNAGTATNATAAATGGTNTGCACGANTCACTGTTNCAANGGTTTTCGCACAAAATCCTTAACCCCAATCAATGGATTTGGGANGTAAGAATCCCACAATTTATCCCTGAAATTGCNTCTGGCCAAGCGGCAAAATTGACCAACAAACGCCTATTGATGATCGGTACCGATATGGCCTGNGGTAAAATGACTGCTGGTTTAGAAATNTATCGTTGGGCCCANCAAAATNNGGTTGATACAGGTTTTGTTGCTACCGGTCAAATCGGGATCATATTGATGGGGAGCGGTATTCCCTTAGATGCATTAAAAGTAGATCATGCCTGTGGTGCTGTGGAGCAAATGGTCATGAACCACCAAGACCGTTCACTGATCGTTATAGAAGGTCAAGGATCGCTTTTGCATCCTGCCAGTACTGCCACCCTTCCNCTNATGCGNGGAGCTTGTCCCACCCANATGGTCCTCTGCCACCGTGCCGACAAGACCACTCTTAGACATCCAGAATCCATTAAAATCCCTCCTCTTAAGGAATTTATCACCCTTAATGAATCCCTNGCCTCTGTGGCGGGGACCTTTGGAAAACCCAAGGTTATNGGCGTTGCATTGAATACTGTAAAATTGANGGAAAANGAAGCNNAAAATCAAATACAGTATTTGGAGAATGAACTCGATATTCCCGTAACCGATGTCGTNCGTTTTGGGGCAGAAAAATTAGCTAAAGATTGGATCTAAATCATTTACAATGATAATCCGCTGCNCGGGTAGCAATTTGATTATTNGGTTTTACATTTACTTTATACCCNAAAGAATTGGCCCAACCNTTGGTTGCCGATATCAATTTATTGGACTTAAAACTCTTGTCNCTATTGTAATCCATATCTATCTCTATTTTCACACTCACCTGATGCGTTAGCCATTCCGCTACATCAATACTCATCTCAGCTTCTTTCCACAAACGCGTCCACATGTCAGGGATTAAAATCTCTATCTTTTTACTTAAAATATAATGCACCCCCCTGCTNCCAAANCGGTAGGCAATNACGGTAGCGTATTTAGANGATTTCCCAACATTTTGAGAGTCCGATCCAATGTGGATTTGAACGTTNGGGTGTTCTTTCAGAATATTCAGTGTGTGCTGAATNGGNTCTACACGTTGGCCGTTGATGTCTCTAAATATCCTCATAAATAAAACCCTAANATAGCGAAGCCATCTAAAAAAATGGTTTTATTTTTGAGTTAAGAATATGNTATACGAAACTATTTTTAACATTTTCAATTCGGGTATATTNTTTTTTTGGATTCTCCTTTTGGTNTTCCCCAAAAAAGTATTTACCCAGAAANTAATTGCNTTTCCTTGGGTNCCTTTAGTGATTGCTNTNGGNTATGTTTATTTCCTTANTACCACCACGGGAACTTTTTCNGCCGACTTTTCCTCTCTTTACGGTTTGACAGAAATGTTTCAGAATGCNNAGCCTCGTGGAGTTGCCGCTGGATGGCTACACTATTTGGCTTTCGATTTTTGGGTAGGTTGTTGGATGCTCAAAAACAGTCAAGAAAAAAGAGTAAAACACGTGTGGATNATNTTNCCCCTAATTTGTACCTTTNTGTTGGGGCCTTTAGGAATTATTCTCTATACATTGGTGCTTCTGACCCAAAAAAAAATAATCGTTAAAACCACATGACCACTTCTTTTATATTATTCTCATTGGCCCTAGGGGTAGCCACAGGCGCTTTNGGAAGCTANATNGCTGAAAAAAAAGGCAGAACCCAAAATTTCGGATTTATAATTGGTTTTTTGTTTGGTCTGATAGGTATTTTGGGCTTACTNCTTATGAGCNATAAATCCAAAAAAGATCAATTATCCGANGGGTCAAAATAAATACTTCCAAANAATATTTCCNAATTGCGCACTTCCNCCNAAAATAAGNGGGTAAAACACCAAAAGCCATAANCCGTCTTTAAGTCTAAANGCTGCACCGTTGCCTAAANTATTGAGGAAATCATACCAAGTTTTTAGCCCNCANTGAGAAGCCCAAAAATTCGCCAGTATGGCCACAACAAGGATCGCCAATCCAATCCAATAAAACCTAATTAACTCCATATTTTCATTTATTTTGCAATGAATTTTTAAAAATGAATTTAATAAAATTGATCAAACTCATAATTATACTTCTCTCTTTTGGGTGTTTTTATGTGGTTTATTTGATGTATGTAAATTTGTCTTTTATAGATACTCCCTATCTCTATGGGGGGTTCCTACTTTTGCTAATAGGGCTTTTTCTCCATTACAGAAAATAGTTTTATTCTTTGATTAGAATATAGGTTGCTTTNACTCCAGTGGCGAGATTCCACTGATTGGCAGCAGTCATGTCTCCGTTCTCATCATATACCCTAACCTCAGCAGTATTTGGTCCCGAGGTTCCTTGATTGAGGGCTATAAAATCAATTTTATTGAATCCCGGAACCAAGTCAATTTTAAGGCCAACAAAGCGCTCCACAAGTAATACATTGGGTTGAATTATCTTATCGTTGTGGAGAATTCTTACACGATCCCCATCCGGATATTCATGATCTCTAAAAATAATTCGGGCTTGATTGCCCTCCACTCTGTAATCTCCCATGAACTGATTCGTTCTGTATTTATTGGGGTCTTTACCTNCCTCTATTCCTTTTCCTTTTAGTTTTGGAAGGTATATGTTTCCGGGATCTAGGAAATTCTCCTGATTTTCCATATTGATTTTTGGCCCCTGCTCACCAAANTTGGGATCTGTCATTTCTAACGGCTTATNTAAGAAATCACCNCTTAGATAGGGACTTTCCTTTTCAGGTGGTAGGAAAAGNGGATTGGTCTCATTGCTATTATCGGAGGGAAAACTAAAAGAAGGATTTTTATTTTCAATTTGTGCATATGTCAATTGAAAACTCATTATAATTGCCAACCAAAACCACAGAAAATGGAATTGAAAGNNTTTCACAATAGCAAGAAACTGAAACGTAAATAGGNAACATTTCGAACACATTGAAAATGCAATTTTTTATACAAACCTATTTAAAATTACAGAACAGTAGTATTGTTTANCAATATTTTATTTCTTTATAGGATAAATGGTTATTTTGGTGTTTCAAAATTAACAAAATGGAATTATTAGGAATAGATTGGGCCATTATTATCACCTTTTTTTCAATCTCGCTGTTTATAGGGTTTTGGGTTTCAAAGAGGGCAGGATCTTCAACCAATGAATTTTTTCTATCTGGACGGAATATGCCTTGGTGGTTGTTAGGGGTATCCATGGTCGCTACTACATTTTCCACCGACACACCCAATTTGGTTACAGATATAGTAAGAAACAATGGAGTATCAGGGAACTGGGTTTGGTGGACCTTTCTTATCACCGGTTTACTAACTGTTTTCGTTTATGCCAAGTTGTGGCGTAAGTCCAATGTCAAAACAGATATAGAATTTTATGAATTCCGTTATGGGGGGAAACCCGCAGGCTTTTTAAGAAAGTTCAGAGCACTTTATTTAGGAATTCTATTCAACGTAATCACCATGTCTTCTGTCACTCTAGCCGCCATTAAAATTGGTGGAATCATGCTGGGCTTAGAACCTTGGCAAACGGTAGTTAGTGCGGGATTGGTCACTGTTGCTTTCAGTACACTGGGCGGTTTTAGAGGTGTACTCTACACTGACTTATTACTTTTTGTTGTTGCNATGGTGGGTTCTATNGGTGCCGCCTATTATTTGGTCAACTTACCCGAAGTAGGAGGGATGACCGCTCTTTTGAATCATGATAATGTAAGTGATAAATTGTCTATCCTTCCTGACTTTTCCAACACAGAGGCCGTTATAACACTATTGATTATTCCTTTGGCAGTCCAATGGTGGAGTTCATGGTACCCCGGTGCAGAACCTGGAGGTGGAGGTTATATTGCCCAGCGAATGTTGGCTTCCAAAGATGAAAACCANGCCATTGGAGCGACTTTNTTTTTCAATNTCATGCATTATGCCCTNNGACCTTGGCCATGGATATTAGTGGCTTTAGCCTCGTTGGTTGTCTTTCCTGATTTGACGAGTATCAAGGAAGCTTTTCCTAATATCACGGATGATAAGTTAGGTCATGATTTGGCCTATTCCGCTATGTTGGTCAAATTGCCTCCTGGATTGATTGGTTTGGTTTTGGCCTCNCTCATNGCTGCCTATATGAGTACCNTTTCAACACAANTNAACTGGGGTTCTTCCTATTTGGTNTACGATTTCTACCAAAACCAAATAAATCCCCAGGCCTCCGAAAAAAGATTNGTNGNNGTAGGNAGACTCTGCACCATTNGNCTNATGATTTTTAGTGCTGTACTTGCTTTGNTGTTACAAAGTGCTCTTCAAATTTTTGATATATTACTAACTTTTGGTGCTGGAACAGGCTTGATTTTTATATTAAGATGGTTTTGGTGGCGCATCAATGCTTGGAGTGAAATCTCTGCTATGTTTGTCTCTGGAATTTTATCAATATCACTTAAAACTACCAACTTGGGGCCAATGCTTTTTGATGTTGGTGGGGTGTTCCCTGCTTGGTTTGAATATCCTTTCGTGGTATTGGTCACCACAGCAATATGGATTACAGTTACTTATATGACCCCTGCAGAAGACAAATCTGTTTTGCGTTCCTTCTACCAAAAAATACAACCAGGTGGTCCAGGATGGAAAAAAATTGTGGAGGAAGCAAGAGTTGAAAATATAAATATTACTGACGAAACTAAGGGTTGGAGTGTTCCTTCAGGAATTACGGCNATGCTTTTAGGTTGTGGTATGATCTATGGCGCCATGTTTGCAACAGGCTATTGGATTTATGGTGAATATACCCGTGCTGGTATTATTACCGTAATTTCTATTGTTTTTGCAGTTCTCTTGACACGTACTTGGAAAAAAGTGAGGGTTAAGGTATTATAAGTTTATCCCAAAATTGCTCCTGCAATGGTAGCTGACATAAGAGAGACGATGGTACCTGCGATCATTGCTTTTAGCCCCATTTCGCTGAGGTTTTTTCTTTGGCTAGGAGCAAGGATACCAATCCCACCAATTTGGATACCGATTGAGGCAAAATTGGCAAAACCACAAAGCATATAAGTCGCCATTACCACTGATTTTTGGTAACCGAAGTGCAAGGAATTGTTAACATTTTTCAAGTCTGACAATTGAACGTAGCCTACAAACTCACTGGCCACAATTTTTATTCCCAACAACTGCCCCATTAAGGTCATGTCCTCTGCGGCCACACCAATTATCCACATCAGTGGTGCAAACAGATAACCAAATATAAACTCGATTGAAAAAGTGCTGTAAGGAGTATTGAGTGCCACCCAAGTATTGAGTCTTGTAATTTCTCCGACCCCCAAAAAAACACCATTTAGAAGTGCGATTAAAGAAATAAAGACCAGTAGCATGGCCCCAACATTTACTGCCATTTTTACCCCTTCAGAAGTACCATTGGAGATGGCATTAAGAAAATTATTTCCAACACGGTCAATTGGAATATTTATTAATTCGGGAATTTTATCTTCTTGTGGAAATATAATTTTTGCAATTACCACAGCACCTGGAGCAGCCATCACCGAGGCGGCCAAGAGGCTTTTAGCAAACTCCAAGCGTTGGATAGGATTGTCCCCACCCAGAAAACCGATGTAGGCTCCCATTACACTTCCTGCTACTGTAGCCATACCCCCCACCATCACCAAAAATAATTCTGATCGGGTCATTTTGTTTATATAAGCTTTGATTAATAAAGGGGCCTCTGTTTGTCCCAAAAAAATATTACCCGTTACAGCCAGACTCTCAGCTCCCGAAATACCCAAAAGCTTTCGTAAACTCCAAGCCAAAACCCGCACTACTTTTTGGATAACACCAAAGTAGTACAATAGTGAGGTTAGGGCAGAAAAAAATATAATGATTGGCAGCGCCTGGAATACAAAAATAAATCCATACTGGTCGATATTGGCAAATTCTCCCAACAGCATTTGGGTACCAGCTTGGGTATATTCCAAAATATTTACAAAAAAGCCACTGATGTACTCAAAGAAATTTTTGACCCATGAAATTTTAATCACCCCAATGGCAATGATGATTTGGGTGAGGAGACCGATAAAAACAGTTTTCCATGAGATGTTTTTTTGATTATTACTAAAAGCATAAGCAATAAGAATTAAGACAAAAATGCCCATNAAGCCTCTTCCCAAAGACGTTATGCTCATGCCTTGATGTGGTAGAATTTCCATCTTCTTTTCACTAAATGTGGAATAAAATTCGAATCAAGAGCGCTGTTACCAATATTATAAATAAGGTTTCTCCTGTTTAAAAACTTAATTTATAATATAAATATCGGGTTTATTTCGATATCATTTCCAAAATCATTTGTCGGGTAGTAATCAATTTAATTTTGTGAACTGAGTCCTTATATTCCCCAACTTCCAATCGACTTTCTATGTATTCAATCAGTTCTTTAATAGATGCTTTTTCGTTCATATTTAATAACATATAGGTACTTCAACCAATATGGCTTTTGAGTTGGATTCTGAGATAAAAGATATGTTTTGGGTATCTCAAATCCCTAATGCGTCACTTTTTTTAATCTATGATCGTCAATTTTAAACTNTCCTTCAATGACAAAAATGTAGACACCACTCCCTTCTTTTTTCATCTCATATTCTGTTTCAGTAGATTNNTCAAAATCANNGAGATGAAACCAAACGTTCTGATGAATCCACATCGCATCGTCCTCCTTATTAGCAGACAACACCTGATAATGAGCATTCTTTTTCTTCAGCTCTCGAACCGATTTTTGATAATATCTGGGTTGCACATTATACTTGTTGGCCATTACCCAGAGCTGAATTAAGTTGATCGGTTTATCGGGATTCTTTNTGTATTCATTGTAGTATACCCCGATACCTGCACTCTTAACTTGTATTNTTCCTTCATTGATTCCGCCTACATTACCCATACTATATTTGTGTTCTAAATCACTCGTCAAGGGTATGGTAATAATTTCCATATTGTCATGGGGGTGGGTGTCAAATCCCATTCCTGGGGTAATGATATCCTCATTCAGTACCCAAAGCGCACCAAAATTCATNCTATCCGGATTGTGGTAGTTTGCAAAACTAAATGAGTGATTGGCTTTAAGCCAATCACGATCAGCGTTTCCTCTAGTATGAGCGGTATGATAAATTGCCTGCATAATTATGTAATTACAATTGTTGTATACACAAACATAATCTATCCTTTTGATTTTTCACTTTTTTTGGTTGCTTGATTGACGGCATCGATAAGTTTCCTTTTGGCATCAAGATATTGTATTAGTGTCTCTACCTTTGCCTCGGTTTCTTTTTTTTTCATTTGTTTTGCTTTTTCCTCTGCTATNGTAGATTGAATTTCCTTGTAGGTAGATAAAACAAAACCTATGATNATAGCCACTGCAATCAATATGGCCAGAANNTCCTCTGCATTGCTTAAATTTAACATTTCNAATAAATTACTCTAAATTAATAATTCAAAACTATCTTTGAAGATTGAAATTCACTTAAATTCTTAATGAAAAATAAATATTTTAAAACTATTCTGGCTGTAATTACTTTATATACATCGACGGCTCAAGTTCGGGACAGCCTTCAACAAAAAATTGCTTTAAAAGAAATTACATTAGATGCCATTCGTATCAAAACTCCAAAACGCATCATTCCTTTCGCTTTGACTCATCAAACTTTTCAGTCAAATCAGCTGGGTCTCCCGCAAAACTCTCTTCAAGATTACCTCACTTCCATACCAGGTTTATATGCTCAAAACACTCAAAATTTTGCTCAAGATCTAAGGCTATCCATTCGTGGATTTGGCGCGCGTTCTGGTTTTGGAATCCGGGGCATTCAGCTTATTGTTGACGGCATACCTGAAACCACGCCAGATGGTCAAGGGCAGCTGGACAACCTTCCTTTAGGTATTATTGAATCCCTTACTGTACTCAGAGGCCCTGCCTCAAGCTTTTATGGAAATGCCTCAGGGGGGGTCATCCAGATTAATACATTGGAGGATTTTATAGATAATTTTGTAAGACTACGCGCACAGGGAGGAAGTTTTTCAAGCAAAAATTTATCAGCTACTATAGGATTCAAAAAGAACGAAACTAAGGCAGTAATTTTTCAGAACTTAACACAGTCAGATGGTTACCGTAACCACAGCCGTTACAAACAACAAGTTTTTAATGCAAGGATTTGGCACGATATTTCCCCAAACAATCAAATTCGTTGGCAATTCAACTATACCCACAGTCCTTACGCCTATGATGCAGGAGGTATCAATATTGAAAGCGTTCAAGAAAACAGAAAACATGCACGTCCGCAAAATGAAAGCTATAATACATACGAAACCATTGACCATCTAAAGACAGGGCTTCAATGGGAAAAGCAAATTAGTGATAAGCTAAGTTTGGACACCTATGCTTTTTATGCCCAACGTGATTTTGTAGGTCGTCTTCCTTTTGGATTTGGGGGGTATGTTGAGCTCAAAAGAAATTATTATGGTTTAGGTTCTGCTTTGGAGTTTAAACCAAAAAACAACCACCGCATGCAATTCCGATTTTCCCTTGCTGACCAAAAAGACCACCGTAAACGTTTCAGAAACGAAGGAGGCAGTCCAGGAGACAATACCCTTGACCAAGAGGAGTTATTTTTCAACACTGCTTTTAGTTTTCTTGACGAATTAAAATTGGACTCGGGTATACTTAGACTAGGATTACGTTATGATAACCAAAGATTAGGGACACAACAAGAAAGTGATAAAGTCTATCTCAACACCCTTAACCCCAGTTTAGGTTTCACCTACACAGAATTGGGAAGTCACGTGATGTTCATCTCTTATTCCACCAGTTTTGAAACCCCTACCTTGAATGAACTTTCTGCCAATCCTAGTGGTGGACCTGGATTTAACCCCGACCTCGACCCCTCCAAAGCCCACAATTTTGAGCTGGGATGGCGATTTACATCACCAGAGAACAAACTTGAGGCTACTCTATACACGATCAAGACCCAAAATGAAATTTTACCTTATGAACTGGAGAATTTCCCTGACAGAGATTTTTACCGTAATATAGGGAAAACCACCAGGATGGGAATCGAGCTTTTTTGGGAGCACCAAAAAGGACCTTGGGAGTGGACTCTTTCATACAACTATGCATCACTAAAGTTTGACAATTATATTTTGGGAGATAATGACCTCTCTGGTAAAAATTTGCCAGGAGTTCCGCAACAACAGTTTAGTGGTTCAATTCAATACAACTTTTTAAACGGCTGGGGCAGTGCACTACAATCCCAATATATTGGTGAGCTATATGCCGATGACGCCAACCTAACTCAGGTAACAGACTATTTCCTTGCAAATATAAGGGTTTGGAAGTCTTTCAACCAGCTATCCTTTTTCGGAGGAATCAACAACCTATTAGATAGGGCATATTTCGACAACATCCGAATTAATGGTTTTGGAAGAAGATACTATGAACCTGCTCCAATGAGAAATTTTTACTTGGGTGTAAACATTATATTTTAGTTTTACTGGATCGACTTCAATAAAGAAATGGGCATAACTGTAAAGTTTGAGATCCCAAGTCGTATATAATATGGAATTTTGATATTTAAAGCCTAAATTGACTAACAATTCTTCACTAAAATTAATTAAATTTTAACTCGAATTATAGCGGTAAAAAATTTAACTTCATTACACTCTTGAAAGAGTATTACTTCAATGACATTTAAAATCTTTATTACTTTAACCAAATAATGGTATAATTATTAGAAATTTAACTTTTAGGATATTTTATTGAAATTTATGGCGAATTATTAAAATTTGGCATGGTTATTGAAGATAAAGTATAACTTAAGAATTTTTTATTCTAAAATATTATAAACACTATTAATTAATTTAATTTTTATCAAATGAAAAAAGGTTTATTAGGTCTTTTGGTTGTTGCTCTNACAGTAGTTGGATGTCAAAACTATGATGACCAATTTGACTCATTAAATGATGAGATCAAAACATTACAGAGCACCGTTGATGGTTTAACTACAGTTGCTACTCAAATTTCTGATCTTGATACAAAGCTTACTGCTTTGGAAGGAACAGTTTTGACTGATGGTGATTTGACTGAAATTATCGAAGATGTTGCAGCTGTTCAATCAGCAGTGAATGGCATTGATATTACTGGCATTGAAGATGAAGTTTTAAATCTTGAAACTGAGGTTGATGAGATTTTAGAAAGACTTAACGAACTTCTCGCAGCCAATGCTGTAATTCAAGGTCCAATTATCATCAGAAATGAAGGAGACTTAACAGTTGTTGAGGATCTTATTGGAGTCGAAGCTGATGATCCATTAGTTACTATTCAAGGCAACGTAATTGTTGAAGTTTCAGCTACCAATGAACTTGCCACAGCAACTAATCTANCTAGAGTAAATGCAGTTTTGGGAAAATTCAAAATTGTACAAGGAACAGCTACAATTACTACATCTGCTGCTCTTGATGTACCAGAGCTTATGTATGTTTCTGTAGATTATGATGTTGCCGGAACTGGAAGCGTTGGAAATGCTAAACTAAGAACAGTAACTGGAAACGTAACAGTTGATTTGCCTGGTGCAGTTTCTTTCCCTGTAATTACCACAGCTNCAGACTTTTTAATCACCCAGACTTCTACAGTTACTTCAGTAGATACCAACGGTGTTGCAGCCAGAACGGGAACAAACGTGCTAGGTTTACCTAATGCTANCTCCGTNAAAGTTGGTGGAATACTTGAAGAAGAAATTAATTTACCTCTTGCTACAGAATTTGTATCTGCAGGCACTTTGGCGCAAAGTAACGCTGTTTCACTTACCATAGGTGGAGCAAATGCAACNCTTTCTATAGCTGCAACTGAATTTAGCGCTACAGTAACAATTGTCACAACTGGAGATATTGGTCTTTCTGGTGTTACTAAAGTAGTAACTCTAACAGCAACTACTAAAGCTGGAGATGTTAACCTCTCTGGTATTACTACAATTGCTAATGGGTCTCTAACTGTATCAGGAACTACAGTACACTTAGATGCNTTGGCTNCAAGTGATATTAATTCTCCAATAGTGGTTGCAGGACCTCAAACTAGTATGTCGCTACNTCTTTTAACTACATTAGGATCAGCATTTACTGGTGCCAGTATTACCANTTTTTCTGCTCCTTTGTTAACTACCTCTACTGGAACNATTGATATTGCCAATACTGGTGCTACAGTTGAACTGAAAGGTGTTGCAAATGTTTCTACTGTTACATTGCATGGATTAGCAGACAAAGCTACTATTCAGACTCTTACTCTTGGTGAGCAATCTGCTACNGCTGATTTAGATGGTTATGTTGCTATGCAGACCTTAAATTANACTGGTGCAATACCTACTAGTATTACTCCGGGTAGTCTTGTTGGTTCAAATAACCTTTTATTAACTAGCTCATTGGTTTCTCTTACCACTGTCAATATTGGAGATGGAGCAATTGGAACACTTCAAGTTAGCCAGACTCCATTACTTGCAAGTTTANCTACTGCTGGTCACATTATCCATACTTATGTGGTGACTAATCCTAAATTAGCCACATTTGATTTCTCCCACAGATATGCTGATGGTGATGATGCNTGTACAGTTAGTGTTACTGGTAATGTTGCTACTGGATTTACCACTCTAAATTTATCTTCTTTAGGAAAAGTAAAAAGTGTTGAAATCACTGGTAATACATCACTGACTACNATTACTGCTCCTAGTGCTACAGTCTTAGCTGAGCCNCTTGCTCCTATNTCTGTTGTTATTAATTCAAATGATACNGNCGGAACGTGGAGTACTGCNAAAGATGCAACTGAAACTACTTCTTATACAGCTGCAACAGGTACATCTGNTATGNTNACTTCATTTAAACCATTTATTGAAGCATATCTTGCACAAGCTACTAGAACTGCTACCGTTACATTTGCTATCGATGTTGATAATTGCTTTGTTAACGGATCAGCTACTTCTACTGCTACTTTAAACGCTGTAATGAACGCAGATTTAGCTGCTAAGAAAGGTGCTGACGGTAATGCTGGTACTTATCCAAATCAGACTGATGGCGTAGGCGGAGTAAATAATGTAACCGAGCTTTCATTGTATTAAAANTTACTGATTNAATTAGTAGNTNTTTTANATNNCTANTAAAANAAAAGCCCTCCNAATAGGAGGGCTTTTTTTATATCNAAATTGAAAACAGGAGTATGGCCAATGAAATAAACNGGATCANTATAACCACAATAAAGTGAGAAAACCCTTTACTCAACAGNATATGATGAAGNTGATTCTGATCTGGGTTAAATGGTGATTTTTTATTTTTTATNCGAATAATAAAAACTCTTAATAANTCTATNAGCGGATAAACAATTAAACTCATTGTCAGAAGAGGTTTATTTNTTATNAATAAATCCTTCATAAAATATTGAGGCCCTAAAACGTAAAAAAGGTAAATAGCAATAAGAGTTCCCAAAAATAAGGATCCAGCATCTCCCAGAAAAACTTTGAAGTCTTTTTTAAAATTAAAGTAATATAAAGGGAGTAAACTAAAAACTGTAATTAATCCCAATGGAAAAAGNGGAGTGAATTCTNGTGAAAAAAATTCTACAATTAAAATTACTTTAATGGCCTCTGTNATTGCTAATCCATCAATACCATCAATAAAATTAATAGAGTTTACAATCACTAAAAAAACAAATATTGTAAAGATTTGGCTTGCAAAATGCGGGATTTCATTTAGACCTAAAACACCATGAAAATTATCAATAATAAATCCTTGGTCAATCAATATTTTAGCAACAATGATTTGTAAAAAAAACTTTAGTTTAAAATCGGCATTATAGAAATCGTCATAAACCCCAACAATAAACATAATTCCTAATGGAATAAGAATTGAAAAATCAAAAAGCTCAATTTGATTAAAGTAGAAGTATAAAGAAAATANAAAAAGTGTAAGAAAAACTGAAATACCACCATTTTTGGTTGCCTTAGATTGATGGACAGACCGATGATTGATGGCATCAAATTTATTGAGTCGAACAAACCACAATTTAAAACCATAACAAACAATAAAACTTATCAAAAAAATTAAAATATAATAGATGGGGTCCATTTTTGGTCTAAATTCAAAATCAGAAATAAATTTTTATATTGCAATGTAATAAAGAATTTATAAGAATGGCTAAAACTGTCCCCAAGCGAAACTCATTAGACACTTTCAACTTTATTCCTTCATTATTTATAATTACCTTTCTTTTAGTTGGCTTTGTCCCTAATTTAGAGGCGGTTGACAAAATAGCCCCACAGTGGCTATATCTAAGTTTATGCAATTTTTTGTGTGGAATTTATTTATTTTTTAATCGTAATAAATTCAAAGTTCAGTTTCTAAATGTGTTGAATTCTTACATGAGTTTATTTTACATAGGTTTTGTGCTTTGGGCAGGACTTTCCTATTTCTATGCCATTAATCCAACTGAGGTTTTGGTAAATATTGCCAGACATATAAATACCTTATTTATGTTTCTCCATTTGGGGGTTTTATTTTATAATTTAAAAGATAAAAACCGTCTACTGTCGCTAGCCATTATGGCTATTTTATCCATAGAGGTTTATGCTGTTTTGGATCAAGCATTAGGTATGTATAAAGCNGGCGGAATATCTCCTGGAGAACTAAAAGGAGTGACTGCAAATAGAAATATTACTGCTTTTTCGATTGCTATTAAAATACCTTATGTATTGTATTTAATCCAAAGAGGTTCCAAGCCATTGATTAAAATTGCTTATGCTTTTTTAATTTTATTGAGTTTGTTTTCATTATCAATGATTCAGAGTCGAGCCTCTTTCGTTGCGGCTGCTTTGATAGGGGTATTATTGTTGGCCTGGACATCTTTCAATTANTTCAGNACACGTTCTATTAAGGATATTTATTTTAATCTATTTTATTTATTACCATTGACCNTAGCATTGGTACTCAACCAAATTTTTATTTCTGACAAGGGAGCAGATGCCCTAGCAAGGGTAGCTACAATTAAAATTAATACAAATGAGGGATCTATAAATCAGCGTTTAAGATATTACGAAGATGTTGTAACTCACATATCAGAAAACCCTATTTTTGGGGCGGGTATTGGGAATTGGAAATTGACTTCAATTGCATATGATAAAGCGGATATGGACGGGTATATTGTTCCTTATCACGCACATAGCGATTTTATTCAGCTTGGAGCAGAACTTGGTTTTATTGGNTTNTTTCTCTACTTAAGTGTTTTTCTAATTGCTGCCTATTTTGCNTTTGTGATACTTTTTANATCAGATTTAAATTCGGACAACAAATGGTTTGTATTTTTATTGATAACTGCCTTGGGAGTATATTTTATTGATGCTAATTTGAATTTTCCAATTGCTAGACCACAAGTATTAGCTCCTTGGGCTTTAACNATGGGATTGATTAATTACTATTATCAAAAATCCAGAAAAAAATCAGANAATAAAGAAACTACAAAATCTCTTTCATTTTTTCCAATTTTGGTTATCATTCTGATAATTCCATCTATTTTNATTACCCATACAACNTATGAGTCATTGAAGGGGCAATTAATATTATTNCGAGATTTTAATAGCGATAAATTTTCNGTGCCCTTGGACAAAATAGATGATATNACCCCTGANTTGCCAAATATTACTGTGACTACTATCCCAATGAAGTCAATTAAGGCAAGATACTATCAAAATGCCAAAAAATATGATAAAGCTCTAGCACTTCTTAATAAAGGGATTCCCGCTAATCCATATCTTTTTATTAGTGAAAATATAAAAGCCCAGATTTTTTTAGAGCAAGGAAAAATTGACAGTGCCNATGTTAATGCTCGTAAGGCTTTTTATGGTCTACCAAAAAATGCACTGCATGCCTCTGTTTATGCAAAGACTCTTCAACTTAAGGGTGATTTAGATGAGACATTAAAGGTTTTTGATGTAATNAGTAAAAAGTCTGGACGCACTATTTGGCTGAATTTTCTAATAGTTCTCTCTGAAAAGGTTGGTAATCAAGATCCTGTCATGGTTGAATATACTTCTAAAGCATTTGAATTTTTCCCGGATGACAAAGAAATTTTTGCACTTAAAAAAATTGCTGTNTTGGGTCATGANAAAATCAATNAAGCCTTTGCANTAGCTCAAGAAGCNCAAAAATTATTTAATCAAAGACTATATGTAGAGGCGGGTTTAGAATACGAAAAGGCATTAGAATTGGACGGACTGGAATATTCATATTTTGAAAATGCGGCAAGCAGNTTTTTTATGGCAGGTGATTATGGAAAAGCATTAATTTACTCTGATAAAGTTATANATAAACTCAATCCCAAAACTGGGAAATCTGAATATATTAATGCGTTGGTACACTTNAATATAGGTGGNGCTAAATTAGCTTGTCAGCAATTACAAAAAGCTATNGATTTTGGTTTTACCCAAGCACAGGNAACTTATGACCAAAGATGTAACACAGNGCAATAAAAGCTTCAATCAATGAAGAAAATTGCTGTTATTGGGCTNGGGTATGTAGGTTTACCNCTNGCTACGGCCCTTTCAGCTAAATTTAAGGTGTTGGGATTTGATAACTCCTTTACAAGAGTTGAAGAACTAAATGCCGGTATCGATAGTGTCGGTCAGTTGNCACCTNAGGAATTAAAGGAAATAACTAAAAGCTTAACTTTNTCATCNCTTCCCGATACTTTGGCAAATTATGACATATATATAATTACAGTNCCAACACCTGTTACAGATTATAAAAAACCNGATTTGTCNTTTTTGATNGATGCCTCTAAAACTGTAGGAAAGTATTTAACNAAAGGGAATATTGTTATATATGAAAGTACNGTTTACCCTGGTTGTACAGAGGAAGATTGTGTCCCAGTTTTAGAGCAGGCATCTGGGTTTAAATACAACTCCGATTTTTTTTGTGGTTATTCACCNGAGAGAATCAACCCAGGAGATAAGATTAACACCTTAACTCAAATCAAAAAAATAACTTCAGGATCCACTNCTATAATCGCGGAGGAGATAGATNTNTTGTACAATTCAATAATTGAGGCAGGAACACATAAAGCTCCCTCTATAAAGGTGGCTGAGGCAGCTAAGGCTATTGAAAATGCACAGCGTGATCTTAATATTTCCTTTGTTAATGAGTTGGCTCTGATTTTTGATCGAATGCAAATTGATACTGATGAAGTTTTAGAGGCTGCTGCAACTAAATGGAACTTTTTTCCCTTTAAACCAGGACTAGTGGGCGGACATTGTATTAGTGTTGACCCCTATTTTTTGGTTCACAAAGCGATCCAATTGGGTTACACACCTGAGGTGATTTTNTCTGGTCGTAATGTNAATGATAGTATTCCACAATTTGTNGCNACNAANGTTATCGATTTAATGCGGGAAAAGANNATCTTCAATAAAAAAGCTAAAGCATTGATTTTGGGAATCACTTTTAAAGAGAATTTTAATGATNTTAGAAACTCGAAGGTTCCCGAAATATATAAAGTTTTAAAGTCTAAAGGTCTTGAAGTTGAGGTCTATGATCCNATTGCAGACCCGAAATTAGTAAAAAAGGAATACGGAATCTCCCTNACAAAAACACCNGGAAAATATGAGGCAGTAATTCTTGCAGTAGCGCACCAAGTTTTTCTTGAAGAGGGGGTAGGAAATTTCAAAAAGCACAATGNATCAGTANTNTATGATATTAAATCAGTTATAGAAAAAGATCTTGTAGATGGAAGACTTTGATTATGTTCATAATNTTAATTAAAAGTNTAATTAAAAAATATTTTTAAATNATTGTTTATCANNNNCTTANTGTCACATTTAATTAAGTTTTATTTTANGAATTAAANTAAATACTAAAAAAACTTGATANATAAGTTGNAATTNTATTCACTNNTAAGTACTTTTGGTACNTATNAGTATTTAANNTTCATTTGATANAAAACTTATCCCTTCATTTTAATTTTTGAAAGNTTAATTATTTTGAAGGGGTTTTTTAAAAGTGATGGAAAAAAAATGGTTTGTTATTAATACTCGNCCNCNACAGGAANTTANGGTTGCTGATTATCTTAATNNCCTNGGNATCAATACCTATTGCCCGACAGTAAACNTAATTAAACAATATTCCGANAGAAAGAAAAAGATTAAAAAACCGTTGCTCTCTTCCTATGTTATGGTNCAATTAGAGNATAGTGAACGAAANAGGGTNTTTTCNTGCCCTGGTGTANTTCGATATTTGTTTTTCCTTGGNAAACCCGCTGNAGTTCCTTNTNCTGAAATCGAGCTTATGAAAAATCACTTAAACGGTGTATATAAAGAAGTTCAANGTAATAGGCTTNGTGTAGGTCAAACCCACAAGATTCAAGAGGGGCCTTTCTCNGGGNATNGTGGNACGGTAGTAGAGACTAATAAAACAAAAGTTAAATTAATGCTCAAGTCTATGGGTATGAGTATTACCCTTAAAAAAAAAGTAGCCTAACCTTAACTTTTAAAAAATATTACGGAATCTTTTACTTTGCCCTCTTGGGACAGACTTGGCGGAGCCGTAAAAAAAAATCAAAAAATAAGCTATGCTTGGTGAACTTATCACTTCTAAAACCCGCTTACGACTTCTGATTAAATTTTTTATATCCCAGGCAAACCGTGGGTACCTAAATGGATTGGCTACCGAGATGGGAGAATCAACAAATGCAATTCGTAAAGAGCTGAATCATCTTCAAGGTGCAGGCTATTTAGAAAAAGTAAAGGTGGATAATAAAGTAGAATATAAAGCTAATATAAAGCATCCTCTTTTTGAAGTAATGCAAAAAGTTGTATTCAAACACTTAGGTCTTGAAGATATAGTTGAGACTGTTTTGGAACGTATGGGAGATATAGATCAAATTATCCTAGTTGGAGATTATGCAAAGGGAAATGACTCAGGACTTATAGAAGTATTTTTAATCGGTCAAGGACTTAATATGGAATATATTTCCCAACTTGAGGATAAAATAGAGAATCTCGTTGGTAGAAAGGTTTGTTTTTATCTGGCTTCTAAGTTTTTAGCTGACCTCGAACACATTGTATTATTTAACTCAAAAGACAAATGATATCTATAGAAAGTGAAGAGCGTTCCAGATGAAGAATTTTTGTAGTTCATGATGAGCCTACCGATAAGCCTAAACGTATAGAACTATTTCCAAAGGGATGACTCTACTAAAAATTCGATCATAAATGCTCCAAGGCTTGACTTTAATTAAAGGGTATTGGGGTAATTATTTTGGATTAACCTGATAAAAGTATAATAAAGGCCAGACAGTGATGATCCCAAAAGATGTANGACATCGCATTGTAAATAAAAAATCATAAAAGTAGTTTTTATCGAGGTCCAATTAGGTGGCTACTTTTAGAAAGTATCATCTTGAAAAAATTGAAGAAGATTATAATACAGCCTAAATGAGTAAACCAAAAGCCATTATAATTTCGGGGTATTTTAATCCCTTGCATAGAGGTCACCTAGAGCTTTTTCAAAAAGCAAAAGCAGCCGGGGAAGAGCTTTGGGTGATAGTAAACAGCGATCTACAAAGAAGTTTAAAGGGGAGTAAAGAGTTTATGAAGGAGGATGAGCGCCTAATAATTGTAAGCGCTATTGGAATTGTAGACAAAGCCCTTATTTCTATTGATAAAGATAAATCCCAGTGTGCAACTTTAGCTGATTTAGCAGATAAATATTCCAATGTGTATGAGCTTTACTTCGCAAACGGGGGTGATCAGAACAATAACTCAATACCTGAAGTTCCTATTTGTCAAGAAAAAGGTATTGTTCTTATAGATGGACTTGGGGAAAAGATTCAGTCTTCTTCATGGTTATTAAAAAAATAAAATGCGGGTGAAAAATATTTGTTGTATTGGAGGAGGCTACGTAGGGGGGCCATCTATGGCAGTTATTGCTCTAAAATGTTCTCATATTAATATAACTGTTGTAGATGCCAATCCAGAAAAGATAAAAGCCTGGAACGGGCCATTAGATCAATTACCAGTTTATGAACCCGGCCTAGCTGAAGTGGTAAAAAAGACACGCGACAGAAATCTATTTTTTTCTGACGATATAGCTGGAAATATCGAAAATGCAGAGATGATATTCATGGCAGTTAATACTCCTACTAAAACCGGAGGAGAAGGTGCTGGTATGGCTGCAGATCTAAGCAATATTGAAGCTTGTTCTAGAGACATTTCTAAATATTCTAAATCAAATAAAATAGTAATTGAAAAATCTACACTACCTGTTCGTACTGCAGAAAAAATTAAACAGATATTATTAGAGAACAGCAAAGGTATTCACTTTGAAATCCTCTCCAACCCTGAGTTTTTAGCAGAGGGTACTGCAATTCAGGATTTGTTCAAATCAGATAGGGTTTTAATTGGAGGAGATGAGTCTGAATCTGGACAAAAAGCGGTTCAAGCCCTAGTTGACATTTATGTCAATTGGATTCCCAGAGAAAAAATCTTAACCACTAACATATGGTCCTCCGAGCTTTCGAAATTAGCATCAAATGCCATGTTGGCTCAGCGAATATCTTCAATCAACAGTTTATCAGCGCTTTGCGAAAAAACAGAAGCTGATATTGATGAGCTTTCTAAAGCTATTGGGATGGATCATCGAATAGGACCCCATTTTTTAAAAGCCTCTGTAGGCTTTGGTGGGAGTTGTTTTCAAAAAGACATCCTAAACTTAGTTTACCTATGTAAGTATTATAATTTAGACGAAGTGGCAGAATATTGGTATCAAGTAATTAAAATAAATGACTATCAAAAAGAACGTTTTGCTCAAAAAATAATTGATCATTTTAAGGGAAATTTGACTGGAAAGAAGATTGCTATTTTGGGCTGGGCATTTAAAGCTAACACCAATGATAGTAGAGAAAGTCCTGCCATTTATGTAGCTGAAAGGTTGTATAAGGATGGAGCTACACTTGAAATTTATGATCCTATGGTCTCTGAAGAAAGTATTTTAAATGATATTTCAAATTATTGGAATATTAAAAGAGACTTAATCGATCACAGAATCATTATTATTAAAAGTTATTCAGAATTAGATACTTTAGATGCCTATGCTATACTTACTGAATGGGAAGAATTTAAAGAAAGCTCTTATGATAAAAATATTCCTTTATTTGATGGGAGAAACCTCATTAAAAACAGAAAAATAAATCAAATAGGAATTTAAATGACTAAAATAGCACTAATAACGGGAATTACAGGCCAAGATGGTTCCTACCTTGCAGAGTTACTTATTGAGAAAAAATACGAAGTTCATGGAATTATTAGAAGAAGTTCTTCATTTAATACCGAAAGGATTGAGCATCTGTATATAGAAGAATTAATTGAAGATTTAAAATCAAAGAGAAAATTAAGTTTGCATTATGGAGATATGACGGATTCTTCTAATTTAATTAGATTAATTCAAAAAATAAGACCTACTGAGATTTATAATTTAGCAGCACAATCTCATGTTAAGGTTTCTTTTGATCTTCCAGAGTACACTGCTGAGACTGATGGCATTGGGACTTTAAGAATACTAGAAGCAATACGCATTTGTGGATTAGAAAAGACATGTAGAATTTATCAAGCTTCTACCTCTGAGCTTTATGGCAAAGTGAGAGAAATTCCACAAAATGAAACAACTCCTTTTTATCCGAGATCTCCATATGGTGTAGCGAAATTATATGCGTTTTGGATCACAAAAAATTACAGAGAGGCGTATGGTCTTTTTGCAGTAAATGGGATTTTGTTTAATCACGAATCAGAAAGAAGAGGTGAAACTTTTGTGACTCGTAAAATTTCACAGGCCGTTGCTAGAATTTCTGCAGGAATACAAAAAAAACTTTATTTGGGGAACTTGGATGCTAAAAGGGACTGGGGTCATGCTAAAGATTACGTTAAGTGTATGTGGTTAATGCTTCAACATGATGTGCCTGAAGATTTTGTGATAGCTACTGGTAAACAATATTCCGTCAGAGATTTTGTTGTCAGAGCATTTAAAATTTCAGGAATTGAGATAATTTGGGAAGGTACAGGAATTAATGAAAAAGGTATAAATAAGAGCACTAGAAAAATAATAATTGAAATTGATTCAAAATATTACAGGCCTGCAGAAGTTCAAACCCTTTTGGGGGACCCTTCTAAAGCTAAAAAATTATTGAATTGGAATCCAAATGANACNTCTTTTGACATGTTAATAGAATACATGGTTAANTCAGATATGAAACTCACGAGTAAAGAAATTTCAACCANGAAGTCTTATGACTAANATAAGTAAGACATCAAAGATTTATATAGCAGGGCATAATGGTATGGTTGGCTCTGCATTGTGGAGATTATTTAAAACAAANGGATATTTTAATTTAATTGGGAAAGACTCAAATGATTTAGATCTTAGAGATTCAATTAATACTGACCTTTTTATAAGAAAAGAGAGACCGGATGTCATAATAAATGCTGCAGCAAAAGTTGGTGGAATTTTTGCAAATGATCAATATCCATATGAATTTTTAATGGATAATATGTTAATCCAAAACAACATNATAGGCATCGCGCATAAGTATAATATTAATAAACTAATATTTTTTGGAAGTTCATGCATTTATCCCAAATTGGCACCTCAACCATTAAAAGAAAAATATTTGCTCACGGGTCAATTAGAAGAGACCAATCAGTGGTTTGCAATTGCTAAGATTTCAGGNGTAAAACTTGTTNANGCTCTNAGAAAACAATTCGGNCGAGATTATNTNGTANTAATGCCNACAAATTTATATGGACCNGGNGATAANTATGATTTAGAAAAAAGTCATGTTTTACCNGCAATGATGAGAAAATTCATAACAGCGAAAAGCAATAANTTAAATAAAGTAGAGCTCTGGGGCACCGGTAACCCTAGAAGAGAATTTTTACATGTAGATGATTTGGCCGAAGCTTGTTTTCATATTCTAAATCAAAAAAATGAATATAGTATGATTAATGTTGGAACGGGTGATGATATTTCAATAAAAGAACTTGCAGAGATGATCAAAGAGGTTACTGGTTATAAAGGAGAATTGATTTGGAATACCAAAAAACCGGACGGTACTCCCAGAAAACTATTGGAGGTGTCAAGGATTAAAAACAAAGGATGGAAGCCTAAAATAGATTTATTAGANGGACTGAATTCAGTTTATAAGATAATTTCAGATTCAAATTGGGATTAACTATCTAATTAGTTTTTTCAAATTTATTTTAATATCAAAAAGTATTATTTTACAAGCTTGAAGTCNCAAAATTCTAGAAGATTATAAAAAGTGAATNATTATTCTTTTAAAAGGCTTAAATCCAAACTTGAGAGAAGGGTTAAAAATTTCAGGATTTCGAGATCAGTAATAAGGAGTAATCCTTTATTCTATAANCTNTCTTATCAAGTTAAAATCGGAAAATCTCGAAGCTATAATTCAAATAATAATATTTTAATTATTGGATGTGCAGGTACTATTGGAAGTGCATTGGCGGAGCAATTTAAAAGGAAAAAGGCGAATGTTTATGGAACTTATTTTAAAATAAAGCCAGATTCAAATATAATTCCTAGTCAAAAGTGCTTTCATCTTGATATTAGATCTAGTCAATCAATCTACAATCTTTATAAAAAATTAAAAAATAAAAAATCTTACTTTGATTTAGTTATAGTTGCGACAGGAGATTTTCCTAACTCAGAAAATGAAAATAAATTTTCTAATAATTTTGATCAGGCTAGTTTAGAAAAAGAGCNACANGANATNTTGANTGCCATNAATATNAATACNATTGGACCNTATCTTATTTTTAAGTCNTTGTTGCCTTTNATNAGAGNANCAGAAAAAGGNNNTAAANANATNTCTCAATTNTGTGTTCTTACAAGTAGTTTNGGAACNATGCATAATGANATTTATGGNGGTTTGTANCCCTANAGAGTTTCNAAGGGAGCACTTCATTCTATTTTTTTAGGNGTTTATTGCGACGTGAGGCATTNCAGAAATATTGGNATNTTAATGGCNGGACCTGGAAGTGTTAAATCNAAAATGAATCCCTTTGGAGTTACATCTGCAGAGAAGTCTGCAAANGGAATNATAAAAAATTTAGAGTTTTCCTCTAANAAAGCAAAATATCAATTTTTNGGNTTAAANGGNANGCGAATTCCTTGGTGATTNATTTTNATTTATGANGTTTATATTATTTATTTTAAAAAAAATTAGGTGGCATTTAAGAAAACTCTCATGTTATTACAATCAAANATTAGTTCTTTNTATTGGTACGGATATTTTAATNCANCCAAGAGCTGATATTATCATAATTCCTTATAACGAACCTATTACTCCTTTTGCTGAGAAATGCAAAAGAACAGCAAGAGTTTTTTTACATTGTAATTGTAATAAAATTCCTCTAGCTGATAAAAGCATCGACTTTATTATTTTNTCAAGTGCTTTNGAGTTTTGTAAAAATCCCAAAGATTTANTATCCGAACTCTCTAGAGTAGGAAAGGCAGGATATATNGAGTCAGCCAATGCTCTTTTGGATAGATTTTATCCNCACCCTTCAAGGGTTTTNGAAGTTTTGAAAAATGAACAGGGATTATTTCTAAATAAAAAAACTAATANCGTTAATGATGTTTATTTATCAAAAGCNCGACTTTTTCAAACAAACAAAAATTGGATGTTGATATCTAAGACTTTCCCAAAATTATTTTTTGAAACCTATAATTGGGAGAATCGNATCGAGTATAGCAATTTTAAAGATAAAAAGTCTGAGGACCACATTTCTAATGAAATGTGGGCAGATTTTATGATTGAAAAACAAAACACTCCAAAAAAAACAAAATCAATAAAGCAATTAATTTTTGAAAATTTAAACCTTCTATATTCAATTAATAGGAGAAAGAGATTACTCACATTTGATGAATCAACTACNTTAAATTAGAATAAAAAAATCATGAAAAAAATCCCTTATGGTAGACAAAACATAACTGAAGAGGATATTTCTGAAGTAATAAGTGTACTAAAATCAGACTGGTTGACTCAAGGGCCCAATGTNAAANCTTTTGAAGATGCTTTTTCGGATTATGTTGGATCAAAATATGCCATAGCTGTTTCAAANGGGACGGCAGCACTGCACCTTAATGCAATAGCTTTAGACATAAAACCAGGAGATAAAGTCATAACAACCCCAATAACTTTTGTTGCATCAGCCAATTGTGTAAGATATTGTGGTGGAGAAGTAGTCTTTGCAGATATAGACAATGAATCTTACTTATTAGATTTANAAAGTGTTAGAATGTTACTTGAAAATGACAGAAATAGNGAAATTAAGGGTATTATACCGGTTAATTTTGCAGGTAGAGTTGTCGATATGGAAGCATTTAGAAATCTTGCAGATGAGTTTGGATGTTGGATAATTGAAGATGCTTGCCACTCACCAGGAGGCTATTTTATAAACGAGGNTGGGCAAAAAATCAAATCTGGTTCTGGACATTATGCTGATTTAGCAATATTTTCTTTTCATCCTGTAAAACATATTGCAGCTGGAGAGGGCGGAATGATCACCACAAATGATGAAAAGCTATTCAAAAGAATTTTAAATTTAAGGACNCATGGGATTCAACAAGATTATTCCAAACGAATTTATGATAATTCCGTATGGTATTATGAGATGCAAGAATTGGGTTACAACTATCGTCTAACTGATATACAGGCAACATTNGCTAGAAGTCAGCTTAAGAGAGCACAGGAAGGACTANAAAAAAGAAAGAGATTGGCCAGTTTGTATAATAAATTCCTCAAGAATAAAAGTTACATTAAAGGACATTCGGGAATTGTAGAGGGACACGCATATCATTTGTACGTTACAGAGGTTGAGAAACGNGACGAACTCATTCAATATTTAAGAAATGAGAATATTTTTACACAGGCTCATTATATTCCTGTTCACTTAATGCCATACTATAGAGAAAGAGGATGGAAAGAGGGTGATTTGCCCCTAGCAGAATCATATTATAGNAGATGTATGAGTCTTCCNATGTTCCCAACTCTTTCAGACGATGATTTTAANTTNGTAATAGAAAAAATTGAAACATTCTATNCAAATCAATAATGTCNTTAAAATTAAAAGATAAAGTAGCACTTGGAACAGTTCAATTTGGAATAAATTATGGAATAGGAAANTCTANNGGAAAAACTCCGGAACATGAAGTGAGTAAAATTTTAGATTTGGCATATCAAAATGGAATCTCTCTAATAGATACNGCACAAGCCTACGGTTCAAGTGAAAAAATATTAGGGAAATACCATCAAAATAGATTCAAAANAATAACGAAATTAAATTCCAATTTAATTAATAAACAGGCTACNGATTCATTGATTGAAGAAAGTTTAAAAAAACTCCAAGTAGAATCTATTTATGGGGTTCTGTTCCATTCAATTTTAAATTTAACNAATGATCAAAAAATATATNAAGTATTACTCAATTTTAAAAGTAAAAATGTGGTTGAAAAACTAGGTATTTCAGCTACAACAATCGATGAGATTGAAATTTATATTGAAAAATTTGGTCTNCCGGACATTTTACAAATACCATATAACATTGTTGATAGAAGATTNAAAAATATTTTAATTGATTTACACAAACAAGGAGTTGAAATTCATTCTAGATCAACGTTTCTTCAAGGACTTTTNTTTACAGAAACNTCAAAACTTTCCAGTCATTTTAATCAAATAAAACCTTTTATTGNCAAGCTTCAAAACCATTTTAGAAAAAAAGAGAAACTGGCCAGATTTTTACTACTAACTGTTCTTGAAAATAATTTTATTGATAAAGTAATTATTGGGGTAAATAATTCAGCACAGCTTTTGTCCAATTTAAGTGATATAAAATTGAAAACGGATTTTTTAGANAAATACACGATNCCTGAGTTAAGTGATAATATTCTCAATCCAAGTTTATGGCCCAAAAATTAAAGTTAGGATTAATCGGGATGAGTNATGGTAACGGNCATCCTTATTCTTGGGCAGCAATNTTTAATGGCTATGATAAAGNTAAAATGGAACTATGCCCNTTTAAAAGTATTCCTGAATATCTAAAAAAAGAGACTTATCCNGATAATTTTCTTACCGAATACGGTAAGGTGACTCACATTTGGACTCAGGATCCAATAATATCTAAACAAATTGCAGAAGCATCAAATATTCCAAAAACTTGTGANCATTTTGAAGAAATGATTGGTTACATAGACGCCCTTTTGTTGGCGAGAGATGATGCTGAAAACCATTTTATATATGCCCATAAATTTTTATCTGAGGGCATTCCGGTATATATTGACAAACCCTTTGCNCTAAACGCCGCCTCGGCCAANAAGCTTTGGAATACCACTANTTTTGAAGACCAAATCTTTACTTGTTCAGCACTACAATTTGCTAAAGAATTTCANAAGGATCAGATTAAGGATGAGGTAATTGGTGATATAAAGATGGTATGGGCATCAACACCAAAAAGTTGGGATAAATATGCTGTACATATCATTGAACCGGTATTAAATCTCNTANAGGGAANAGGAAAAATTAAATANATTANACCAATCAANCNCGGNGNTNGTGTGGAGTGGANATCAGGNATTTCTTGTGTTTTTCAAACNACTGAGGATTTAATNTCNCCNATTTGGATAAGNGTTCAAGGGGANAGAGGATTTCAGGATTTGTATTTTGAGGATAGCTTTTATGCNTTTAAANANGCATTAAAAAGATTTNTAGATGTNGTNAANAAACAAAAACCNAATTTANCAAANAGTAANACAATAGAAANGGTANAGATNNTAGAACAAGCNAGAAATGCGTAAAGTATTAATAACAGGAGGATCAGGNCTTATTGGNTNTCAATTAGTNAAGGAAATGNTAAANGACAACCATTTTGTNATGTTTACCACAAGATCAAAAAAAACGGGGAACCAACTNATNAGTAAANATGANCTAAANCCAAAAAAATGNGTACCCATTGAGTTGGATTTTTCAAANGAAGGATCATTNGNNAAACTNAAANATCAANTAATTGAATTTCCAGATACGATTATCCAAAATGCACGTTCGGTAGAGACACTTTCAATAGATCAAAANGGAAGAGTTTCAAGTGATAATTTTCAAAAAGAATTCTTTAATGGCATNACATTTCCATATAATNTNGTNAANTTTTTATTTGATCAGGGTGCCGAATTAAGAGATATAATTTTTATTAGCTCAATGTATGGNAGTGTTGCCCCAAATCCATCCTTATATGATGATTTTACAAGTCAATCTCCAATAAATTATGGGGTAGTTAAAGCCGCTCAAATCCATTTAACAAAAGAANTAGCAGTTAGATTAGCACCTAAAACAAGAGTAAATGCAATTAGCTTTGGGGGAGTTGANGGAAGAGTTGATAATTCATTCAAGNGTGTATATAATAAATTAGNACCAAGCGGAAGAATGTTAAATCTTCAAGATNTATANCCNACTGTTCAATANATTCTAAATAATCCANNATTGAANATTACCGGAGAAAATATAAAAGTAGATGGAGGATGGACAATTTGGTAAATAAAAGAATAGCTGTTATACCTGCAAGGGGTGGCAGTAAAAGAATNCCTAAAAAAAATATTTTAAATTTCTTTGGGAAGCCCATGATTGCCTGGACAATTGAATCNGCCNTTAAGACAAAAATGTTTGANACTGTACTNGTGAGTACTGATAATGAAGAAATTGCAGAAATTTCTAAATCATATGGNGCAGAGGTTCCATTTTTAAGAAATCGACATTCAGATGATTATACCCCAGTTAGTGAGGCCNCTTTGACAGCACTGGAGCAACTAAANAGCTATAATGGGAAAACCTATGAGATTATTGTTCAATTAATGCCAAATTGCCCTCTCCGCTCTGCACAAAATGTAATAGATCAACTTAAATTTTTTGATGAATTAGATNGAGAAATAAGCGTATTATCTGGTTTTCATTATGGGATGTTTAATCCCTGGTGGGCACATCAAAAANATAAAAATAATAAGTACAAGAAACTTTTTGATNAATTTTCTANTGAGATTAGGTCTCAGGATTTAGAACCGCTNATTTGTCCTTCTGGAGCGACATGGATTAGTACAATAAATAGTCTTAGGAAGTTTAATTCTTTTTACAGTGAAAATTATACATTTTACAAATTAAACTGGCAAGAAGCTGTGGACATTGATGATGAGTCAGATTTACTTCTTGCAAAAGCAGCATATTTAATTTTGAATGAAAAAATATAAATGTCTTAATAAACAAGTATTCGTAATTGATGAATNTCAGTTGGTTCCAATTCGTTATAAGGATCGTTATAAAATAATGAAATGGAGAAATGATCAAATCTATCATCTACGTCAAAAAGATATTTTAACAAAGAGTAAACAGGATTTATATTTTGGAAATGTTGTTANTAAACAATTNGATTTAGAAAAGCCAGATCAACTGCTATTCTCTTTTTTAAAGNAAGATATATGCNTNGGTTATGGGGGTTTAGTTCATTTAAATTGGACAGAGAGGAATGCAGAAGTTTCTTTTGTAATGGANACTAATCAGGAGGCGTTAAATTTTGTTNATCTNTGGAATATTTTTTTNACCTTATTAAAGCAGGTTGTATTTAAANATCTNAGTTTTCATAAAATATATACCTANGCATATGATTTAAGACCAAAGCTTTATGATGCATTATCGCAAAGTGGGTTTAAATTTGAAGGACGATTAGAGGATCATTGTTTGGTNGATTCAAAGTTCCATGATGTTCTATACCATAGTTGTATAAACCCTATTGAGAGTCTCAGAATTAGANGAGTNAAAAAAGAAGATTCTATANTTTTATTTGAGTGGAGTAATGACCCTTTGGTTAGANGAAATGCATTTGATTCAAAAAAAATTGATTGGGATTCACATGAAAAATGGTTTCAAAATAAATTATTGGACAACAATTGTAAGATTTTTATTTTTGAAAATAAACAGGGTCACCCTGTGGGCCAAGTAAGGTTAGATTATTTGGATAAAAAATGGTTAATAGACTACAGTATTGATCAATTTTTTAGGGGATTAGGACTGGGNAAAAAGATTATAAGTAAAGCAATTAATATGATTGATAAAGGTACTTTTATGGCTANGGTAAAACANAAAAATCAAGCCTCTNTAAAAACTTTTCTGAACTTAGGGTTTAAAAATANATCTCAAGAAGTAAGTTTTAAAAACTTTGAATTCATCAAATGATTAATTATTTGTTAGTTACGAGTAAACCNTGGCATGATGTTTTATTCGAAAAACTTAGAAAAAGANACGGCGAAAACTGGAGCCGAATCATAGAAAAAGAACAATTAAATTCATNTTTTCTAAAAAATTTTAAACCCAAAAAAATTTTTATACCCCATTGGTCACATATCATCCCAAAGGAAATTTGGACAAGATATAAATGTGTAGTTTTTCATATGACTGACCTACCNTATGGTAGGGGGGGTAGCCCACTACAAAATCTTATTGTCAGGGNAAAAAAAGAAACAAAAATAACGGCACTTAAAGTTAATCATGGAATTGATGAGGGAGANATTTATTTAAAAAAACCACTTTCTTTATCTGGAAATGCTAGAGAAATTTTTGAAAAATCTTCAAATATAATTTTTAATATGATTGAAGAAATAATTGAAAAAAAAATAGAACCTTACCCTCAAAAGGGAATTGCTACAAACTTCAGGCGTAGATTAAGANAGGATGGTGATATTAAGAACTTAAAAGAACTAAATAAAGTTTACGATTATATCAGAATGTTGGATTGTGAGGGATATGAGAATGCATTTATTGAATTAAAAAATTTTAAAATTTTTTTTAATAATGCTACAATAAAAAATCAAGAAATCAATGCTAATGTTAGAATCATTAAGAAATAAAAAAATATTATTTGTTGTTGCACACCCAGATGATGAGATAATTGGTCCCGGTGCAACAATACATAAATTAGTTAANGATTACGATTGTTTAGTTAGAGTTTTGATTTTGGGAGAGGGTTTGACCTCTCGTTCTGAAAAAAGAGATCCTTTGATATGGAAAGATAAAATGCAAATCCATATCAATAATATAGATAAGGCCAAAAATTTGATNGGCTATGACTCATTTCGTAATTATGATTTTCCAGATAATCGATTCGATTCCATTGATTTAATCGATATANTTAAAGTGATNGAAAAAGAAAATGATGAATTTGAGGCCAATACCATATTCACGCATCATGGGGGAGATTTAAATATTGATCATCAAAAAACTTTTGAGGCTGTAATTACTGCGATTAGACCCTTACCTGAAGNATCTGTATGTAATCTTATAACTTTTGAAACTATGTCAGGAACTGAATGGCAAGCATCCTCTGATCCAAGAAAATTTAANCCTAATTTATTTGTTGAATTAACGAAAGAAGAAATTGAAATCAAATGTAATGCAATGGAGTGTTATGATTTTGAGAAAAGGAATTTTCCTCACCCAAGATCCAGNANGGCTCTGACTTTACGNGCTCAAATGTGGGGAATTTCAAATGGAGTTAACTACGCTGAACCTTTTCAAATAATAAGATTGATTAATAAGACATGAANATAGGAGATTTTAATTTTTCCGATAACAGGGTATTCATCATTGCTGANCTTTCAGCAAATCACAATGGTAGTATAGATACTGCGATCGAAACAATTCATGCAGCAAAAAGGACGGGTGCAGATGCAATTAAATTACAAACTTATACTGCAGATACAATGACCATTAATTCTAAAAAGGATGATTTCACCATAAAAGGTACCATCTGGGGGGGGCAAAACTTATATGAACTCTATGAAAAGGCATATACACCATGGGAATGGCATAAGANTCTTTTTAAAGTTGCAAAGGATGAGGGATTGATCTGTTTCTCAACTCCTTTTGATACTACCGCAGTTGATTTTTTGGAGTCGTTTAATGTACCTGCCTATAAAATTGCCTCTTTTGAAATAACAGACCTGCCTTTTATCAGTTATGTAGCTTCCAAAAGAAAACCCATTATCATTTCTACAGGGATTGCCACCGAGGAGGATATTGATATGGCTATAAAAACTTGTCACGAGCAAGATAATTTTGACATCGTATTATTAAAATGCACCTCTAGCTATCCGGCACCCATAGACGAAGCAAATCTATGTATGATTAAAGATTTAGCTAATAAATATGGAGTAATTAGTGGGTTATCAGATCACACATTAGGTATTACAGCTCCTATTGTTGCTGTGACACAAGGAGCAAAAATTATAGAAAAACATTTTATTTTGGATCNAACTATTGGTGGTCCAGATGCAAGTTTTTCGCTCAATGAGGAAGAATTTACTCAAATGGTGAGAGCCACTAGAGAGGCCGAAATTGCAATTGGAGAGGTGAATTATACTTTATCTGAAAAACAGCTACAGGGCAGGAGTTTTTCTAGATCTCTCTACTTTGTAAAAGATGTTGAAAAGGGAGAAACTATAAGTAAAATGCATATTAAAAGTATAAGGCCTGGCCATGGTGCTCATCCAAAATATTTGAAAGATATTATTGGTCTGTGCGCAAAGAAAAGTTATAAAAAAGGAGATCGAGTTCTAATAGAAGAAATACTTGACTAAAATTATTTGAATTTNTTAAAATNTTGAAATCTAATTATAGGACTTTTTTGACTCTTGTTGGAAAATACAACAGAGCTTTTTATTTTTCAACATTTTTTATTCTACTNTCTTCNATTTATGAAATGGGNTCCCTNTTGTTGTTNATTCCNTACATAGAAATTTTACAAAANGGAGAAATAATAGATGGTTCTTCAAAAACNGGATTTATAATTAATTGGGTGAAAGATTTTTTTCAATTAAATNCTAATCTGGAAATATTAATTTTTTCATCAGTTTCTATAAGTTTAATTTTTTTTGTAGGGTTCTTTTTTAAGTATTTTTCAAGTAAACTCTCAACAAAGCTTACTTTTAAAATTGCTCATGATTTAAGTCAAAAGGCTTTTTTGAATCTAGTAAGAAAACCATTCAAATTTATTAGATCAGAAAATTCAAGCGAGTATATATCATTGATTTCAGTAAAAATCACTCAAATTGTGTACGGTTATTTTTTATCACTTTATAACCTTTTAAACGGGATATTTCTTTTTGGATTTTTGCTCATATTCATTCTTTCAATTAATCTCTCGCTAGGTTTTACGATTCTTTTTTCACTTATTTTAATTTTTGGGGGCTTAATCAAATTTAAAGGGAGAAAAATTTACAATAGGGGGACAAAAATATCTGAAAAAAATTCTCAAATAGTAAAATTTATTCAGGAAACTAGGGGCTTTATTAGACAAATTTTTTTATANGAATTAGGTGATTTTTTTGTGTCAAAATTTAAAGATCTTGATAAAGAGTCAAAAAAATTACAATTTCAAAATCAGTGGCAGGGAACTTATCCTAAATTTTTTGTAGAGTCTAGCGTTTTGACAATTATTCCATTATTAATTATTCTNTCTATTACATTATCATACAAAAGCACTTCAAGTCAAGGCGAGCTAATTAGTAATTCACTCAAATTATTTGTTTTTCTAATTGTTTCAATTCAAAGATTATTACCCGTTGCCAATCAAATGTATGTCGGGATTATTACCATNAAAGGTACTCAAGGTAGTATTAACGACTATTTANGGTTGGTAAACAATTTAANTTTTAAATCAAAGTTGTCAAAAAAAACAGTTGAAATATCATTTAATAATAAAATTTCAATAGAGAATATTTCTTTTCAGTATNTCAAGCAAAATGAATTGTTCAATAACTTGAATTTTCAAATATTTAAATCTCAAAAAATAGCATTAATTGGAAAATCTGGGGCCGGCAAAAGTACTTTTATTGACCTGCTTTCAGGTTTAAGTATACCTACTGAAGGGGAAATTAAAATTGACGAGGTTTTATTGTCAAATTCTAATCGGAGATCATGGTCTAGAAAGGTAACATATGTCCCTCAGCAGGATTTTTTTCTTGATGAACCCGTTCTAGAAAATATTCTTTTAGGATCAAACATAGAGACTTTTGATTTCGAAAGGTTGAAGTGGGCATGNAAAATGGCAATGGTTGATGATTTTATTGAAATATCTGAATCTGGATTAATTGTATCTATGGGAGAAAATGGAAATAAATTCTCCGGTGGACAAAAGCAACGAATTGGAATAGCAAGAGCTATGTATAGAAATTCTGAATTATTGATTTTAGACGAATCTACTTCATCTTTAGATGTTGAAATAGAAAAGAAAATAATCCAAAATATACTAAATCTTAAAAACCAAACTATCATTTTTGTAACGCACAGGTTAAGAGTGTTAAGACATTTTGATAAGGTTTATAGGGTTGATAATCAAAAAATTAAATTGGAAAATAGTGAAATTTAAAACTGGAATTTATCTAGGATCAAATATTGACGAAACATCATATGAGAATATGTTGTCAAAAGAGAATGTAATACTTTTTGCAAGTAAAGTTTTTCCAGAAAGAGTTCATTCAAAATATAAAAATAAACTTAATTATTTTGATGAAAATCTTCATCAGATAAATTCAGAGTCCTTTGATTATAATTTAATTGATTGCGTGATTTCAGATTACAATCTTTCTCTTCTTTGGAGTAGATTTCATTCTAAATTTAGAAAAAAATTTAGGTCAGAAATTTTACGTTATGAATTTCAACTGAGTATAATTCATTCGTCTATAAATTTTATAAAAAAACATAATCTTGAGAGTGTTTATTTTGCATATGAGCCTCACAATCTATCTACTTACATTTTCAAAAAAGTATGTATGTACCTTGGAATAAATTCTGTGACAATGAGGGTATCTCCTTTTGTCTCGAGATTATTTGCCGTTGATGACTATAAAAAAACAATAATTGAAAATAAAAAAACTGAGGCATTTGCATTAGAGAGCTTTTTTAAATCAAGAGAATTTAATAATTCTAATAATATGGAAAGATCAAGCATTTCAATCAATTTTCCTATCAATAAATCGATATATCACAATCTAACATACCATAAATATCTTTTTAAAAACTTAACTGCCAGAGATCAAATATTTGATGGTGACTTTATAATTTTCTTTTTGCACTATCAGCCAGAGTTAACAACTTTACCTGACGGGGGTGTTTTTGTAAGTCAGTTCGAGGCATTAAAAGTTCTTTCAAAACTATGTAAAAGATTCAATTTTAAACTGGTGGTTAGAGATCATCCATCTACTGTAAGATACTTTAATAAAAACTGGAGGAACAAGTCTTTCATTGATAAAATTCAAAACCTCGGGAAACATGTTGTTTTCGATGATTATAGAAAGTCAAACATTGAAATATTAAAAAAATGTAACGCAGTTGCAACAGTAACCGGGACAGTAATTAACGAGGGGCTGATAAATGGGATACCTGTAATTACTTTTGGAGACCACCCTTTTAATGCTTGGAAAGGAAAATCAATAGTTCAATTTGAAGGGAGTTTTGATCGATTAATTTCATCTTTTAAAACTGTGCTTCAATTGAAAAAAGAAGATATTATAAAAGAGACAAAGAACTATTTATCATTTGCATCAAAAAAATCCTTTGGAGGGGATTTTTTGGGAGTCGAAAAAGACAGTCAAACATCAACATTATGGTTCAATAGACATAAGGCTTTCAAAGATTACATAAATTCGATTTATAATGAAAATTAATTTAGCATGCGGGGGAAAACTTTGTCTACTTAAGGATTGGGAAAATGTAGATTTTCATAATTCCGGAAAACATGTCAAGACAATGAATCTTACAAAAAAATTAAAATATAAAAATGATTCGGTCGATGTAATTTATCACTCTCAATTTATTGAACATCTTAATCCTAAGCAGAGTTTATTTTTCTTAAAAGAGTGTTTTAGAATTTTAAAAAAAGGTGGTATAATGAGAATTGTTACTCCTGATTTTGAGAATCAAGTGATAGAATATATTTCACTCTTAAAACAAATAAAAAGTGATCCAAAAAACAAAAAATTTTTTTTAAGATATCAGTGGATTAAGCTGGAGATCATAGATCAACTTGCTAGAAACCAATCTGGAGGGGAACAAGTCAAATTCTTAAATAAGAATAGGGATCAAGTTCGAGAGTATATCATAAATAGACTTGGCAGATCTGGAAGAGATTTATTAGATCATTTGGGAAATTCTCCAAATGATAGTTTCTTGAAAAGTATAGCCAGAAAATGGTACAATAAAATTAAGAACTTAGGAACTATCCACTCTAAAATTGGAAAATTTAGATTAGGGGGAGAAGTTCATTATACTGTATATGACACTTATGATCTGACGGTTTTATTAAATCGAGCAGGATTTAACTCAGTAGAGGTAATGTCATATGATAAAAGTAATATTCCTGATTGGAATTTAACAGAATTAGATTGTACAAATGATGGACTACATGACGGAAAAAATTGTTTGTTTATTGAAGTAGTCAAATGATAAAATTAAATAGAATCAAATGGGCTCTGAGAAAATTGTCTCTTCCTGTAAAAAGTAAAGAGATTGTTTTAGATATTGGATCAGGAGGGTATCCTTACCCCAGAGCAGATTTTTTAGTGGATCGTATTTCAGGAGCTGAACATAGGAATAATTTTTCTTTGATTACCGATAGAATCATAATTCTTTCAGATGCTAGAAAACTCCCATTCAAGGATAAAAGTATTGATTTTTCAATTGCTTCACATGTATTAGAACATATTTCAAATCCGGAAATTTTTATCAAAGAATTGATGCGAGTTTCAAAAAGAGGTTATATAGAAGTTCCCTCTGCACTTTTTGAAAGAATATTCCCTTATAATATTCATTGTCTTGAGATTGATGTTTTAGATGATGAATTGATAATTCACAAAAAGTCAAAACCAATAATTGATGATTTTATGCATTCTTTCTCTTATTTGGATAAAAATGGAAGATTGGGAAAAATAATGTATGAAAATCCAAAATCATTTCATGTTCGTTTATATTGGGAGGATAAAATTAAATTCAAAATAATAAATGATGAAGTTGACTGCTCATGGGTTGAGTCAATTTATTTTCAAGAAAATAGTGATTCTATTGGTACAAATAAACTCGTAAATAATTTGACATGGAGAAATTTAGGATTTTACTTGGCAACAAACTATTATAAACTGACTCGAAAGAAATTTCGAAACGATTCGGTAATAAAAAAAATATTATGTTGCCCCGATTGTCATAACGAATTTATCTATAAAAGATCTTTCTTTTATTGTCCAAATTGTAACTACGATTTTATTAAAGAAAAAAAAGTTTACAATTTTGAATCAAAGCCCCACTATAATAATTAATTGTTAACAAAATCTCGTTTTAAAAACTTACTTTATGAAACATATACTTAAGAAATTAATTATAAACCCAATAGTTTTTGTTATTTCTAAGCTAGTTTATTTTGTTCTAACTAAGCTTGAATTAATTAATTTCTATCCCAATCCACATGGAGGTGTAATTGATATTCTTAACCATAATTCAATCAGAGAATCTGCTCAATATTTTAAGCCTTATCTAGACAAAATAGTTATGTTTAAAAAAAAAGAGGATTTATGGAAATTTGCATTATCTAAAATTGAAAAAAATCAGAATGTATTTGAGTTTGGCGTTTTTAAAGGTGAATCAATTAATTTTATGTCATCTATTAGACCTGATCTTAACTTTTTTGGATTTGATAGTTTTGAAGGATTACAAGAGGATTGGGGCGGTAGTGAGTTTAGAAAATCACATTTTGATCTCAAAGGAAATTTACCAAAAGTAAATTCTAATGTAAAATTAATAAAAGGGTGGTTTAATAAATCTTTACCAGATTTTCTCAAGACTTTCAATTCAAAAATTTCTTTAATAAATATTGATTGTGACACTTATGAATCATCTAATGAAATTTTGATGATTCTAGAAAAGCAAATTATCAGCGGCACCATAATTATATTTGATGAATATTTTGGTTATCCAGGATGGGAGTATGGCGAAAAAAAAGCATTTATAGAATTTGTGGAAAAAAGAAATCTGAAGTACACATATTTGGCGATCGCAAATGAACAGCAATGTTGTATAATTATTGACTAGTTATTCTCATCTTTTTTTCAAATCTAGACTCATTTAATTTGTCTTTCTAATACTAAAATAATGAAAGTCCTAATTACAGGTGCCAAAGGTTTTATTGGTGGGAATTTATTGGATCTTTTATCTGATTATGATACTAAAGGTATTGCAAGAAATGAGGAATCAATTAATAAAAAAAAGATTTACTCATTTGATAGATTATCTGAAATTAAATTCCAACCAGAGGTATTAATAATGTGTCACGGAGCAGTAGCTTCTGGTACTACAATAATTTCAGACACTACTCTTTTCGATTCAAATGTAACATTAACCAAAATGGTATTAAATAAATTTAAAGATGCATTTGTAATTTATTTATCTTCTTGTTCTGTTTATAAAATAACTGACAATACACTTATTAAAGAAATTTCCCCTATATATCCAAATTCAACCTATTCAATTTCAAAGTTATGGGGTGAAATTCTTTCATTTCAAAGAAAAAATTCAGTTGTTATAAGACTCGCCTCAGTTTACGGTTCATCAATGAAAGAAAATACATTAATTCCAAGCTATATCAAAGCTGCTATGAAAAATAATATTATTAATGTTTGGGGATTGGGTAAAAGAGAGCAAAATTACATTCATATAAATGATCTTGCACAGATGATCAAAAAAATTATTCAAAAAAGAAAAAAACTCTCAAACCATATTCTTTTGGGTGTATACGACAAAGAATATTCAAATAAACAAGTGGCAAAAATTATATCTAATCTCACCAACTGTGATGTCAAATTTGTCAATGAAGACAAAAGCCCCTCTTTCAATTATGACAATCAATTCTCACGTTCTTTATTAGATTGGGATCCGCAAATAGATTTAAATACGGGAATAAAAAAATATATAGAATGTATAAAGGGAAAATAATAGTAACGGGTATTGGAGGTAACGTTGGTCAGGGAATACTAAGAAATATTAAAGATGCATTTCCTGATTTATTTTTGATCGGAATTGATACATCAGATTTTACTTCAGCAAATTATTTATGTAATATTTTCTATAAAGTACCTTTTGCATTAGATCAAAACTACACATCTTCAATTAATGAAATCTTAACTAAAGAGCAAAATGTAAAATTAATAATCCCATCTACCGATTTTGAAGCAGCTACTCTTGCGATAAATCATAACAAGATTAATTGTAAAATAATAGCTAGCGATGCCAATATTTTAAAAATATATTTAGATAAATACAAAACTTTTTTACACCACAGTAAATTAGGAATTCCATTTGCAAAATCATGGCTTCCATCAGAATATGACTTTTCACAAAATGAAATAATTGCAAAACCAAGAAAAGGGAGAGGTTCACGTTCAATAATAATTAATCCTCAAAATCCTCAAAATTTAAATGATGAATACATAATCCAACCTTTATTAATTGGTAAAGAGATCACCACCTCAATTTATGTTGACAAAAAAAATAATATACATGGGATTTTCACAATGGAAAGACAACTTCAAAATGGGACAACAATAAAGGGAATAGTAATCTCTGATTTTAATAAAATAATTAAAGAATTTGCCCAAAAAATGGTTGATTTCGGGGGTCTCAAGGGATGTTTTAATATTCAATCGATAGTAAATAAAGATGGATTAGTTATTCCATTTGAAATTAATTGTAGAGTATCTGGGACCAATTCAATTCGACATAACTTGGGTTTTAAAGATGTTAAATACTTAATTCAAGAATATTATTTTAATGAAATTCCAGATAATCCCAAACCAATTTATGGAGTTGCCACGAGGATTTTACTTGATGTAATTTACCCTAACGTAAAAGACGCCAAAAGCTTAATTAATAATAAGCATAGATACATAATCTATTAATATGACAAAATATTTATTTTTTGATGTTTCTGGGACATTATTGTATAAACCAGAACTTATATTAAAAATCTCTGAAATTTTAAATTCATTTGGATATTCAATTTCAAATGAGGAATTAAGTTTTAAACACAAGTTACTCTCAGAAATTTTTGATTTTCCAGATAGAACAGATTATTTTTTTTACAAAAAATTTAATTCAGCATTTTTAAGTCTTTTAGGGATAGTACCAGATGAA
>PAHA01000023.1 GCA_002711215.1 Flavobacteriaceae bacterium
ATCTTCTAACGCCTTTATCTAAGGGTGGTCCCAGATGGGCTCGAACCATCGACCAACTGATTATGAGTCAGCTACTCTAACCAACTGAGCTATAGGACCGATTGTACTGTTTATATTACTTGGCAAGGTTTTTTAGCAATTAAAGGTTTTCTGGTCAAAACCATTCACATATAAATTTACGTATTCTTGCAAATCTTGACCTAAACAGGACACAAATATAATCCAATTTAAAAATAAATTTGTAATGTATAATATCTTTATAGTATAGATACATTATGTTCTTTTTCGTAAGCTCAATCGTAATTAATGATTGAAATGTTCTCTCCAAACTACGTATCATTTGAGAATGATTGTCAGATAACCAAGAATTATTAATACTATAATTTAAAAGCTACTATTTTTAATAAAATATAATAATTAAGCCTTATTATTTAATAATAATTAATAATCANGAATAAATTTTGAAGAANAAGTTTAAATGGTTCATTTTTTTAGAANTTNNANNTAAATAANAATTTNATGANAAAAATAATTTGTTTTTNATTGGTTTTTATATNCATNNATTGTTCTAAAGATGACGATAGTTCAGGAAACTGNCTNGTTTGCGATTATGCTGAGACAACNNNGTATATAAATGNNGAGATGGTNACNGAATTAATTNCTTGGGACGATGTANCAGGTAAAATATGTGCAGGAGCTGAAGTTTTTGGTATNACCTACTCNAAAGCAATGCTNNAAGCTCTTTTACAAGATCCTGAAAGTAGCTGTGANGNCTGCAACTNTAGATTAGAATAAATGGNGATTTAANCTTTTCCTTNGNCAACTNCAATTTTAATNATTCATACCTNAACCAAGNTNTTAATTTTTGTCTATTTTCTTGAAGGCTGGTAAAACAAACTTCAACAGCTTNATAATTAATTTTATNNTATCATGNNNCTCTANNTGACCANGNTCATATTTTNATCTGTTCNTAATTCATTCAAATGAGGTCTTTGNATAGNTCCCTTATGACNTANTTAATTTTGTTAGTTTTTTTGGNGTTAGGAATAATAATTNNTTANTGATTAGTNTNCTNNATGGAGAGANCGTTTGATAAACGCTGNAACCCATTAAATCTTTNANCNGAATAACCGTTTAAGTTAATNGATATGATNAAAAGAATAATTTATCTTGTATTAGATTTTATTAAAAACACNGTAAAGCTATTCTATGAAAAAAGATTTTTGGNTTNTAGTGGTTCTTATTTTATTATTNGCCTCCTGTTCTTTGAATTCTGAGATTCCAATANCNAATTTTTCGANCCCNGGCTTTGAAATGNTGATCAGTGACCGAGGCANGGTTTCTGCANTGANTGATACGGAAACCGGAATAAATCACCTTGCTCAAGACNCAATTNCACCCTTATTNTCNCTTCGGGTAAATGGAATATATCAAAACCCNCTGTCGGCTACCTCNAGCGGTGNCATTCTNTATTTGCAATTTGAAGAACANAGGGAAGCCAANATTAAAGTCACCGAAAAGTCCACTTATATAACNTTTGAACTCAAGGCNTTGAGTGATTCNNATNAGGTAGANTTAGTACTTTGGGGACCCTATCCNACTANAATCCAAAAAATAATTGGAGAAACTGTGGGGGTGGTTCGGGGNGAGACCTTTGCCTTGGGAATTCAATCCCTCAATATTAAAACNCTTGGAGGCTACCCTTGGCATGAAAGCGATCGAATGCCCCAATTGGATATTTTCANAGCNGAGGATAATACNGATATGNCNGCANGNCCTGATAAAGGNGTNCTATACCGTGTGGAAGCAGCGAGACCAACTCCNTCTGGNAGTAGCCTTCAGGCCTATAGCCGCAANCGTAATAAAGCACGTATTATCGAAGATTTTGACCATAAAAAAATTACTGCACCTCCCTACGAGGATGGTGGAGTGGTTGGTTCCAAAATTGCCCTTTTCGGGTGTAATGTTAATAAAGCACTGGAAATTTTNGGGACNGTCGAAATCGGGGAAGGCCTACCGCACCCTTTGATCGATGGCGAATGGGTAAAAACTTCCCCTCGTGCTAATGCCGCTTACNTAATTACCAGCTTTACNGAAGAAAACGTGGAGNACGCAATAGCCCTGACTCAAAAAGCAGGATTGAAGNATTTGTACCATTATGGAAAAACCTTTGACAATTGGGGGCATTTTGAGCTNAATAAAGCGGCGTTCCCCAATGGNTTGGANGGTTTAAAAAAGTGTGTTAACAAAGCTNANGTGAAAGGGATCAAAATNGGNANCCATTGCCTGTCNAATTTTATCACCACNAATGATCCCTATGTAACGCCCATTCCCGATCCTAGGTTGGCCAAAGTGGGNAGTTCTCAATTGACNAGAGCNCTNGGCAAGGACGATACTGAAATTGAAATTGCTTCCCCAATTTTTTTTAACCAAATGGAAAATAANACNCTCAAAACNGTTGTTTTAGGCAAGGAGTTGATNCGCTANGGCAGTGTTTCGGAGGCTTCNCCATGGCGGTTGCNGGATTGTCAGCGNGCAGCTTTTGGCACGCAAGCTTCAGCCCANAACTCTGGAGTTAAAATTTCAAAATTATTAGACCACGGGTATAAGGTTTTTTTGACNGATGCCGATTTGACCATAGANATGTCCGAAACCCTAGCTGAGCTATACAANAAAACAGGTCTGCGNCAGATTTCATTCGATGGCTTGGAAGGGAACCGCTCAACTGGATTGGGAACCTATGGNGAATCCCTTATGCCCTNNACTTGGTACAAGGCTTTGGCTCCNGAACTAAAAGACCACCTGATTATCGATGCTAGTCGAACNACCCATTTTTTCTGGCANATTTATTCTCGNATGAACTGGGGCGAACCNTGGTACGCTGGTTTTCGNGAAAGTCAAACTCAATACCGNTTTAACAATCAAGCCTATTTNCAACGCAATTTTATGCCTGGGATGTTAGGGTGGTTTAANATGACGGCNGAGACCAGTTTGGAAGACATCGAATGGATGCTTACNAAATCCGCNGGTTATGNNGCAGGCTATGCCTTNGTGGCAGACCCAGAAAGCATTGCTCAAAATGGGAATTCAGATATAATTNTNGAAAAGGTAGGAGANTGGGAAAAACTAAGACTTTCCAATGTNTTTACCGAGGCACAAAAATCTGCAATGCGNGATAATAATAAAGAGTTTACANTNNAAAGGANTGACAATCAGTCTTGGTCTTGGCAAGCCGTCCACTCACATATTTTTACNCACCAAAAGAAAGTACGCCAACCTGGAGAGCCATTGAATTCTACNTTTANNTTTGNAAATNCNGCTTCCGAACAGCCGCTNCAGTTTTTNCTTAGCGCACAAAANTCNGCATTGAGCGAGATCAGTTTGGAGATCAATAATTATAAAAAAATAGANTTACCCTTGGTTTTGGAGAAAGGCCAAAGATTACAATANAGCGGTGGGGANGAAGTTTNGGTTTTNGATGCCCANTGGAACCTGCTGAAAAGCTTNAAGATTTNCNCTGCAGATTTTATATTAAAGACAGGTGAAAATTCCNTAGACNTAGACTGTAAATTTGATTNCNCTGAAATAAAAGCNGCCTTAAAANTTGAAATCAAGACCCTTGGTAAAAGNGAAAGGATAGTACTTCCAAAAANTTAAAGCCGCTTNAATCAACTTTTAGTCCNGTTANTTGATTCTCAATGTCTCATCCCCTTTTTTCATNATAGANGATATTGTAGCTNCCAATTGCGATAACAATATTNNTTANCCTNTGAAANAACNNCANGGAATNNANNTCAAGGGTCGCTAAAGGCNNCAATGGCNNCTCTACTCTGCTTAAAATTAAGTTTATNTAGAACGGCANACNGACGANTTACAGAAAAGCCAGAGNCCAGATTNTAATTGAGGNTAGAGNAAACCTCACTGATATGNAAGGAAATCCNATCAAATACGACAATAGGTTTANCCTTTNTNGTTGNACCAAANCCAAAGACNTNNNNTTTTGTGATGGATTACACAAATTTTAGAACTCCCTTTTTCCAAATTCACTGTCGATAAATTTGGCTGTNTTTTTTTGGTTGTTGAAATTATAACTCAGACTAATCAAAATCATATCTACTTCATAGACGTAATTGGTTGTGGTGTAAAATTCGTTTTCCCTCTGGGTTGTNATTCNTTGCTCATTGGTATTCATCAGCCCCATATCGATATTTTTCCATTGCAANGTGGCCGTTAACTGTTTATCCCAAAANCGTTTGGTTAATGTTAAGTTGGGAGAGTAATACTCCGAATCCCTCCCTTGAGCTGTTATCCTCTCAGAAACATAATTAAAGTTAAGTTGCATGAAAGNCGACTCAGAAAAACGATAAGTACCNTTGATATTTAGGTCGTACACATAATCTTCAGTATTNACAGGACGACCNTCAAATGNNCCTTTAATTATAAAATAGTATANGTTAGAGGANGCCAGAATTTTTAATTTTTTNCCNATGTTGTATTCACTTCCAAATTCTCTTCCAATTAGCTTGGCATTGCCTACATTNGAGTAAATTCTATTTAATATAGTATCGTTATACACCNCATTAACCCTATTAATCAAATGATTGACATTTCGGTAGTACANGCTTGAAAAGATATTATTNCCTTTTTTATTTTGATAATCGGCCCTCAACTCCAATTNATCNATNAGTTCGGGATGTAAATTGGGATCNCCTTGTTCTAGGGTTTCAGAATGTTCTCTTTCTGGGAAAGGGTTCATTTTAAAGGTAGTGGTGCGTTCAATTCTCTTGCTGTATGTCAGTTGAAANGATACCTTCTCTTTCCATTTATAATTGACACTGGCAGAGGGAAAAAGTTTNGCAAAGTCCAGCAAATAATCTTGATTAAGCTGTCCGGTTTTATCCTTCAAATTCAAGNCTCTATGCATATTTTCCAAACGTAAGCCTGCCGCAAAACTCCATTCNTCAAAGCTGACTTTATATTGTAAATAGGCAGCATGTATCGACCTTTTTANGTTTACTTCACTCGAAAACTCAGGAACGAGCTCAAANANCTGTGTGGTGTTNTTTTTTCGTTCGTATACAAAATCNCCGGTATGATTNAAATTTCTGAANTGGTAACCNATTTTTAGCGTGCCGATAGAGAGGGGTTTGAAATCATAATCTAAATTNATCCNTAATCCGTAAAGNGGGTTGTCATTGGTATTGTATTCATCTTGATAAATTATAGAGTTATCAGGGTGTCCCAAATTTCTGTTGGTGGTAGGCCCTCCCAAAAGGGTATATTCATNAAGCACAGANGTATNGAGCATGGCGGAATTTTCAAAAAGATGATNATAGTCNAAACTNCCCAAAACAAAATCACTTTTCCTCACCCTCAGGTTTTCATTGTAATATTGAAATCGGTAGTCAATCTCATCATCTATGATCGNATAATTATTATGGTAGAGAATATCAGCTGTTCTTTCTTTCATTCTTTTTCCTGCATATAGTCCGAGCGAAAACATATCCTGATCNGAAAGCTGGTAATCTACCGTTAATCGCCCTGAGAAATTCATTTCGTTAAAACTNCGTTCTCCNTCAGATGGGAATCGGGTGTATTTGTCCCGAATTATGGTGTANACATCCCCCTCTCTTCTTCCNGAGATATCATTTCTTTGAAAGCTGAAACCAGATGAAAAATTCCATTTTTTTCCTAAAGTATTGTAGGTTATATCTANCCCAAANCGCCGGGCCGATTGANCATTATTATAATCCTCTACNGAGGGAGCGCCCAATAGAGTANTTATCTGAAAATAATCTCCTTCAAAGNCGTTCTTTAGGGTCANAATATTNAAAATACCTGCTTTTCCTTCGGCATCATATTGGGCGGANGGAGCAGTAATAATCTCGATATTTTTAATGCTGTTGGCAGGGATNTGATTCAATAAACTTTGTACGTCAGATTGAACAGGTTTATTGTTTAANAAGACNACAAAACCAGTAGNTCCTCTCACCCTGATTTCTCCCATGCCATTAAATGATACCGATGGGAGGTTCTTGATTACATCAATTCCTGTNCCNCCCTGAGCTATTGAGAATTCACTGGCNGAATACACCTTTCGATCAATTTTGTTACGNATNGCAGCGATGTTNGTTTCAATNACNACTTCTTCCAGCAAATCTTGGCTGGATTGCAATCCTATTTCACCCAGCGATAAAGGAGAATTTTTTTCAACTTTTATATTAGATTTTATTNGAGTTTTATATCCCAAAAAAGAAATTTCTAAAGAAATAATTCCATCACCAACAATNGGCATCATAAAGCTGCCGTCNGGTTTTGAAATCGTACCGTCCAGAATTTCACCCTNCTCTTTGATAATAATCGTAGCGTATTCCAAAGGGATATTATTGACTTTATCCAATACANTTCCGGTGATTTGACTNTATGNTTTCGAGGATAAAAAATAAAAGAAAANGAGGCTTATATACCATTTTCTAAACATATTAATTACTAAATTTCATTTAAAAGAAATTTNTATAGCTTCTAAAATAGANCCATCNATAAAAATAACACTTGTAGCTTTCAAAATGTATTATATCAATTAAAAAATTTAAATATNCCATNGCTCCNATTGNACCATTTTAGAGNTTTATTCTTGAAAGAAAAAACAATAGACTTNAGTTAAAGCTTATGCAAATCATGATGAGGTAAGAAAAAAAAATGCGAGCCCATCGGCTCGCATTTAACTNATAGATAAGGATAACTTAGGATGCAGTACTTAAAGGTATCTGCNGTCCTAACTTCCCTAAATTACATATGTAAGACATTTGACACCTCCTTTCTATATTAGTTTGACATAGCTGTTGTCACAGCATTAATGANTCACCGTAAAGATAATAAGACAAAAAATTTNTGTCGTTCTATTTTACAATATTTTTTAAGGTCAGCCCTTGAACNAAAATTGTAAANAGTACAATTACATATGTCAGAAAAAGAATGAGTGCTTTACCCTCACCTANCGAGTCTGGTAAATTCAATGCTAAGGCCACACTGAGTCCACCTCTAAGNCCACCCCATGTAATGATCAAAGCGGTTTTTTTTTCAAACTTTTTGAAAAGCGACAAAAAGGCAATGGGAATAGTCACCCCGATACCTCTTGAAACTACTACCAAAATAATTACCAAAATAGAAATGGTAATGAATGGNAATTGGAAGGATTCAAATATCATAATGATTTCNAGTCCGATAAGAATGAATAATATGGCNTTGAGNGTNTCATCCAAAAGGTGCCAAAACTTATAAACATAATCTCCCATNGCTTTTTGAACGCCATCCACTTTTTGGTCNATATCTAGGTTTTGATTNAAAAATAAACCCATCATTACAACACCAAGAACAGCAGAAAAATGNAAATAGTGACATANTATCGGCAACAANAAAACTAAGGAGATAGTAATNAATACNTCGAGTTCGGTATGTTCATTTTCAATATATTTCAAAAGTTTCAGTCCAAAATAACCCATTAANGATCCTANGGCAATACCTCCCAANACTTCAGTCACGAATAAACTACCTACAGCAGCAGCCGTAATATTTTCTANACCATCTTGTTGGATACTTATTAGGGTTAAAAAAACAACAACTCCAATTCCGTCATTGAAAAGAGATTCTCCGGCAATACGNGTCTCGGTAATTGAGGATAAATTCATTTTTTTAATCATGGCTAAAACTGCTATAGGGTCTGTGGGCGCTATTAAAGCACCAAATAAAAGACAATCTATATATGATAATCCCAAATCNGTCAANCCNAANANGGGTTGNTGTATTAACCAGAAAACTCCGGATCCTACAGCAAATGTAGAAAAAAGAACNCCAAAACTAGCTAATAGTAAAATTGTCACTTTNTCTTTTAAAAGTTCATGAACATTAACACTCATTGCTCCTGCAAAAAGTANAAAAGGNAGCATAACATTTACCAATAATTCACTAAAATCAAATTCTCTGGTGATTTCTGTTACAGTTNCAATTACCNTAGGAAAAATAAGCCCTATAANTGCCAATGNGATGGAAAGACAGAGTGCTAAAATCATCAAACCAATAGTTTGAGGAAGTTTCAAAAGACGAATATTTATTAGAGTAAAAATTGAAGCTANGGTNAGAAGAATAGTTGATAATTCAAGAATTTCCATGATAAATAGTTTTTAATAAATATAGATTAAATTTTTCTATGCTCTCAAACNATACAATTTTGATATNTATTTTCCGATCATATCAAATTCTAAATTAACGGTATCTCCTTTTTGAACCAAGTTGAAGTTGGTGTGTTNATACGTATAGGGTATAATGGCNACAGAAAAACNATTNAGTNTCGACTTNACCACAGTGAGACTNACTCCATTGANGCAAATCGAGCCCTTTTCGATCGTAATGTTTTTTNGATTTTGATCATACTCAAAGTCAAAGAACCAGCTCCCATCCCTNAATACTANNCCCGTACAAATACCTACNTGGTCTACATGACCCTGAACAATATGGCCATCTAGACGGCTGTTCATCATCATTGCTCTTTCCAGATTGATCAAATCNCCTTTTTTTATTTTACNAAGATTAGATTTTTCCAAAGTTTCTTGAATTGCGGTTACNGTGTATTGATTTCCTTNGATCTTCACTACAGTAAGACANACGCCATTGTGGGCCAAACTTTGGTCNATCTTTAATTCTTGGGTNAAANTACTTTCAAGGCTAAGGTGGAGGTTTCCTTGGTCTTTTTCCAATTCGACGACTNTCCCAAACGACTCAACGATTCCAGTNAACATCAGCTAGATTTAATTACATTTGCNTTGTAAAATTAGGAATAAANGCNACACCAATGTTGGGGAAAATAAAGCTGGGTATTTCGATAGGAGATCCTAACGGAGTTGGGATNGAAATCATTTTGAAAATCTTTGAAGATCNNAGGTTATTTGAATTTTTCACNCCTCTAATTTTTGGACCATTAGANCTACTCGAAAGACAAAAGAAACATTTCCAGCTTAAATCTAAGTTTTGCCTAAAAAACAAAAANGAAAGACTACACAAAGCCCAACTGAATGTCTTTGATCTTCAAATGANAGACGAAAAGCTCNCTTATGGTGAANCTTCAAAAATNGCNGGNAGCATGGCTTTTGAATCNCTAAAATCAGCAGTTTCTGCATTAAAAAATGATCAGGTGGATGCCCTAGTTACCGCTCCAATCAACAANGAGACAATTCAGTCAGAGNATTTCAAATTTNTAGGTCATACCGATTATTTGGCGAATGAACTTCAAGGTAATAGTTTGATGTTTATGGTTTCTGACCGTCTAAAAATTGCTTTAGTNAGTGATCATATTGCTGTAAAAGACATCTCCAGNGTATTGACTATTGANCTACTGAAAGAAAAAATTCAACAACTGGAACTTTCCTTACAACAGGATTTNGACATTTCTCGACCCAAAATTGCAGTCCTTGGACTTAATCCTCATACGGGGGACAAAGGANTAATTGGTANGGAAGATGACCAAATTACTCGTCCTCTAATTAAGGATTTAAATGAATTTGGNCACCTGATTTATGGTCCNTATGCTGCGGATAGTTTTTTTGGTCATCAAATCCATCAAAAGTTTGATGCNGTTTTGGCNATGTATCATGACCAAGGGCTCATCCCATTCAAAACCTTAACTNTNGGAGCGGGGGTTAATTTTACGGCAGGCCTNAGTAAGGTGAGGACTTCTCCAGATCACGGAACAGCTTTTGAAATTGCTGGGAAAGGGGTAGCTGANATAGAATCTTTCAGAAATGCGATGTTCATGGCTCGAAATATATTTTTTAATAGAAAAGAGAAAAAAATCCATACCACCGAAAATAAACTTGAAAATTAGCNNAAGGTAATAGATCAAAGCTTTTTTTTTATAAATTTGCNNATTNAAAAGTTGGAATGATGGAACAATTTTCAGAATTCTTTATNCCGTTTNCAGGNCTAAAGGAAGGTGTTCACCANTTCGATTTTAAGCTTAATAATAAGTTCTTTGAANAATTTGATTTTGTAGATTTNCAAAANGCTCAAATANAAGTTAATTTGGCTTTAGAAAAAAAAATAACNCTTTTGGAATTGAANTTTATTGCAAAAGGTCGAGTTACTGTTTCATGTGATATTTCTACTGNGCCATTTGAATTGCCCATAGACACTTCATTTANATTGATAGTNAAATTTGGGTCATNTGAANANCNTAATGACGACGAGATATTAATTCTCCCTCATGGTTCNCATGAAATTAGAGTAGCGCAATACATTTATGAAATGGTTNTANTGTCCNTACCTCNGAAGAAAGTTCACCCCGGCATAGCTGAGGGTACCTTAAAATCAGAGATTTTAGAAAAACTAAAAGATTTGCAGCCCCAAGAAAAATCTCCATCAAATGGNACNGACCCTAGATGGGACAAATTGAAAGANTTATTAAAATAAAATATATCAACTNAAAGCGACAAAAATGGCGCATCCNAAAAGAAAAATATCGAAAACAAGAAGNGATAAAAGGAGAACTCACTTNAAAGCNANCANCCCTCAAATTGGAACTTGCATCACAACNGGTGAGGCCCACTTGTACCACCGTGCTCACTGGCACGAGGGTAAACTTTATTACAGAGGTAATATTTTGATTGACAACAACGAATTTATCGAAGCCTAATTTANAACNAAANTATTCNAAAAGNTCTTCCTTTTTTTGAAGANCTTTTTTTGTANNCAAAGATTTTGTTTGCTNCNAAAAACTACTATCTTCACAGATNATATTGACNGTTCAAAAGGAAGTAATCTACNGATGAATTATATCAATCAAGGCCCCATAAAAGCAGCAATAACAGCAGTAGGTGNATACGTTCCNGAGGATAAACTTACNAANGCTGACTTGGAAAAGATGGTGGANACAAATGATGANTGGATTGTAGCAAGGACAGGGATAAAAGAAAGAAGAATTCTCANGGATCCCNCTAANGGGTCNTCTTTTATGGCTATAAAAGCNGCNGAAGACCTCCTAGAAAAAANAAAAGTTGACCCNAAAGAAATTGATGCNATTATNTTTGCTACNATCACGCCAGACATGAACGTAGCNGCTACNGCTGCATATGTCGCNTCGGAAATTGGAGCTACCAATGCATTTGGTTACGATCTTCAAGCGGCCTGCTCTGGTTTTTTATATGGAATGTCCAATGCATCNAACATGATNGCTAGCGGNCGCTATCAAAAAGTACTNCTTATCGGAGCGGATAAAATGTCATCTATTGTAGATTACTCGGANAGGACTACTTGTATTATTTTTGGGGATGGTGCAGGAGCTGTTCTATTCGAANAGAGTAAAGCNGGATACGGATGGGAAGACGANTATTTNAGATCTGATGGNCATGGAAGAATGTTTCTTAATATCAAAGCNGGAGGATCAATGTATCCCACCTCTANNGATACGCTCGAAAAAGGAATGCACAATTTGTATCAAGACGGAAAATCTGTATTTAAATATGCCGTTTCAAAGATGACCAACGCTGTTGAACAAATCATTCAACANAANGAAATTGAACNAGATAGCATCTCTTACCTTGTCCCCCACCAGGCNAACAAAAGAATTATTGATGCCATTACCAAACGCATTGGTTTATCTGATGAGAAAGTTATGTCTAACATTGAATATTTTGGAAATACAACAGCGGCAACNCTACCGCTTTTACTTAAAGATTACGAATCAAANTTAAANCCAGGGGATAAATTGGTTTTTGCTGCTTTTGGTGGCGGCTTTACCTGGGGAGCGGCCTACTTAACTTGGGCCTATTAAAAAATTATAATCATTTGAATTATGGAAATAAAAGAAATTCAAAATTTAATCAAATTTGTNGCCAAATCAGGAGCTCACGAAGTGAAGCTNGAAANGGATGATTTTAAAATCACAATCAAAACAAATGCCNNTGTTCCTNNTGCTGAAATGCAAACNNCAGTTCANACACNTCCTAATGTAATNGTACAAGAGCGACAANTTCCNGTAAGCTTGTCAGAATCGGATACCCCTGCAACGCCNAAAAGNGAATCTNCCGNNGCTGAAGCCGATAACTTCATTACCATTAAATCTCCGATGATNGGAACNTTCTACAGAAAACCCTCTCCAGNCAAAGAAGTATTTATTGAAGTGGGAGACATTATTAAAGAGGGAGATGTTTTGTGTGTAGTAGAAGCTATGAAATTATTNAATGAGATAGAATCTGAAATCAGTGGTAAAATCGTTAAAATTTTAGTNGACGATTCCTCCCCTGTAGAATTTGATCAACCCCTATTTTTAGTTGAACCGGCTTAAACCGCTTTCCAATGTTTAAAAAAATATTAATTGCCAATCGTGGNGAGATTGCCATGCGATTGATAAGGACNTGTAAAGAAATGGGAATCAAAACGGTTGCAGTATATTCAACAGCCGATGAGGAAAGTCTCCATGTTCGTTTTGCGGATGAGGCAGTTTGTATTGGCCCCCCTAAGAGTTCTGAGTCCTATTTAAAGACTGCTAATATTATTGCCGCTGCTGAAATTTGTAATGCTGATGCGATCCATCCGGGATATGGATTTTTATCTGAGAATGCCAAATTCTCAAAAATATGCAAGGAACATGGTATTAAATTTATAGGTGCATCCTCAGATATGATTGAAAAGATGGGAGATAAAGCTACTGCAAAAGCTACTATGAAAGCTGCGGGAGTTCCAACTATTCCTGGATCTGAGGGCATCCTGGAGTCCTTTAATCAAGCAAAAAAAATAGCCATAAAAATAGGTTATCCTGTAATGCTTAAAGCAACAGCAGGAGGAGGAGGTAAGGGCATGCGTGCAGTTTGGAAAGAAGAGGATTTACACAAAGCATGGGAGAGTGCTCGACAAGAAGCTGCAGCTTCATTTGGAAATGATGGAATGTATATGGAAAAACTCATTGAAGAACCCCGCCATATTGAGATTCAAATTGTAGGAGACTCCGAAGGAAAAGCCTGTCATTTGTCAGAACGCGATTGCTCAGTGCAGAGAAGGCACCAAAAATTGACGGAAGAAACCCCTTCACCTTTTATGTCCAGAGAACTTCGCGAGGAAATGGGAGAAGCTGCAGTGAAGGCAGCAGAGTACATCAAATACGAAGGGGCAGGAACTGTAGAATTTTTAGTAGATAAAAATCGAAATTTTTACTTTATGGAGATGAACACCCGTATTCAAGTAGAGCATCCAATTACAGAGCAGGTCATTAACTTTGACCTGATAAGAGAGCAAATTCTTGTGGCAGCTGGAGTAACTATTAAAGGTGAGAATTACCTACCCAGTATGCATTCCATAGAATGCCGAATCAATGCCGAAGATCCCTATAATGATTTTAGACCCAGTCCAGGAAAAATAACTACCCTCCATTTCCCAGGTGGTCATGGAGTGAGACTTGATACACATGTATACGGAGGATATATCATTCCTCCCCATTATGATTCTATGATTGCAAAATTGATTACTACCGCTCAAACAAGAGAAGAGGCTATTAACAAAATGAGACGTGCATTAGATGAATTTGTAATTGAGGGGATAAAAACTACCATTCCTTTTCACCGTAGACTGATGGACCATCCCAATTATATTTCAGGGAATTACACCACGAAATTTATGGAAGACTTTTCGATGGAGGATTAGTATATACTCATTCTATTTTGAATTCCTCCACCAAAATTTTTAACTCAGCTATATATTTTTCAATTTTCCCAATTTCCTTTTTAATAAGCCTAGAGAATCATTGAGTTCCGTCAACTGTTACTTAAACTTCTCATTCTCCATTTCCAGCTCTTTCATTCTTACTTATAGATACGAGTCCAGCATATGCATAGCGGCTATAAGTTATTTTGGTTTTTGAATAGAGGAACTTTGGTCCTCTAAGCATCTAAACCTGCCCCGTCAGCAGTTTGAATACAACATGTAAAGGTTGATCCATTAACTAACCTGTTTCAGTCTTGGAGTGAACAGCTTCACTTATTATCAAGTATTTCAATATTTAAGCATAGTGCTGGGTCATTTAGTTTTAAAAGTTTTACAGGCCATATATATAAATTGCTAGGTGTTATACTCTAAAAAGTTAGGGAATCAAACATGGAAAAAGTCGAGAGATGTTTTAAAAAAATAAATAGGAGAAATATTTACAATATAGCGCCTTGTCGAATGTTTTTTTAAACTCTTGGTAACATAAAAATTTATATTTTTCTAATAGCTCTACTGAGTATTTTCATATAGTCTAATACTTTTCCCCATAAGAAACAAATATTAGTTAATTTTGAGATACTCCAAATAATTTCAATGAAAAAACAAACCTAATCAAATCACTACATTATTTCATTTTCGCGGGAATTCATACTAAATTTTATTTCTTTTAAAAAAAGAATTCAAAGGAGTTAAAGTTTGACAATTTTGCACTCCTTTAGGAATCAATTCATACTTTTTTATCCTGATCTAAGTATTCTCATTTTTTCATTAATAGATTTAGCCTACAGGTAAAATGTATTTCATTAATTGGTTTAAATAAAAGCTTCATAAGTACTGTGCTAAAGCTAATTATACAATCGCAGCGCTATGACAAAAAATACTCTAGATTTTTAACATTTCACGAGGCAAAGGTTTAAAAACCGTTTGAAAGATTAGATAAATTTTTGGTCAAGCAGGTACTCAGCAATTTGAATTGTATTAGTCGCTGCTCCTTTTCTAAGGTTGTCGGCCACCACCCAAAGATTAAGTGTTTTGTCTTGTGATTCGTCTTTTCTGATTCGTCCAACAAAAACCTCATTCTTCCCTTCAGCATAAATGGGCATGGGATAGATATTCATATTAGGATTATCTTGGACCACCAGACCCGGACTCTCATTAAGTAGCTTTATGATGGTCTCCAATTCGAAATCGTTTTTCAATTGCACATTGATCGATTCGCTATGCCCACCTACTACAGGAATTCTTATGGCAGTGGCAGAAACTCCTATTGAGGTGTCGTCTAGAATTTTGTGTGTCTCATTCACCAATTTCATTTCCTCCTTGGTGTAACCATTCTCCATAAAAACGTCACAGTGGGGCAAGGCATTTCTATGAATTGGGTAAGGGTAGGCCATTTCACCTTTTTCTGCATTGTATTCGTTTTCCAACTGTTGCACCGCCTTAACCCCTGTTCCAGTTATCGATTGATAAGTTGACACCACTATGCGCTCAATTCCATATTGTTCTTGTAAGGGATTCAATGCCACTAACATTTGAATGGTAGAGCAATTGGGATTAGCAATGATTTTATCAGAAGAAGTCAATTCATCAGCATTGATTTCTGGAATAATCAATTTTTTTGAGGGATCCATGCGCCAAGCAGAGGAATTATCAATCACTATAGTTCCCACTTTAGCAAACTTTGGGGCCCATTCTAATGAGGTCGAACCACCCGCAGAAAATAATGCAATATCAGGTTTCATGGAAACCGCTATTTCCAACCCTATAATCTCATACGAGTTGCCTGCACATACTACCTTTTTACCGACAGACCTTTCTGAAGCTACAGGAATTAACTCCGTAAAGGGAAAATTTCTTTCTGATAGGACTTGAAGCATCACTTCTCCAACCATTCCTGTTGCGCCTACAACTGCTAATTTCATGGAATAAAATTTTTGGCAAAATTAAGCTTTATGACATTGCCCACAACTTCAATAGTATTTTTTTCAAAATCTCAACAAACTGTTTGATTTATAACAATTAATAATTTTTAGGTTTTAACAATCCTTGGAATTCGATTTCCCAAAGCAGAGAGCAATTCATAAGAAATGGTTCCAGCGTTTTCTGCCAATTCATCGGCTCTGACTGCTGACCCGATAACCACTACCTCTGATCCTTCATCGCATGGAATATTTCCAAGTTCGACCATGATCATGTCCATACAGACATTTCCCACTACTGGTGCCTTGTGGCTATCGATCGATACCCAGCCTTTGCCATGTCCATATTGCCTCGAAAAGCCATCAGCGTGTCCAATGGGCAAAACCCCAATCCGGGTGTTTTGGGGTGCTTTCCAGCCACAGTTATAACCGACCGTTTCACCTGCTTTGATCTCATGAATCTGGGTAATATTCGTTTTCAGTTGAGCAACTGGTTGTAAAGTTTCGTTCCACTTAGGATGATTAGCAAAGCCATACAATCCAATACCAACCCTTACCCAATCCAAATGATATTCAGGATAATTGAACACGCCTGAGGTATTTAAAAGATGGAACTCAGGCCTAGGATGACTAGCTTCCTTGTGTCTTTGCATGACCTCCTTGAAGAGACCAATTTGACGCTCTGTTTCAGCATCTGGCCTAAGGGATTCCGTCTGTCCTAGATGGGAGTAGATGGATTTTACCTCAAAAGGGCCATTACTAATTTCCTCTACAACCCAATTTGCCTCGTTGGGGTGAAAGCCAATTCTATTTAAACCTGTATTATATTTAATGTGTATTGGATAAGCGGCTTTTTTTTTCTCCTTTACGCGCTCCGCAAATTTTTCCCAACTCCTTTTGCTGTACAAGACGGGTTCCAAATTGTGATGGATTATATTATTAAAATTTTCCAACTGTGGATAGAAAACCAAAATAGGGACCTTTATTCCAATTTGCCTCAGTTGGACAGCTTCCTCAGCATAGGCTACTGCGAGAGCTTCTATGCCCAGTCCAACTAATTTTTCTGCAATAGGGAGAGCGACGCTTCCATAGGCATTTGCCTTAATCACTCCTATAATATTAGAATTGGGACTTAACCTTTCTTTTAGCGAAAAATAGTTGTATTCCAGTTTTTTAAGATCAATTTCAAGAAAAGTCAAGATTTTTTCTTTTTATCATTTTTTTTAGAGGCCTCCTTTTCTTGCTCTTTTAAAGCCAAATTAAAAGCACCTCTACTCAAAGGCTCATAACTGTTTTTTTCTCCTAGAAAAACTAGTTCTTTTTGATCCGATGTCCTATGGCTATAATGTGCCAAGTTCCCCGTTCGGGTGCAAACAGCGTGGACCTTAGTAACATATTCTGCGGTAGCCATAAGAGCTGGCATGGGCCCGAAAGGGTTTCCCTTATAATCCATATCAAGTCCTGTAACAATTACCCGCATGCCACGATTAGCCAAATCATTACAAACTTCTACGATCTCATCGTCAAAAAATTGGGCCTCATCAATCCCAATCACTTCACAGTCATTCGTCAAATTAGGAATGCTGGACGCTGCAGGGACAGAGGTAGAAAGAATCTGATTGGAGTCATGTGAAGTGACCATCTGGTCGTCGTATCGCTTATCAATGGCCGGTTTGAAAATTTCTATTTTTTGATTTGCGAATTGGGCGCGTCTTAAGCGACGAATCAACTCCTCTGTTTTTCCCGAAAACATCGACCCGCAAATTACCTCGATCCATCCAAATTGTTCTTTATGGTTTACAGGGTTTTCTAAAAACATTTTGTAATTTACAGTCATACAAAGGTATTAAAAACAAAGTTTCTCAATAGGATAATTTATGTCCAATAAAATCCATCAACAACTCAAACAGTTGGCTAAAGAAATCCTTGAGATGGAGGAGCCTTACAACTATAAGAAAGTTTACGATGCTACTTTTCTTCTATTCGAATGCCTAATTCTAATCAAAAATTCAGAAGGCTCTGGAAAAGATTTTTGGGAGGATTTAGAAACCAATTTCGATCGAGCTGTTGACTTTATTAAATTTAAACCCGAGTCTGAAACACCACAAGAACACCTTAGTGATCGGGAGGAATTCCAATCAACTATGGGGACCATCAATGAAATCGTCAAAGAAATACCCGAGGTAAAGCCCCCGGTAGCTGACTTATTTCAGGGCAACAATACGGAGATATCATTTGAAAAGAAAAAAGAAGTTCCAATCAAAAATAAAGAAACACAAAAAAGTTTAAATGATAAGTTTTCTAAGGGACTTCAAATAGACCTCAATGATAGATTGGCATTTATCAAACACCTTTTTGATAAAAAGCCAAAAGACTATCAACGCGCTATTTCGCAGATTGCTGCCCTTCAGACTTGGGAGGCCGCACAAAAATTCATCCTCAACATGATCAAGCCTGATTACAACTATTGGGAGGGGAAGGAACAATATGAAAGCAGATTTTTGAAAATTATAGAGAATAATTTCCAATAGCATTTTTATTTTTATGAATGACAAAAAAATGGGGGAGCTTTTCTTAGTACCAACACCGATAGGAAATCTAGGAGACGTGACCTTCAGGGCTGTAGATACCCTTAAGATGGTTGACCTGATATTGGCAGAGGATACTCGAACCAGTAGTAAGCTACTCAATCATTATAAAGTTACCACTCCCATGCAAGCTTTCCATATGCACAACGAGCACAGAAAATTGAAATTGGTTACTTCAAAATTGACTGCTGGAATAAACATCGCACTCATATCAGATGCGGGAACGCCCGGGATTTCTGATCCTGGTTTTCTTTTGGTTCGTGAGGTATTGTCACTCAATTTAAAAGTCACTTGTTTGCCCGGTCCTACTGCACTTATCCCCGCATTGGTGCAAAGTGGTTTGGCTTCTGGTCGTTTTGTTTTTGAAGGTTTTTTACCCCCAAAAAAAGGAAGAAACAAACGTTTGGAAATGTTGTTTAATGAATCTAGAACACTCATTTTTTACGAATCGCCTCACAAACTACTCAAAACCTTGGGCCAGTTTTCTGAAATCTTTGGCCCTGACAGAGGCGTTTCAATTTCGAGAGAGCTTTCAAAAATGTTTGAGGAAACTTACAGAGGATCAATAAAAGATGCGTTGGACCATTTTACCAACCAAATCCCTAAAGGAGAATTTGTCATTTGTATAGCTGGTAAAATAAATAATTGAGATGCAATGGAGTCCTAAACCTCTCCCCGATGAGGATAAAATCATACAATTACAGTCAGAAATAGGTGTTCCGAAAGAAATCGCATCTTTACTTTTACAACGTGGTATCGATGATTACGATTCCGCCAAATCTTTTTTTCGTCCAGAACTCTCAGATCTGCATGACCCATTCTTGATGTTGGGTATGCGAAAGGCAGTTTATCGGATTATTGAGGCCACTCAAAAGGAGGAAAAAATAATGATTTATGGGGATTATGATGTCGACGGAACTACGGCCGTGGCTCTAGTCTACTCATTTTTAACAAAAATCTACCCCCATTGTATTTATTATATTCCTGACCGTTATCAGGAAGGCTATGGTATTTCGTCCAAAGGAATAGATTACGCCAAAGGAGAAAAAATAGGATTGATTATTGCTATGGATTGTGGAATAAAAGCAGTCGACAAGGTTGCCTATGCCAAAACTTTAGGAATCGATTTTATCATCTGCGATCACCATTTACCCAGTGAAGTGCTTCCAAAGGCTGTTGCAATTTTAGACCCCAAACAACCAGATTGTTCCTATCCATTCAAAGAATTATGTGGATGTGGAATTGGATTTAAACTGATTCAAGCCATCAACCACGAACAAGGAGGGAAGATTGAGGACCTTCTCCCTCTAATAGATTTGGTCGCTATGGCAATTGCCGCAGACATTGTCCCAATAGTAGAAGAGAATAGGGTACTTACTCATTTTGGTATTAAACAAATTCAAGAAAACCCAAGATTGGGCATTCGTTTTTTTATCAGTCAACTCAAAAGGAAAATTAACGTATCCGATTTGGTATTTGTAATAGCTCCAAGAATCAACGGCGCGGGAAGAATTAAACATGGGAGTCATGCTGTTGCGCTCCTTTTGTCAGAGAATCAGGAGGAGGCCCTTTCCAGAGGAAGAGCTATAGAATTATTCAATAGTGAACGCAAAGAGTTGGATCAAAAAATTATCGTTCAAGCCCTTGATCAAATCAAGATAAATCAGGAGGAGGACACATTTTCAACAGTTGTTTTTCAGCCCGATTGGCACAAGGGTGTTTTAGGGATAGTGGCTTCAAGACTTATCGAGAACTATTATCGACCTACCATTGTTTTTACTGCCTCAGGAGATTATTACACTGGTTCGGTACGATCGATAAAGGGGGTAGATATTTATCAGATTTTGGAGACTTGTAAGGAGCATATTGTTCAATTTGGAGGCCACCGTTATGCTGCGGGACTAACTATCAACCCCGAGAATTATCTCACTTTTAAAAGAGCATTTGAATTGGCAGTAGAACAAACCATATTGCCAGAACAACGTATCCCCTCTAAATCATATGACATTGAAATCACATTGGATAAAATCACTTTAAAATTTCATAGAATCATGGCACAGATGGCTCCTTTTGGCCCAGGCAATATGCGCCCTGTTTTTTTGACCAAAGACTGCTTGGACGGGGGGAGGACAAAGGCCGTTGGTGAAGATCAAAGTCACTTAAAAATCGAAGTGAGAGACGAATCAAAATCTACCATATCGGGAATCGGTTTTGGGATGGCCAACTACATCAGCAAAATCAAAAGTATGAACCTTTTTGATATACTTTACACAGTAGAAGAAAACGAATTCAGGGGAGAGAAGAGCCTCCAACTGAAACTCAAAGACCTTAAATTCTAAAATTATTTTCTCAATTTTTTGTAGTGCTGGATCAGCCCTTGGGTTGATGCATCGTGGTGGTCAAATTCTTCTTTGTCGAAATCTTTAAGGATTTTATTGGCCAACTGCTTACCCAATTCTACTCCCCATTGGTCGTAACTAAAGATATTCCAGATGACACCCTGAACAAAAATTCTGTGTTCGTAAAGGGCGATAAGTGATCCTAGGTTACTCGGGGTCAGCTGCTCAATAAATAAGGTATTGGAAGGGCGGTTTCCTTCAAAAATTTTAAATGGCAATAGTGCTTCGATTTGTGCTGGGGATTTTCCCTGATCGGACATTTCTTTCATAACTGTCTCTTCATTTTTACCCTGCATCAAGGCTTGGGTTTGAGCGAAAAAATTCGATATTAATTTATCCTGATGATCGTTCCTTTTATGCAATGGTTGGGCAAAACCTATAAAGTCAGCGGGAATCATCTTGGTTCCTTGGTGCATCAATTGGAAAAAGGCATGTTGTCCATTTGTTCCAGAGGCACCCCAAATGATGTTCCCTGTATTATAATCTACTGATTTTCCATTTCTGTCCACTCCTTTTCCATTGCTTTCCATTATGGCTTGTTGAAGATAGGCCGGGAGATTTCTCAAATATTGAGAGTAGGGAATAATGGCCTCAGTTTCTACCTCCCAAAAATTATTGTACCAAACTGTGATGAGTGCCAAAATAACAGGAATATTTTCAATAAAAACGGCGGTACGAAAATGTTGGTCCATTTTACCTGCCCCTTTAAGCAAATCTTCAAAATGCTTTGGGCCAACAGCCAAACAAATTGATATTCCTACTGAACTCCATAGTGAAAAACGTCCCCCAACCCAATCATTCATGGGGAAAACATTCTCTTTGGCAATACCAAAATCGGTTACCTTTTCCAAATTGCTGGAAACAGCTACAAAATGATTGCTGATGGCCGATTCTGGCGCGTGGTTTAAAAACCATTTCCTTAGGGTGTTAGCGTTACTCAGTGTTTCTTGGGTGGTAAAAGTTTTTGAAACAATCAAAAATAATGTTGTCTCTGGATCCACTTTCTTTATCACTTCTGCCAAATGATCTCCCTCAACATTCGAGACAAAAGTTATTTGAAGGTGATTGCTGTAAAACTCAAGTGCTTCGGTTACCATAGCAGGTCCCAAATCCGAACCACCAATTCCGATGTTGACTACATGGCTAATTGCTTTTCCTGTATGACCTTTCCAATTGCCTGAAATGACTTTATTTGCAAAATCATACATCTGTTTTTTGACTGCTTGAATTTTTGGAGTTATGTCCTCTCCGTCTACGATTATAGATTTGGGATTGAGCTGTCTTAGTGCGGTATGGAGAACAGCTCTGTCCTCTGTCTCGTTTATCTTTACTCCATTGAAATATGCCTCAATTGCATCGTTTAGACCTAATTCTCTTGCCATCTTCGTCAATAGATTTAGGGTTTCTAAATCCAACAAGTTTTTAGAGTAATCCACATAAAAAGAGTCCCATTGAAGGGAAAGGCTTTCCACGCGCTTGGGGTCTTCTGAGAAGTAGTCGGTTATTTTCTTCTGAACGTTTTTTTTGAAGTTGGACTCCAATAATTTCCAAGATTTAAGGGACAAAGGATTTTGCTTATTTAGTGTCACTTTCTGTTATGGCTAATGCTGAGTTAATGTATGTTGATTCTGTAAAGAAAGATATGCAATCTAGTTGTGTTTTCAAATCTACAATGGCATTTAAATATTTGGCTTTTAGTTGGTTTGAAATGGGTTTTGCTTCAGGTAGTTTTTGTCGGAAGGGGTCTACCTGCCTACCGTTTTTCCAAAACCTATAGCAAACGTGGGGTCCTGAGGTGTAGCCTGTCATCCCCACCCATCCTATGACTTGACCTTGGGTGACAAACTGCCCTTTTTTGACCTTTCGGCGTTTCATGTGAAGGTATTGTGTGCTGAAAGTATTGTTGTGCCTTATTGTTACATAATTTCCATTTCCTCTTGAGTATGAGGAGTTGACCACTATTCCATCGGAAGTAGCAAGTATGGGTGTTCCAACACTGGCAGCAAAGTCGGTACCTCGGTGGGGTTTGATACGATTACTATAATAAGAGATTCTTCGTTTAAGATTGTAACGGGATGTTACAGGACCAAACTTCACAGGAGCTTTTAAAAAAACCCTTCTGAGATTTTTGGCATTTTCATCAAAGTATTCAACGATACCTTTAAGGGAATCGGGTTGAAACTCGAAAGCGTAAAAATCCTTTCCAGCATGATGAAATATAGCCGCCTTTATACGCTCTATACCAATGGAAACCGAATCGTCTACAAATTTTTCGGTGTAGATCACCTTAAATCGATCCCCCTTGTGCAGTCGGTAAAAATCTATATTCCAAGCATAGACATCCGCCAAATAATATGTCAATTGGTCGTTCAATCCGCTATTGGCCATGGTCTCGTAGAGCGAATTTTCGATTAGTCCGTTTCCTTCTTTAAGCATAACCTTGACGGGCTTGTTGACCTTTTTACCATATATACTGTCCCTGAGCTGAATCACATTATAGCTATCCATCTCAGGTTCATAGATAAATGCTTTTGGTGATGCAATACTGTCTTTTGTATATAGAAGTTTGTAAGTTTTACCAGTCACCAAGCGTTTGACATTTACTTTGTTTTTTATGTTTTGTAGAATATTGTAAACCTCGGGATAGGTAATTCCATTATCCTCTAAAATCGAACTAAATGTATCTCCCCTTCTGATTTTTTTCTTTACGATTCTGAATCGTTCCAAGTCAAAACCGTATTTTAGATTTTTAGTTTTGATTTCCACTTCTGTTTCAGTGGTTTCATCTATAGCAGGAGAGTTGCTGGACTCACATGACTGAAGCAAAACAACAACGGCCAATAGGTATAGTGTGACAAAAACATTATTCATAGGGTTACGAACACCTTTTTGTTAAATTCAAATTTCTTGCTTTGTGCATTGAATCACAAGCTATTTAACAAAAAGTTATACAAAGAGTAATAAACAACAGTAAAGTTTCAATTATACTGGATATTGAAAGGGGCATTTAGATTTTTGAATTGATCCAAATCCACCTTAATTGAACCGATGGCTAATTCGGCTTGAAGTCTGATAGGAATTTTATTATAGTCATCCGTAATCCATATCGTTACGCTTTCTTTTTCCCTAAATACCCTCCCTGATTGAACGTAAGGCCTAAACTTCATACATTTAATTTTACCAAATTTTGTTGGGAGGATTTCTTTTCCTACGTATTTCATTTTAAAAACGTAGTTTTCTTTGTCAAAAAACATGTTGATGCCAAAAGTTTCATTGATTGTCAGCTTATCCCCTGGGAAGAAGGCGCGAAGGTAGTAAAAGGCAGAAATCAAATCCTGGGCATTTTCAGCAATTAAGAAAGACTCTTTTTTTTGGTGTTTCTTATCATTTACGTGAGCTAAATTTTGATCGTGATCAAAATTAATTTCTAAATTTTTGCTATATCCCCCTTCATAGATATCCCTCACAAACCTATAGGGAATGACCTTTTTTTCATCAAAATAGGTATCGTAATGATCTTCTACTTTAAAAAACCACCGAAGCAGTCCTGTTGTCGTTCCATAACCCTTGGCATGTAAAACAGCTTCATTGTTCACTGTATCTTTGGTTAAACCTAAGGTGGCATAACTTGCATTGAAAATACCGTAATGGATTCTGAATTTAAACCATTCACCTGCCTTGAAGGGGAGTTTAACCTCAGTTACGTCAACTTTAGCAGGGGGTTGAGCAAAACTAAGCGTACTTATAATGCATATAATAAGGATAAGTAAATATTTTTTATCGGGTAGCGTCATAAGGCAAAATTAAGTAAATGATTCTTAAACTTTTTCTCACTATTAAGAGAAGTTCAAAAGTAAATCAAAGTCCCTGTAATTTTTGGTAAATTTTAACACCTTTAACATTGCCCAACAGTTCAATGATAGCTCCTCTTGGAGCGGATTTGATCCTTTTCAGGGATTTAAATTCCTTAATTAATAGTTCTTTGGTCTTTGGGCCGATCCCTTCAACACCATCCAAAGTTGATTTCAGCGCACTATTAGAGCGAATTTTACGGTGAAGGGTCAGTCCAAAACGGTGTGCCTCATTACGTAATTGTTGAATGATTTTCAAAGTTTCCGATTTTTTATTCAGATGCATGGGAATAGTGTCTCCAGGATAGTAGATTTCCTCTAGTCTTTTGGCAATACCTATGATGGCAATTTGACCTCGAAGTCCCAGTCGATCCAAACTTTTTACAGCCGAAGAGAGCTGTCCTTTCCCACCATCGATTACGATCAGCTGGGGTAGGGATTGCCCCTCGTCAGACAGACGTTTGTAGCGTCGGTGTACGACTTCTTCCATGGAGGCAAAATCATCGGGACCTTCCACGGTTTTGATCTTAAAATGACGATAGTCTTTCTTAAAGGGTTTACCATTTCTAAACACTACACAGGCTGCAGTAGGATTCGATCCTTGGATATTGGAATTGTCAAAGCACTCGATATGAGTGGGTTCCTGATGTAGGCGGAGGTCGGTTTTCATTTGGTTCATCAAACGCTTTACATGGCGTTCGGGGTCAACGATTTTCATTTGATTAAAGCGCTCTAGGCGAAAAAACTTGGCATTTCTTTGAGATAATTCTACCAGCTTCTTTTTATCTCCGAGTTTGGGAATGGTCACTTTAATATTTGGGCCTAAGTCTATTTTAAAAGGGACATATATTTCTTTGGATTGGGAATTGAAGCGCTGACGTAAGTCGACGATGGCCAAGGGCAACATCTCGGCATCGTTTTCCTCTAGTTTTTTTTTGATTTCCACCGTATGGGACATTATGATGGAGCCAAAGGCAACTTGGAAAAAGTTGACATAACCATAGCTTTCATCGGATATGATGGTAAAAACATCCACATTGGTGATTTTGGGGCTCACAACAGTAGATTTGGCTTGGTAGTTTTCCAAAGACTCAAGCTTTTCCTTGATCTCTTGTGCACTTTCAAATTTCATTGCTTTGGCATATTCCTTCATTTGACTTTTGAACTGATTTATTGAGCTTAGGAAATTCCCTTTGATGATATCTCGGATTGCTAAAATGTTTTGGTCATAATCTTGTTCACTCACTTTCGCCTCGCAAGGAGCCATACAATTACCGATATGGTATTCCAGACATACCTTATAAGACTGTTTTTGCACTTTTTCTGTACATAGATCGAAGTTACATGTGCGAATAGGATAAAGTCCTCGAATGAGTTCGAGTAAGGTATAAACTGTTTTTACATTTGGATAGGGACCAAAATAGCTCGACCCATCTCGGATGACTTTACGTGTGCTAAAGACCCTCGGGAAGGGTTCTTTCTTGATGCAAATCCAAGGATAAGTTTTGTCGTCCTTTAAAAGGATATTGTATCGAGGACGATATTTCTTGATGAGATTGTTTTCCAATAAAAGCGCGTCAACTTCTGTAGGGACAACTATATGCTCCATACGGTGGATTTTTTTCACCAGTATTCGGGTTTTGGCGTTGTCGTGAACTTTTGTAAAGTAGGAAGTTACCCTGCGCTTGAGGTTTTTGGCCTTCCCTACATAGATCACCGTATCATTTTTATCAAAATACTGATAAACTCCAGGATTGGAGGGTAGTGTTTTGAATTGAATCGCAATGGGCGGCTGTTCCATTTTACGAAGTTACGTTTTTCTCTAGCCATTAGAAAAAAACTCCTTGGTGAGGAGGATTCATAAATATGCTTAATTTTAGAATAAAAATTAAAATTAATTGAATACCAAATCAGCTTTAAGAAAGGAATACCGGGAGCGCAGAGAAGCCTTAACGGAATCGCGAATCGAAGAATGGAGTATTCAAATTTCCAATCGTTGTTTGTCTTTGGACTTATGGCATTATTCCTTATATCATTTGTTTATGACGGCCGAAAAAAATAAAGAAGTAGATACTTCCTATCTGCTTTCTGTATTACAGGGCAAGGACAAACAGCCAGTTGTCCCAAAGATCTCTGATGGATATATTTTGGAACATTTCTTACTCACTGATCAAACCCCTTTGAAAATCAATCGCTGGGGTATACCCGAACCTGTATCTGGGATTCCGATCATGGCTGAACAAATTGAGGTAGTTTTTGTTCCACTTTTGACCTTTGATCGCCAGGGTCATCGCGTTGGATATGGCAAGGGTTATTATGACCGTTTTCTAGCGCAATGTTCTAATAGCACCATTAGGATCGGCCTCTCTTTTTTTGATCCCGTTACCAAAATTGAGGATGTAGATGCCCATGATATTGCGTTGGATTTTGCAATTACTCCGGAGGAAGTCTATACTTTTTGATTAATTATTCGCAAATCACACTACTTAGATTAAATCTCGATTTTATTTTGTATTTCAAATGCAATAATAGGGTTTAAGGATAACGTTTTTCAATATTATTGTTTTTAGTTTACTAAACTCGGGATATTATAAGTGATAATGATTGTACAGTATTTTGTTAAATAATTTTGGAATAGAAATCGACAAAAGATGAGTTACTGTTAATACTAAATATTGATTGATGTAATAAGCAAAATGAATAAGTAATTAACCCCTAATGACAAAGCATAGTTATATGAAATCAAATTTTAATAATGGGATTACACTCGTGGCTGTTTTGGTTGCTTTGACCGGTTTACTGCATTTAGATTTTCCCTTTAGAACGGAACTAATTTTTCTATCGGTAATCTATATTTTAGGGGTTGATGTCAACTATCTTTTGATCAGTAGAATAAGAAAAAAATGATTTATTGCTCTTTTCCGCAAATAAGGGAAAATAAACTTATTCTTAAATTTAAATCAAAAAGATGAAATACGCATATACAATCATTTATGTTGTAAATGTAAAAAAACGATTGCCTTTTACCAAAGTATTTTTTGATTTAGGTTTAAATTCCTGACCCTTGTAAATGACTATGGAGAATCGATTTCAGGGGAATCTAGTATTGCTTTTGCTTCAAATTAACAGGCAGGTTCAAAATGTAGTGAAGGCTATCATCCTCTTACCAATACCTTCAAGCCGATGAGAGTTGAAATAGCATTTGTAACTGAGAATATTGAAGATGATTTTCAAAAGCCATTGAAAAGGGTGCATTCGAATGGGTACTCTAAATCTAAAACCTTGAGGCCATACGTTAGGTTATGTCAGAGACAATAATGGTTTTAATTTAAATTTGCATTTCAATGTATAATGAGTAAATAATTTACCGTTTGCTTTTCAAAGAGTAGTTATGTATTGTGATGTCTATAATTTGAATTCAAATATTATTTTAACTTTCAACATTATGATTGATCAAGTGTGGGCAATTAACAACGAAAAATTAATATTAAAAGCTGCTGTTCCTTTATATGATCAGACAGAACCTTATAATAATAGATATGGGATAATTGCGAGATAGAATACTTAGCTTTTTGACTCAGTAGTCATCACCCTTACCCAAAAACCTTTTTATTAAAAAAGATCATAATTCCAACACCAATGCTAATAGAGGAGTCAGCGATATTAAAAACATATTGAAAAAAGGTGTATGATTCTCCTCCTACCCATGGCATCCATTTTGGCCAATTCCAGCTTACCAAAGGAAATTGCAGCATGTCCACCACATGACCCTGAAAGATTGGCGCATAGCCACCTCCCTCTGGGAAGAGCGTAGCTACCTGTCCATAGCTGTGGGAAAAGATCACACCATAAAAAACGGAGTCGATGATGTTACCAAAAGCCCCAGCAAAAATAAGACAAAGGGCCAAGCGAAAAAGGTTGGAGGTCTGTTTCCTTATATTATCCCACAACCAATAGCCTATTCCTACAATAGCCAATAAACGGAAGAGGGTTAAGACCAGCTTTGCCCCTTTATCCGTTAAAAATGGAAGAATATCATTGAGTTTTGTTCCCATCGCCATCCCCTTGTTTTCAACAAATAGTAGTTTGAAAAACCCCCAATCTATGATGGCACTATTGCCATAGATGGAAAGCGGATAACTCAGTTTGATGAAAAACTTTGATGACTGATCCATCAACAGCAAGCACAGTATGATCACAATGGCTGTTAACAGATTGATATTAGATAACTTAAATTTCAATTGCTATTTTTGCATATTTTTGGCCTCGATACTCAAAGTTGCGTGGGGTACCAATAAAAGTCTTTTCTTATTGATTAATTTCCCAGTCACACGACATACACCATAGGTTTTATTCTCTATGCGAATCATTGCGTTTCTGAGATCGCGTATAAACTTTTCTTGACGGATGGCTAATTGCGTGTTCGCCTCCTTGGACATGGTTTCAGAACCTTCCTCAAACGCCTTAAAAGTGGGAGACGTGTCGTCTGTTCCATTATTGCCATCATTCATATAAGCACTCCGGAGCAGTTCCAAGTCTGCTTGTGCCTTTTTGATCTTTTCGTCAATCAATTTTCTAAAATTATCCAACTCTTCATCCGAATATCGTGCTTTAGTTTCTTTAGCCATCTTAAATCTTTTTAATGGTTATTTGTATTTTAATATCATCAAATACAACTTCGGTCCCTTCATTCATTTTGTGTGGAAAATCAATTTTTTCTCCTAAGGTTTCCGAGCAAATGTACTTTCTGTTTTTATCAATTTTCTCTTTTAAACGTTCATCAGCCAAAAAGCTAATATCAATTTTATCAGTAACTTTTAGACCATTATCCTTTCTGATGTTTTGAATCCGATTGACCAACTCTCTCGCAATCCCCTCGTCTATCAAATCTTCTGTAAGGGAAATATCCAAGGCTACAGTCAAACCATTATCATGAGCAACAAGCCACCCTTCGATATCTTTGGAGGTAATTACCACCTCACTCAGGTCTAAAATAATATTTTTTTCATTAAGAGGGATGTTAATTTTTCCTTCCTGCTCCAAGGTTTTTATTTCATTCTCTCCAAAACGATTGATCTCTCCTAACACAGTCCCGATTTCTTTTCCGAATCGGGGCCCCAATACTTTGAAGTTGGGCTTGATTTCTTTCACTAAAATATTACTGTCGTCATTGATCAATTCTATAGATTTGACATTGATTTCAGAGCGTACCTGTTCTTTTATCTTTTCAATCTCAATTTTTTCCTCTGGGCTGTTGGCTGCAATCATTAAAGTTTGAAGCGGCTGTCTTACTCTTATTTGCTTTTTTTTCCTTAGCGAAAGGGCCAAGGAAGTAATGTTTCTTGCTTTGTTGATGCGTTTTTCCAGTGCAGTGTCGATAGACTCGCCATTGACCGTTGGAAAAATGGATAAGTGGACCGATATGGATTTGTCGCTTACCGTATTTTCGGTCAAATCTTGGTACAAACGGTCACTGTAAAATGGAGCAATAGGCGCAGCCAATTGGGTTATTTTGAGCAGGCACTCCCAAAGGGTTTGGTAGGCAGCGATCTTATTTTTTTGATATTCTCCTTTCCAAAAGCGTCTTCTGCACAATCTCACATACCAATTGCTCAGTTTCTCTTGAACAAATTCGGAGATTGCACGGCTAGCCTTAGTGGGCTCATAATCCTCATAAAAAGCGTCAACTTTTCCTATCAGACTGTTTAATTCCGATAAAATCCAACGGTCTAATTCGGCACGTTCGTCTAAAGGGACAGGAGCCTCTGAATTTTTAAATTCATCAATATTAGCATAGAGGCTAAAAAAAGAATAAGTATTGTGTAAAGTGCCAAAAAACTTTCGCTGGACTTCGCCTACACCTTCCAAATCAAATTTGAGGTTGTCCCAAGGATTGGCATTGGAAATCATATACCATCGTGTAGCATCTGCTCCATATTGGTCAATGGTTTCAAAGGGATCTACGTCATTGCCCAAGCGTTTGGACATTTTCTGACCGTTTTTGTCCAAAACCAGTCCGTTTGATATAACGTTTTTGTAGGAAATGGAATCAAAGACCAATGTGCTGATGGCATGAAGTGTGTAAAACCACCCTCTAGTTTGATCCATCCCCTCGGCGATATAGTCCGCTGGGAAGGCAGTCCCTCCATCAATTTTATCTTTATTTTCAAAAGGGTAGTGCCATTGAGCGTAGGGCATGGAACCAGAGTCAAACCATACGTCGATCAAATCTTTTTCACGATGCATGGTAGCTCCTTGTGCTGATGTCAATACAATATTATCTACAATATGTTTGTGAAGATCCACCTTTTCATAATTAGAATCGCTCATATTACCCACTTCAAATCCAGAAAGGGGGTTGGAAGTCATATGTCCTTGCTCAATAGACTTTTCGATTTCCTCGAACAACTCTGCTATTGAACCAATGACTTTGGTTTCCTTGCCTTCTACTGTCCTCCACACTGGTAGTGGGATGCCCCAAAAACGTGATCTGGAGAGGTTCCAATCATTAGCATTGGCGAGCCAATTGCCAAAACGCCCTTCACCTGTGGCCTTTGGTTTCCAGTTGATTTCCTCATTCAAGGCGTTAAGTCGATTTCTAACTTCTGTGACTTTAATGAACCAAGAGTCAAGGGGATAGTATAGTATGGGCTTGTCTGTTCTCCAGCAGTTAGGATAGGAGTGAACATATTTCTCTACCTTAAATGCAGCATTCTCATCTTTAAGCCTTATAGCAATTTGTACATCAACGGATTTTTCGGGAGCTTTGCCTTGTTCGTAGTATTCGTTTTTGACGTATTGTCCTGCTAGGCTTCCCATTTCTGGACGGAATTTACCTTGTAAATCCACCAATGGAACCTTATTATTGTTTTCGTCCAAAATCAGAAGTGGAGGTACTTCTGGTGAAGCATCCTTTGCGACTTTGGCATCGTCTGCACCAAAAGTAGGGGAGGTGTGCACAATTCCTGTCCCGTCCTCAGTGGTTACGAAATCTCCTAAAATTACCCTGTAAGCATTTTCAGGATTATCCACGGGTAAGGGAGCTTCATGCCATATTTTTTCATAACGAAGGTCGGTGAGGTTGGTTCCTTTCATTTCTTTCTCGATGAAAAAAGGAATTTTTTTGGCCCCCTCAGAGTAATTATTTAAATCTGAAATTGTCCCGACTTCCTCGTATTTTCCATAGAATTGCTTGCACACTAAAACCTTTGCTAAAATTACACGAATGGGTTCAAATGTATATTGGTTGAAGGTGTGAACTACAACATAGTCAATTTTGGGACCTACGGACAGAGCGGTATTGGAGGGCAATGTCCAAGGGGTAGTGGTCCATGCCAAAAGATAAAGGGGTACAGAGCCCTTCAGTGAATTAGGCAATGAATCTTCTTTGGTTCTGAACTGCGCTGTAACAGTGGTTTCTTTAACATCTTGGTAGGTACCAGGTTGGTTCAACTCGTGCGAGCTCAGCCCAGTTCCCGCCTTCGGAGAATAGGGTTGAACGGTATATCCTTTATATAAAAGCCCTTTCTCGTGTATTTGTTTGATCAGCCACCACACCGTTTCCATGTATTTGGAGGTATAGGTCACATAGGGGTCGTCAATGTCTACCCAGTAACCCATTTTTTGGGTCAGGAGGTTCCAAACATTGGTGAATTTCATTACCGCCTCCTTACAAGCGGTGTTGTATTCCTCAACTGAGATAGATTTACCAATGGCATCTTTGGTTATCCCCAATATTTTTTCAACACCCAACTCAACAGGAAGGCCGTGGGTATCCCAGCCTGCTTTTCGATTTACTTGAAAACCCTTTTGTGTTTTGTATCGACAAAAAATATCTTTTATCGTACGTGACATTACGTGGTGAATCCCGGGCATTCCATTAGCTGACGGTGGACCTTCATAAAAAATGTATGTAGGATGGTTTTCTCTCTCTAAAATACTTTTATTAAAAACCTCGTGCACTTCCCAATAGTTAAGTATCTCCGAAGAAATTGAGGGTAAATCCAGTCCTTTATACTCCTTAAAAACCATGTTAGGCCGCGTTTGATAAAGATGCGAAATTAAGGATTTTAGGTAAAAAAAAGAGATTTTAGATTTTAACCTTTACTCCTAACTGTAAACTTCTTCCTTCTGCTGAGATGCCTGAAGCAAATGTTCTGTAATGCAGATCAAAAATATTTTTAATCCCAAAATTTAAAATAATATTTTTTCTGAGCTGATATTGTGATAAAATCGACCATATATTCCATGACGGCATACCGTAATAACGATCTATTTCATTGCTAGCTTCAGGATTTACTAATGGAGTTTCATTCAATCCATCCTCACCTCCCAAACTGTATTGGTTTGGGTATTTTCTTTGACTGAATTTCCAAATCAATAAGGTTTTCCAGTTATTAATTTCATTAGAAATGGTAAAGGTTCCAAATAATGGTGCGATTGAAGGCATGGGACCATAATCCTGATTCAGGTCAGCCCTAGTGTAGGTAATTCCTCCCATGATTTCAAAGGGTTTACTCAGTGACCATTTACCCTGAAAGGACCCCCCATATATAAAACGGTTTCCCAAATTTTTATTGGCTTGTGTAATGACCTCCTCCCCGTTGTATATAATAGTTTTTTCATCGGTGGTCGTGGTATCGGTGAAAACAATAAAATCAGACCTTACAATATGTCTAGATACCAATGTTATAAAAGGCCTTAGGTCGATGAAATTGATTTTGTTAGGTGAGGTACGCTTGATACCCAATTCAAAAGTATAAGCATATTCAGGTTTTAAAAAGGAATTGGGCATTAATAAAAAACCATTGTTCTCACGAATTTTTCCAATATCATCTATGTTGGGATTTCTAAATCCACTGGAAATTAAACCATTGATTTGCCATTTTTGATTGGGTCGATAGGTCATTGCCAATGTATAAGTCAACGCCTCTGATTGAAGATTTACTGTGGAAAGAAGTTTGTCAACCTGTGCGGTATCATTCCATCTTGCACGGATTTTCGACCCTGTTATCCTCAGCCCTGCATTGAGTATCAAATTTTCGTTTGCCCTGAAAATCCAATTCAAATAACCAGCAAAACTCGAAGCGCTACTGCCTTCGTTGGGGTATCTGGAAGGGATCATCGTTCGGTTGCTATAGCCAATTATATTATCTGAATCAAGTACTAGATCAAGTGAAAAACCTTCTGATCGAATTTTGTTATAGGTCCATTCCAAACCATAAGATACAGAATTCCCCTCCGCTACATTTCCGTAAAAGTCTGCATTGATACTAAAAATATTTATTTTTTCAATTTGGTGGGAACGAGTTAGACTTCCAAACTTTCGATTGATTCTGGACTCCTCCACATTTTGATAGGCAGCCGTTAGCGTTCCTTTTTTCAGCCAATTTTTACCCATAAAAAACTTCAGTTGAGGGGAGAGAAAAAATCTCTTTTGAGGGCCGTAATACCATTCGCTAAACCGCAAACTACTATTGCGCTCCTCTACCAATTTATCGTACCTGTCTATATCTGATGACTCTGAGTATTGTAGGTTTAAATTTAAAAACATGTCGCGAGGAAGACGAACCAAGAATTTTTGAAAAATATCAAATTGGTCATAAGCGGTATTTTTTTGGATTGTAGGTCTAGAGTTAGTAGTGGGATTAGCTTTGTATTCATTCCTACTGTTTAGGGATTGATAAGGGGTTAATCCCCAATCCGAAAAACCATGCTTCCGGTTTTCGCCAATTCTAATATCACCAAAAATAGAATAGGATAAACTGGTTAGACTGCCCCAATTTTTATAGCTCATAGCTGTACTGACATTATTTATGAAAGAGAGGTTGGCACTATTGAAATTGGATGAAAATTCTGATTGGATAGCTTTCTTACTGTTCAATTTAGGAGACTTGGTATAGTAGTGGATTACCCCCCCTAGTGCATCGGAACCGTATCCAACCGACGAAGACCCAAAAGTGACCTCAACTCTATCAATATTGTGGGGGTCAATGGTAATGGCATTTTGTAAATGACCGGACCTGTAAATAGAGTTATTCATTCTTACTCCATCGACTACAATTAATACTCGATTGGCCTCAAAGCCTCTCAAAACTGGGCTACCTCCTCCTCCTTGTGATTTTTGAATTCTTATATTTGGATTGATTTCTAAAAGTTCCGCTCCTGTAGCTACTGCTCCTATTTCAATTTCTTTTTGTGAGATTATTCCCACTTGTTCTGCAATTTTGTCTCTCGTGGACTGGGAACGAGCTACGGATAGAAGCACTTCCTCCAAAACTTCACCTTCCGAAGTCATCTGGATTATTTTTTTCCCTTCCAATACCTCAAGTATAGATATCATCAAGGGCTTGTACCCCAATAAATTTAATCTGATTTGTCCTTGGTCTGGAAAATTCTTGAGTGAGGCCTTCCCCAATGCATTAGTTGTAATATTATGAATGCCATTTTCTGTGAAAATAATTACACTTTCTAGAGGTTCCCCTGTAACAATATCCTCTACCCAAACCTCCTGACCCAACAGATTATCGCAGAATGTGAGAAATGTAAATAAAACAAGAAAACAATTTCTACAGAAAAATTTCATGGAGTATATCGACTGATTTTATTTTTCCAAAACCTTGTAAATGTAAATTAAAATAATCTATCAATATGCTCAACACCTTTGATCTCAATGTGTTTGACAAAGTTATTTGAGCTAAATCTTCAAAATTAGTGCCAAGTAATTTTTTTAACGTATTGACCAACTCACCTCCAATTACATATTTGGAGGTACAGCTACAACAAAAGCATCCATTTTCCAAATCAAAAAAATCCTCTTTCAAATTCAACTGATTTGGATAAAATCCAAGATGATTGGTGAGTTCAAGAACAAACTTTAAATGAAATAGGGGGGAAAATTCTTTTACNTCCAAATGAATAACGTNTTTTTCGATGAAATGATATAAACTNTTATTGGGTGCGCCATCCTCTGAAATTACTTTTGTCAATACTTCTGATAAGAAAATAGTGATAGCATTTTTCTTNATATCTGAGGGAATCTCCACNAAAGGGAAATAGACTTTTGCTTCCTTAATAAATTNAAGCCTCTCNTGGTTTTCATTTTTTACCTGTGTAATCAGACTNATGATGTTTANGGGTTGAAAGAGNGATTTTTTTAAGGCCCCTTTTTTGGAGGAAAGTATGCCTTTGAGCAAAAATGACTTTAATCCTAACTNTTTACAATAGCAGCGAGCGATTAGACTGGAATCTCCNTATTTTAGNGAGCTAAGTACAANGGCATTGGTTTCAATCAACATGTTTNGCAGTAGTAGATTTAGACCACTCCTTGAGCAAGCATGGCATCGGCTACTTTTACAAATCCAGCAATATTGGCTCCTTTAACATAATTAATGTAGCCATCTTCTTTTCCAAAATCCAAACAGGATTGGTGAATATCGGCCATGATGGATTGTAATTTAGTATCGACTTCTTCTCTAGACCAATTGTAGCGTAATGAATTTTGTGCCATTTCTAATCCTGAAACGGCAACACCTCCCGCATTGGAAGCTTTACCAGGAGCGTAAAGTATTTTGTGGTTAGTGAATTGATGAATTGCCTCTGGAGTGGAGGGCATATTAGCTCCTTCACCCACACAGATACAGCCATTTTTGATTAATAAGGATGCATCTTTTTCCTTTAATTCATTTTGGGTAGCACAAGGGAGTGCAATTTCACATGACACCTCCCAAGGTTTTTTGCCAGCTATAAATTTCGCTTTAGGGTATTTTTCGAGATAAGCACTGATGCGGGCTCTTTTTATATTTTTAAGCTCCATGACNTGGGCTAATTTTTCCTCATCAATACCTTGGTCATCGAAAATGTATCCAGAGGAATCCGATAGTGTCAAAACTTTAGCNCCCAATTGAAAAGTCTTTTCGGCAGCATATTGCGCTACATTTCCACTTCCTGATATTACTACTTTCTTACCTTTAAATCCTCCCCCATTATGTTCCATCATTTTTTTAACAAAATAAACTACTCCGTAGCCAGTAGCCTCTGGTCTTATTAATGATCCTCCCCATGAGATTCCTTTGCCTGTCAATACCCCTGTAAACTCATTTTTCAATCTTTTGTATTGACCAAACATATAACCAATTTCTCTACTCCCTACACCGATATCACCAGCAGGAATATCGCGATTTGGACCAATATGACGGAACAGCTCCGTCATAAAACTNTGACAAAAACGCATNACNTCGGTATCNGTTCTTCCTTTNGGATCAAAATCNGATCCCCCTTTTCCTCCCCCCATTGGAAGNGTAGTCAAACTGTTTTTGAANATTTGTTCGAANGCTAAAAATTTAAGAACACTNAGGTTNACACTNGGATGAAAACGCAAGCCTCCTTTGTAGGGNCCAATTGCAGAATTCATCTCTATTCTGNANCCNCNGTTCACTTGAATTTCCTCTTGATCGTCAATCCAAGCAACTCGGAAGGAGANCACCCNTTCGGGTTCTACCATTCTNAGNANGATATTTTGACCNTAGTAAACNTCATTTTTNACNATATATGGAATTACCGTTTCAGCGACTTCNGTTACCGCNTGCATAAANTCAGGTTCATTTTGATTTTTTTTGTTGACTTNTNCCAAAAAATNCTTAATTACTTTCTCCATTGAATTNATTTTTGATCAATTAAATNTACATTTTTATAATGNAATCTGGGTNGAATTTTNAGCCAAAAAGNGCTGAGATTAGTNCNTCAATTTTGGATACAGNAANTACTTTGATNGATTCATTTTGTTTGNCAATTTTTGCAAATTTGGAGATCANTATGGTGNCAAAACCCAGTTTNGANGCCTCTTGTATNCGNTGTTNTNTTTTGGGAACAGGTCTNATTTCTCCTNATAANCCTACTTCCCCNGCAAAGCAAAAATTTTCTGAAACATCNATATCGTGGTAACTGGATAATATGGCGACNANNACTGCCAAATCNATTGCTGGATCAGCGANAGAGATCCCTCCTGTAATATTGATGAAAACATCTTTCGTNCCNAGAGCAAAACCTGCTCTTTTNTCCAAAACAGCCAAAAGCATATTGAGTCTTTTNGTATTNTAACCTGANGTGGTTCNTTGNGGNGTNCCATAAACNGCAGTNCTNACCAATGCTTGAATTTCGATCATCAGAGGGCGAATTCCCTCAACGGTGGCGGCGATAGCATGGCCGCTAAGCTTTTCATCTTTTTCTGAGATTAGCAGTTCACTAGGGTTGCTTACCACTCTCAATCCCTTAGATAGCATTTCGTAAATACCGATTTCAGAAGTAGAACCGAAGCGATTTTTTTGGGTTCTCAAAATACGGTAGATATGATTGCGGTCTCCCTCGAAATGCAGGACTACATCCACCATGTGCTCCAATATTTTGGGGCCTGCAATTTGACCGTCCTTGGTTATATGTCCTACCAAAAAAACGGGCACATGAGTCTCTTTAGCAAATTTGATGAATTCTGCTGTACATTCTTTAATTTGAGAAACACTTCCTGGACTGCTGTCAATGTAATTCGTGTAGACGGTCTGCACAGAATCAACGATCACCAGTTCGGGTGTTAGGGCCTCAATTTGAGAAAATATATTTTGGGTTTTTGTTTCACTCAGTATATAGCACTGTTCTGAAGAGGCATCCATTCGGTCGGAGCGAATTTTGATCTGGTGCTGGCTCTCCTCTCCAGAAACGTAAAGGACTTTACACCCTACAGTCATAGCAATCTGTAATAGTAGGGTAGACTTTCCTATACCAGGTTCTCCTCCTAGAAGCATAAGGGACCCTCGAATAATACCTCCGCCCAAAACACGGTTCAATTCCTCATCACCTGTATTTATTCTTGATTCAGAGGATATTTCTATCTCATTGATTTTGATGGGTTTTGAAATACCACATGACTTTTTTTCGCTTTTCCAATTTTTTTTATCTGGCTTTTCTAGTATTTCTTCAGTTAAGGTATTCCATTGTTTACAAGAGTTGCATTGGCCCTGCCATTGGGCGTGTTGAGTCCCACAGCTTTGGCAAAAGAAAGAGGTTTTGATTTTACTCATAGAATCCCAAGAAAAATAAATTTTATTTTTGGCGGTTAATCAAAGGTAAAGTAAAAAAGGCCATAGCACCAAAAGTCACTATCATAAGCGTTTGGCAAGTCCAAATGATCCAGCCAAATGCTAGACTGGACTCTTTAGAAATTCCAAAACCGATCAATACCAAGGATACAGTATAGGGATAAATACCAATGCCTCCATTGGTTGCAGAAATGGTCA
>PAHA01000024.1 GCA_002711215.1 Flavobacteriaceae bacterium
GCCTTCGGTTTCTTCCATACATCTCACGCATTTCTGCAATCTTATCCTTGCGGATTTGCTCATACTCCTTTTGGGTTACTTTAGTTCCCTTATTGGGTTTTTTTATTTTTATCTTATGCTGAGGGTTTATTACTAATTTAGTGCACAGTACAGTGGTATCATCTGTGCTAACTTCAAGAATGAGTCCGGGTAATCCTCCATGTTTGTCTGGGCCTGTGGACACAGGAATCTGGGGGGTAAACCATGCTGTAATATTGACCGTCTTCATTTTGGGTTTCTTATTTTCCTCATTCTCGCTTTGTCGTACAAATTGAAATACTTGTTGGGGGACTTCTCTGCTAGTTGAAGCTTTATAGGCCATATAACTTCCAATTTGTTTTGATTCACCACTGAGTACCCATTTACTATTGGACAAAGTGTCTTTGATCAGAAATACTTTTCCGAAAAACTCTACACGGTTGGTGAAGGTCTTGGTTTCATACTCTTTGTGCAAAATGCCTTGAAATGGACTCATAAAGGACATAAAATTGAAACGCCCATCCCCTCCAGAGACACCCAATCTTTCTTCTTCATAGAATAAGGATGAAGTACTGTTAAAATCCAGTTCGTAGTTTTTTTCCAAATTGGATTTAAGTCGTTCCATCAATCTCTGTTTCCTTTCAGGAGGCATGTTTTTTCCAAAATTAGGATCCATTTTAGTTTTTGACATGTAGTATGCTTTCCCCTGAAAATCTTGAGAAAATGAATTCAAAGTTATTAATGGGAGTAGTAAAAGAAGGATGTAATTTTTCATTACTTTGATTTTAATATTGATTTAGATTTACAATATGATCAAGGGTTTAACACAATTTTTTTTTAAAGTAATTAAATTATATATTATAATTCCATAAACGTTATAAAATTTAGTTTAAATAGGAACTGCTCAAAATAATAAAGTAAAGATCATGGAAATAAATAATAAAGAAAACAAAAAATCAAGAAGAGATTTTATTCGAAAGTCTGGGATATATGTTGGATCCCTGTTGGTGCTTCCGAGTCATGTGCTCTTTTCCAAAAAAGAAATTCGAGATACCTCTGGTAAAGTGATTCAAAAAGCTGTTGTCACCCCAAATGATAAGGTGAATCTAGCCTGCTGTGGAATAGGGAATAGAGGAGCAAGTGTAGTGAGGAATCTATATGCAACGGGTGCTGCTAATGTGGTCGCACTTTGCGATGTGAATATGGGAGGTAAAAAGACACTCAAAACAATGAGCACCCATAAAGGGGCCAATAAGTACCAAGATTTTAGAGCGATGTTTGATGATATGGGAAATCAGATTGATGCGGTGAGTATCGCGACTCCAGATTTTTCTCATTTTCCCATCACAATTCTTGCGATGTCTTTGCAAAAACATGTTTATGTTGAGAAACCTCTAACACGAACATTTGAAGAATCTGAGATTTTGATTAAAGCATCCGAAAAATTTAAAGTCGCCACCCAGATGGGCAATCAGGGGCATTGTAAGGACAACTATTATCAATTTAAAACATGGGTTGAAGAAGGGTTAATCAAAGATGTTAAAAAAATTACCACCCACATGAATAGTAGACGTCGTTGGCATGGATGGGATACTCAAATGAAGAAATTCCCAATAGGCGGTGAAGTTCCAAAAACCTTGGATTGGGATGGTTGGCATGCGGCTTATCCCTATCATGATTTTCATAAACATTTTATAGATGGTCAATGGCGTTGTTGGTATGCTTTTGGAAATGGAGCCTTGGGAGACTGGGGTGCACATATTATGGATGGTTTTCATCAGTTCTTAGATTTAGGACTGCCAGAAAAGATTCAACCTAAAAAATTAGCAGGACACAACAAACTGTTTTACCCCCAATCCTCTACTTTGGCCTTTTACTTCCCAAAAAGGGGAGATATGCCGAAAGTAAAAGTCACTTGGTATGATGGTTTAGATAACCTGCCCGAGGTTCCTGAAAATTTTGGGGATATAGAAATTGACACCTCAGGTAAAACAAAAAAAGGAATGGTCAAACCCATAAAACTCCGACCAGGAAAAGTAATATATGGGGAGAAACTTACGTTTAAAGGAGGGTCTCACAGTAGTACGCTGGATGTGATTCCCACAGAAAATGGAAAAGACATTATATCCGATTTACCAGTTTATCGCAAAAGTTTTACGAATCATTTTATGAATTTTTTGAATGCTTCAAGAGGCTTGGAAAAAACTTTATCGCCATTTGAGGTATCGGCTCCTTTAAGTCAAGTTTTCTGCCTTGGGACAATTGCTCAACAGCTCAATCAAACCTTAGTGTTTGACAGAGAAACTAAAAAAATAACCAATAGTGCTATTGCCAATCAGATGCTACAAGGGTATCCTCCAAGAAAAGGGTGGGAGGAATTTTATAATTTGGCTTAATGAATAAAAAACAATATTTACAAAACCTTCTTCAGCTTAATTTTGCTGTCCTTATAATCAGTACCTCAGGAACACTTGGAAGGTATATTGAACTTCCAGTACCTTTGATCATTCTTTTGCGGTCTTTGATAGGTGGTGTTTTTCTGTTCCTTTTTTGTAAGTTGAAAAAACTGAGTTTCAAAATAAAGAAAAAAGACAGAAAGACTGTTTTCTTAAGTGGAGTACTGATGGGGGCTCATTGGATTACTTATTTTATAGCTCTTAAACTATCAAGTGTCGCTATCGGAATGCTATCTGTATTTACTTATCCTATTATAACGACTTTCCTAGAACCCTTAATCCTCAAAACTAAATTCAAAAGGTCTAATCTACTTTTGGGATTAATGGTATTGGTCGGTATTTATTTTTTAGCTCCAGAATTTAGTTTTAAAAACGATCAATTTAAGGCCATAGGTTTTGGAGTTTTTTCTGCTTTTTGTTATGCCATAAGAAATATATTCACCAAATCCAGAGCTAAAGAATATGAAGGGTCAATTTTGATGGTCTACCAGTTGATTATAATATCCATGCTACTCTCGCCTGTGTTTTTCCTTTACGAAATGACAGGCTTGGAACCCTCTCTTCCTGCCGTACTTATTCTTGCATTAATCACTACTGCCACAGGTCACACTTTGTTTATTTATAGCTTTAGGAATTTCACCATTAGTACTGCTAGTATAATCAGTGGTGTTCAGCCTGTATATGGTATAATCATTGGAATGATTGTTTTAGGTGAATACCCNGCNNTNANTACNATNTTNGGTGGTNTTCTGATTTTAGGAACTGTANTNATNGAAAGNATACGNAATTTTANAGAATAANANTTATGAGNTTTATAACTTTTACNNTGNTTTTATTTTCNTTTNGNAGTTGTGAAAAACCCACTANCCNNCCAAATTTTTTATTTATTGTAGTTGATGATTTGGGGCATAAAGATTTNGGTGTCACNGGGAGTGACTTTTATGAANCGCCCAATATTGATAAAATAGCTCATGAGGGAATAATTTTCACTCAAGGCTATTCCAACTCTTCGGTTTGCAGTCCNTCNAGGGCAAGTTTATTGACAGGTTTTTATCCTNCCGTNCATGGTATAACAGATTGGATAGGTGCAAAACATGGTGAAGATTGGAGAAGNNTAGGACGCCAAACAAAACTATTACCCAGCGACTATGTAAAGCACCTTCCNTTTGAGATGACCACTTTACCTGAAGTNNTTAAAGCCAATGCNTANAAAACTTTTTTTGCAGGAAAATGGCATTTGGGNTCNNTNGAGCAGCAATCTCTTCCTACCGATCATGGTTTTGAAATAAACAAAGGNGGCTATCATAAAGGCGGGCCTTATANTGGAGGTTATTTTTCTCCNTTTAATAATCCTTTTCTTGAGGATANGAATGAGGAAAAGGGAATGACTCTATCCATGAAATTGGCAGAAGAGACCGCAGCATTTATTCGGTCTAANAGNNATGAATGCTTCTTTGCTTATTTAAGTTTTTACGCTGTTCATGCCCCCATTCAAACCACCAAGANAAAGTGGTTGAAATATCAAAGAAAGACAGTGAAAAAAGGGCTTTTGGAAGAAGGTTTTGAAATGGAAAAAAGATTACCNATAAGAATNAAACAAGACAATCCTGTTTATGCNGGCCTTTTGGAGCAGACAGATGAGGCTGTNGGGCATGTGCTGAATACTTTAGAGGCACTTNATTTGGAAGAGAATACTGTAGTTGTGTTTGTTTCTGATAANGGTGGTGTNTCGNCAGGAGATGATTTTGCGACGAGTAATCTTCCTTTGAGAGGTGGAAAAGGCTATCAATGGGAGGCCGGAACACGTATTCCCTTTTTCATTAAAGCACCNCATATTAATCANGTNTCGAAAAAAGTAGATACGCCTGTNACTGGAGCCGATTTATATCCNACATTNCTAGAACTCGCAGGTATTGANAATCCTGAAANGGTGGATGGAAAAAGCTTGGTTCCCTTAATTAAAGAAAATACGTTTGAAGCTCGCCCACTTTTCTGGCATTATCCTCATTATGGCAATCAGGGAGGTGATCCAAGTGCTATTATTAGAAANGGAGACTGGAAGTTAATTNATTATTTTGAGGATGGNAAANACGAACTGTATNACTTGGGTAAAGATATGGGCGAAACNACAGATGTCTTTGAAAAAAANNTTAAAGTAGGAAGGACATTAAGNGATGAATTACAGGAGTGGCTTAAATCAACAAATGCAAAGATTCCTAAAGTTGATCCTATTCACAATGAGCAGAATGAAAAAGAATGGCTTAATCATCATAAAAAATNAATGAAATTACAAATGGAAAAAGTAAGGGCACTTCAACANGATGCCAACTATATTCCNAATGATAANTGGTGGGGCAGTACTTTAGATTGATGCCNNACTCTNTNNAATAAAAGTANGNNNACTCNTCAAAANAGCCCTGTTATTTCAATAAAAAATACTATTTGATTAANATCCAGTACTCCCANGGTTTCATTACATATTCGTAGCTGTCCGANANGATTTTTTCTTTGCCATTGGGANATTCAAAAAAATTACCATTGAAATNAAAGNTNAATTGGGCGTAATTTTTACTCATATTAGCCACAAAAACCAAGGTATCTTTTTNACCNGCTCTTTGAAAGGAAAAAATTTGATTTTCTACNCCATAATTCATGGTTACTTTTGNTGTGAGTGAAAAAAACGAAGCNTGGTTTTTTCCTACTGTAAGTGCATCGCTNGTATTTTTCAACGATCCTAAATCCTTTAATAAATCCATTGTTTCACNNATTTCCTTGGGAAAATTATCTTTTTCAAAAAAGAGTANACGCTTGTTTAAATCGTATTCCTGACCNCTATAAAGTAGNGGCATACCTGGATATANATANGTAAAAGCAGTCAACATGNNATACGCATCACCATATAGTTCCTCACTGCTACCTTGCCAAGAGTTTACGTCATGGGTCAAGGTNTAATTTAGGAGAATATTTTTTTNTTGATGTTTTCTNATAATGGATTGAAAGTGATTTTCCAATTCAGAAACAGTCATTTTAGCTTGTGCAATCTGTTTTAAAAAATAATTTCCTGAATGGTATGAGGCGTCAAATTTATCTACCAACTGAATCCCTCCTGGATGATCTATATCNGTTTCTGCCAAAAAGAAAAGAGGTTTTATCATTCTCAAGACTTTGAAGGTGCGATCAAAAAAGGATTGAGGTACNGCGTAAGCTTGATCCACCCGATATCCGTCAATGTCAAATTCCTTAACCCAGTAAACCATGGCTTGTGTCATGGCCTCCTGCATTNGNAGATTGTCATAATCCAAATCTGCTACGTCTGTCCAACCCCAAGATTTTCCTGTCTCATGATTGATGGGATCAATGATTTCTCCATTGTCATTTTTTAAATAGTAATCGNGATGGTTTTTGATCCAAACNTGATCCCAACCCGTATGTCCTGGNACCCAATCCAAAANAATTGAAATTCCAAGTTCNTGNGCCTTATCTACAAGGTTTCTAAAGTCNAGTTCAGTNCCAAATTCNGNATTTACCTTTTTGTAATCAGAAACTGCNTAATAGCTTCCCAANGGGCCTTTACTTTTTGTNGTTGAAATTGGATTGATGGGCATCAACCAGATGATTTTAACCCCTAATTCCTTTAGCACTTGTAAATCTTTTGTGAAAGCATTAAAGCTACCCTCTGGGGAATACTGTCTAATATTGGCCTCATAAATCACTCCATTGGAGATGTCTTCCGCACTGATGGAATGAATCACTGCATTGCCCTCGATTACACTTTTACTTTTCTCGACNNTGNTNAGGCAAGCAGNTAAGGTGAGNAATATCNNTGNTAAAAAAAATTTCATAAGTTAAGGATTGAATTCAATAACCATCACNGACTTGCCTTTNATTTCCAATTTATCTTCCAATTGGATTTNCTTGTCTTCTAGNACNTCGTAACCTTTNCTAAATCCTTNGAAAGCTTGACNNTAANGAGCAAGGTCTATGGTTTGGGTACGGTTTACTCTATTGAAAATCACCCAAACACGCTTGCCGTTATATGTTCTGTAGTAACTGTATATCTCATCCCATCCATCTGGTTTAGGTGCAAATTGTATTAATTTTCCATGGTGAATTACCTCATTACTTTTCCTCCAATTCAATATTTTTTTGAAAAAATTTAATGTTTGTATTTGATCTTTGGTGAGACCTTTTCTCGTAAATGCATTTACCTCATCTCCGGGCCATCCACCTGGTAAGTTAGATCTAATCAACCCATGACTCCCAGGGCTTTTATTGCTGTCCATTAAAATTTCAGTACCATAAAAAAACTGAGGTATTCCTCTCATAGTGGCATAAAAAACAATTCCCATTTTAAACAAATCCATATCGTTGTTGACTTGTGTAAAAAACCTTGTCATATCATGGTTATCGGGAAATATTACTAGATTGTAAGGGTCAGCATAAAGGAAATCATTAGCGAGCATTTTATAGATTTTTTTAAAACCTCTGCCCCATCCAAAATCATCTTTTAATGATTCAATAAAGGCAATTTGAATTGGGAAATCCATCAAACTGGGCAAATAGGAAACATAGTTGTCGTGATTTGACTTACCTTTTTGCCAATAGGAGGTAATGGCAGGATTGGGAGACCACTCCTCTCCTACTATATTAAAATTTGGATATTCTTCCATAATAGCTTGGGTCCAATCACCCATGAAATCTTTATCAGAATAGGGGTAAGTATCTACCCTTAATCCAGCAAGATTGGCGAACTCTATCCACCATAAAGCATTTTGTATAAAATATTTTGAAACAAGAGGGTTTCTCTGGTTGAGGTCTGGCATAGTCTCTACAAACCATCCATCTGTATGTTCCCTTTTATCAATTTCAGACGCATGAACATCCTGAACGGATTCTCTTATGTGNGAAGTATTTTTATATTGGTCTTGNTTGTTAAACCAGTCATAGGTTGGGGGATCTTTGAAGAACCAGTGCTCACTTCCACAATGATTGGGAATAATATCCATTATTATTTTTATCCCCTTTTNNGAAGCCTTCTGAGTCAATTCTTTGAATTTTTGNTTGGTACCAAATCTTGGATCGACTTGATAATAGTCTGTAGTGGAATAACCGTGATAAGAGGCTTTTTCCATATTATTTTCTAAAGCAGGATTNAGCCAAATNGANGTAAANCCCAAATCNTCTATATANTCCAANTNATTNATAATTCCTTGGAGGTCTCCCCCATGNCTGTCATAATCATCATCTCCCAATTTTTCCAGCATTCCATCNATTTCNTCNTTTTCAAGATCACCATTTACAAAACGNTCTGGTGTNATAAGNTACATNACATCAGCTGGCGTAAAACCTTGAATCTNGGCGGCATTGGGTTTTCTTTTTAANAGATTANATTGGTGCGAGAATTTTCTTTTTTTTCCTTTGTAAAATTCAATATTCAGCTTACCTGGTTGCGCCCGGTCTCCAATTTCCAAATTCAAGAAAAGGTAGTTGTCATTTTGAACGCGNTCTACAGAATATAATTTCACTCCTGTTGCATTAATCTTTGGAACAAGTTGGGAAATATTATNACCATAAATCAACAATTGAATTTTGGACATTTTCATACCTGTCCACCAAAATGGAGGTTCTACTCTNTTTATCTGTGCACNTAGTTGAAAAGAAAATATGAAAGATAGAATCAATAATACTTTTTTCATANGGTTGGATTTAATTTTTTTGTNGNGTTAATCGTANNGTTTTGNTCATTTANAAGAATTTCCAATGGGTCATCACCTCCCCATTCGAATGTGGTTTTACCNTTTTCATNATGAATGGACAANANTGATTCNCTATAATATATTTTNAAAGATAGGGAATTCCAACTNTTGGGAAGTTTGGGTTCAAGGGATAAGCGTCCNTCTTTAATTTTCAAACCNCCAAATCCATTCACGATACTCATCCATGTTCCTGCCATNCTAGTGATNTGTAAGCCCTCATCAACCTCTCTGTTNTAATCATCAAGATCAAGTCTTGAGGTACGAAGATACAATTCATGAGCTTCNTCCATTTTNTNTAATCTTACTGCCAAAATCGAATGNACACAAGGTGAGAGTGAAGACTCGTGTAGGGTANAAGGTTTGTAAAAATTATAGTGGTTTTCGAGTTCTTTNCGNGAAAAATGGTCTTCAAAAAAATAAAAACCTTGAAGAGTGTCGGCTTGCTTNATAAATGGAGACCTCAAAATCCTATCCCATGACCAATTTTGNTTGATTGGTCTTTGATCTGAATCNAGTTGGTCAACCGTAATCATTNCNTTGTCTAAAAACCCATCTTGCTGTAAAAATACATTATGTTNTTTGTCATANGGAAAGTACATNTTTTGTATNATGTCTTCCCATTTATGAATTTCTTGGGTTTTAAAATTTACTTTTTCAAATATATTNTGCAATTTTTNGGGCCATTGNCTTTTNCCNANTTTAATTTGCTGAGTTGTAAATTNTAAGCACCAGCGNACAATATAGTTNGTGTACCAGTTATTGTCAACNTTATTTTCATATTCATTGGGTCCCGTTACACCCAAAATTACATATTTATTTTTCTGATTTGAAAAGTTAACCCTTTGGCTCCAAAATCTTGCGATGGCTATTAAAACCTCCAGACCCATTTCNGGAATGTANGTTTTGTCATTNGTGAAATTTTCATAGTTGAAAATAGCATAAGCAATAGCTCCATTTCGATGAATTTCTTCAAAAGTTATTTCCCACTCATTATGACATTCTTCTCCATTCATAGTGACCATAGGAAAAAGTGCAGCACCCTNNTTAAACCCTAACTTTTTTGCATTTTCAATGGCTTTGGGTAANTGNTTGTAACGATATTTTAANAGATTTTTAGCTACANCAGCTCCTTTGGTNATCATATAGAAGGGTAAACAGTATGCTTCTGTATCCCAGTATNCACNTCCTCCGTATTTCTCNCCTGTAAACCCTTTNGGACCAATATTCAGTCTNTCATCTTTCCCGGTATAGGTTTGGTTGAGTTGAAAAATATTGAATCTAATACCTTGTTGCGCGCTTANATTCCCATTGATTTCAATNTCNGATATTTCCCAAATTTTGGCCCAACAATCAGCATGCTCTTGNTANAGTANTTGAAATCCTCTCTCTTTTNCTAAATTGACTTTTTGCTTNGCCAAAGATTTAAGNTTTTCNTTTGGNTGGTTNAGGGAGGTAANATAACCGCCATATTTGNTAATGTTGATTTNATCNCCCTTGGAAAGTTTCAATTCTGTTTTGAATCCAGATTTATAATCAGAGGAAAATTGAGTTGANTTGTTTTGGAGANGANTACCATTNANNTTCAACTCGGTGNGCATATATGTACATACATGAAAATCTGTTTTAAGTGTTTTGGAAACCAAGTANGCNGACTGATAATCGGTCTCAGATTGCAAATGGCTCCAAAAGGGGTCTTCCCAATTACTGTCCTCATTTTTAANTCTTCCACTTAAATAAGGAGCAATAATGAAAGTGGCGTTTTCACTCAGTAATTCTATGTTGTATTCAATGGCTCCTATCTCGGTTTGATCCATAGACACAAATCTTTTAACAACAGCTCTCAAATGAGCACCGTTGGGCATCTTTAACTCAAATTTTCGAGTATAAAGACCCTTCTTCATATCGAGCTCACGGGAAAATTGATGTATTTTTTTGGCTGCAAAAAGGTCTAAAGGCAATTCATTTATTTTAATGTCAATGCCAATCCAATTGGGGGCGTTGAGTACTTTGGCAAAGTATTCTGGATAGCCATTTTTCCACCATCCTACTCTAGTTTTATCAGGATAATAAACGCCGCCTATGTAGCTGCCCTGAAAGGAGGGACCAGAGTAATACTCCTCAAAATTGGCCCTTTGACCCATAACACCATTTCCAATGCTAAAGACGCTTTCAGAGCCTCTAACACGATCAGGTTGGTACCCCGTCTCAATGATTTTCCATGCATCTTCCGATATATATGATTGATTCATTACGGATTTTAATTATTTAGTTGATTTAATAATTCAAGCAGATTAAATTGTTCAAATGTCTGAATCTGAGAGTGGCAGTTAAATAGTTCACTGGCACCCACTCCAATAGCATACATTTTGGCATTAAGTGCCGCCTGAATCCCCGCTTGAGAGTCTTCGAAAACCACACAATGTTCAGGATTTATTTTAATAGATTCAGCTGCCTTTAGAAACACTTCAGGGTGGGGCTTTGAATTTTCCACCATATTTCCATCCACAACGGTTTGAAATAGATTGATAATTCCGAGTTTTTCAAGGATTAACTTTGCGTTTTTACTTGCTGACCCAACTGCTAATTTCAAACCTGCCCTTTGACTTAGTTGGATTAAATTTAAAATTCCTGGGAGGATATCTTTGGGACCTAATATTTCACAGTAGTCTAAATAATATATGTTTTTTTCATGGGCATAATAATCTAATTGCTTTGGGGGAATGTTTTTACCCGCCCAATGGGCTATTTTTTGCATGGCATCAGCCCGGCTAACCCCCTTGAGTTGCTCGTTTTGATCAGCAGATAAATGAAATCCCCACCGCTTTCCAACTTTACTCCACGCCTTGTAGTGCAAATGGGCTGTGTCGGCAATGACCCCATCTAGATCAAAAATTAGCCCTTTGATATTTCCATTAAGCTTGAAAGTTAGTGACATTTTTATCTGTTATTAATAAGTTAGAAAGTGATGAAAGCATCATGGAAATCCCTGCAACGACCATTGAAAAAATGGGTGCATCACCTAACAATCCGTTGAGAAAATTTACCCCTCCCAAGGCTGCAAAAATTTGAGGAATAACGATGAACATATTGAAAAGCCCCATCATGACACCCATCTTGTTGGGATCGATAGCACTAGACAAAATAGCATAAGGCATGGAGAGTATACTTCCCCACGAAATACCAATAAAGGCAAACCACAGCCACAATAATTTGGGGTCTGGAATCAGGTACATCAATAAAAAGCCTATGCCGCCCAAGGCCAGTGAACCCATGTGTAAAAATTTACGATTAACCTGCCTCTTGGAAGTATAAAAAGTCAATAGTAATGCAAATACCATGGAGGACAGGCCATAAATACCCATATTGGCACCTACTTTATTAGATGCTATTTGGAATTTTTCGTTTTCAATTTGAAAAGTATTGGCATCNGTTTTATTGGAAAAGTCAAAATTTTCCTTAAGTGGAACTGGCGCTTGATAAATGTGCTCTGTCAAAGCNGGGTTAGCCAAACTCCACATAGAAAAAAAGGCAAACCAACTAAAAAATTGAACTACCCCAAGTTTCAGCATGGTATTGGGCATATTGATAATATTATCGAAAATCTCTCCTACTGCTCCTTTTTTCTGATTTTTAAGANTGGCTTTAAAAGCGTCAATATCTTGAGGGGGCTTCTCTGTGGTAGTCAATACAGTGTAAAGTATACTAGCAAAGAAAACTATCGCACCAATACCAAAGGCAGCTTTTACAGAAAGGGGGACTATTCCAGGTTCGGCAGCATCACTCACCCCGAGTGAGGAAATAAACCATGGCAAACTGCTCGCAACCCATGTTCCAACACCAATGATCAAAGCTTGCATCACAAACCCATAGGTCCTTTGAGCATCGGATAGCTTATCGGCTACCAACGCCCTAAAGGGTTCCATACTGATGTTAATGGAAGCATCCAAAATCCACAAAAAGCCTACCGCCATCCACAAATAAGGGGAATGGGGAACAAATANNAANGCCAGAGAACTCAAAANTGCACCGATCAAAAAGTAGGGTCTTCTCCTNCCCCATCTGTTGTGCCANGTCCTATCNCTCANATAACCAACNATNGGTTGNANNAANAAACCAGTNAGGGGAGCAGCAAGCCAAAGAAGTGGTAATTCATCTTTAGAAGCCCCCAATGTTTGAAATATTCGTGACATAAAACCACCCTGCAAAGCATATCCGAACTGAATTCCAAGGAAACCAAAACTCATATTCCAAATTTGCCAGAAACTTAAGTGATGCTTTTTCATAATTAAAAATGAATTATGATAAGCAAAAAGCTCATCAAAAAATCATGTGCAGTGTGTGAGATTTTTTGATTGCTCAAACTTAGTGAATTTTTTATAAATCCAAAAAATCAAGTTGATTCTCTTTCTATCAGCGTAGTTTTAATGACGTACTCCCTAAATGGGATTTCGTTGTCCTCCTCCTTTTCTAATCTATCAATCAATTTACTGGCGGCTACTTTTCCTATTTCCTCTCCATGCTGTTTTACAGTGGTAAGAGTAGGGCTTGAGTATCTTGATATGAGACCATCAGTAAAACATATGATCCCTACCTGTTCAGGAACAGAGATATTTAATCTTTTAAGTACTCGTAATGCCGCCCCAGCATAGATTTCATTGACTGAAAAAATTCCATTGATTTTATTATTTTTACGAAACACTTTTTCAATATTTTTCTCCAAAATGGTCATGTCCAAATCCGAACTTTGCGTATCTACCGTTTTTATAATCAAATTGTTATCCAATGGTAAACCATTGTCTTGAAAAGCTTTAATATATCCTTGGGTTCTCAATCTGCCTACATTTACATAATCTTGGGTGGTTAGTAACAAAATATTTTTTTTGCCTCGCTCAATTAATAGGGCAGTGGCATCATACGCTCCTTTGGTGTCATCAACAGTCACCTTGTCACATTCAATTTCGGATACAATTCTGTCGAAAAGAACAATGTCCATTCCTTGACGAATGGTCTGATGGATGTGATGGTAGTCTTGATTTTTTAGTGTCTCCCTTGAAAGAGATAAAATAAAACCATCAATGAGTCCATCTGCTAATGTTTCCAAATTAACCACTTCTTTTTCAAAAGACTCGTTGGATAATGCAACAACAACATTGTAGCCCTTTTGCATGGCAACTTGTTCAATTCCATTAATGACTTGTGCAAAAAAATAGTGAACCACATCTGGGATAATTACGCCAATTGTTTTGGTTTTTTTGTTTTTTAGACTGAGTGCAATGTTATTGGGGCGATACCCTTTCTGTTTTGCAAATGCCTTTATTCGCTCACGAGTTTCCTCACCAATTTCGTAGCTGTCTTTTAAGGCTTTAGATACTGTTGAAATGGAGACATTCAACTCTTGAGCCATTTTCTTTAATGTAATTTTATTTCTCACAGTAATTGCAAAAATAATCAATGGAATCAATAAAAAATTTCGAATTTGAAATAAATAAACAATTATTTTGTTAATTCAATAAATAATTCATGATTTAACTATAACGTTATAGTGTTTTTTTTGTGTGATTTAGAAGATTTATTGCATAAATTCTCTAAGTTTGAAAAGTGTGAGTGTGTGAGTGAAATAAACCAAGCAATTTAAGTTAATACTTCTTTGAAAGTTTCAATACTTATTTTGTNNTATCAATTTTAAATGTTCANCAAGNNATTTGAACTTNACAAGTTTAATATGNAAAAATTGCTTNTTGANAATAATAAATTAAACAGATATATATGAAAAGTTATTTTATAGCCTTCTTCATGTTATTTNTCAGTACATATTGCNTATCNCAGGCAATTAATGGTACTGTAGCTACAGAAGATGGACCAATCCCGGGAGTCAATATTATAAATTTGAATACTGGCGATGGGACAATGACAGATTTTGATGGAAATTTCATTCTTGAAAATCTATCTATGGGAGACGAAATTGAATTTAGTTTTATTGGTTTTAAAACTGAAAAAATTATTTTTGATGGTCAAACTGATGTCAATATTTCACTAGTGTTAACAAGTGAAAATCTTGACGAAGTTATACTTACTGGTTATGGATCTCAGACTAAAAGAAAACTAACCAGTTCCGTATCTAAGATTGAAGGAGATGATCTTGCTAATACAGCTCTTCCAACAATTGACGCTGCACTACAAGGTAGAGCTGCTGGTGTCCAAATTACTCAAGGGAGCGCACTTTCAGGTGCCGCCACTAAAATCAGAATTAGGGGAGCCAATTCAGCAGTAGCCTCATCAGACCCTCTTTTTGTGGTAGATGGTATAGTAGTTGAGTCAGGTGGATTCTTGGATAATACTGGTGTTGGAGAATTTATGGTAACTGATGGAGGAAGCAATGTCTTACAATCTTTAAATCCAAATGATATTCAATCCATAGAAGTTTTGAAAGATGCATCTGCAACTGCGATCTATGGAGCTAGAGGTTCATCTGGAGTTATTTTAATAACAACCAAATCTGGAAGATCGGGAAAAACTCAAATTGATCTTACAATCGATACCGGAACTTCCGATCTAACGCGTAAGCTAGACATGGCAAACACAGATGAATATCTGACATTGGCACAAGAAGCTTGGTATAACGATGGTAATGACCCTACAAAATTTTGGGCTGATAGTGGTATCCTTACCAATGGCTTAACTCGCGCTGAGGCATTACAGAATAACACAGATTGGCAGGAGGTAGCTCTAAGAAAAGGGAAATCTTATAGAGGAAACATTTCCGCCTCTGGTGGAGATGAAAAAACTAAGTTTTTTATAAGTGGAAGTTTTTTAGATGAAAATTCTATCTATGAAGGAAACGAATATTTAAAAATTACTACAAGAACTAACCTTACTCATAAACTATCTGACAAGTTTGAGATTGGTACATTTATGACATACAGTTATGTTGACAATTCCCCTGTTTCAAATCAAAATGGTTTAGGACGGGCCAACTCTTTACTTCCAATTTATCCAGTCTACAATGAAGATGGAACTTATTTTGATATCCAAAATAATGTGTTAGCAAACATTAGATTAATGGATTACAATGATAAATCAAGAAATTTTCTTTCAAACTGGTTCATTAACTATGACATTTCAGAAAATTTAAATTTTAGAACAGAATTTGGAATTAATTCTCTCGACAGTGTTACTGAAACATATCGCGATGCATTAATAGACGCTAATGGTATTGCTAGAGCAACAAGTATTAATACCAGTAGAAATTCTTGGAACTTAAAATCTCAAATAAATTACAATAAATCATTTGGTAAACACAACCTTGACATATTAGCTGCTGTAGATGTCCAAAAAAATAGAAGAATTCGTTCAAATGTAATAGGAATAGGATATTCTAATTCATCACAAAGAACACCCATTGATGCGGGACAGACAGATATCGGTTACTCTGAACAGGCATACAGTTTTTTATCTTTTCTATCCAGAATTAATTATGACTTCGATGGAAAATATTTACTTAGTTTTACCATAAGAAGGGATGGTTCATCAAGATTTGGAGTTAATAACCAATACGGAACTTTTCCAGCGGCCTCCATTGGATACAATTTAAGCGATGAAACGTTTTTTGAACCATTAAAAGAGTTCATAAATTATTTTAAAATTAGAGCCAGTTATGGTATTTCTGGTAATGCTGAAATAGGTAATTATCTTAATGAATCTCAATATGAGACCGTTCAATATGATGGTAATGTCGGTCTGCAATTGTCGAATATTGCCGATGACAAATTAAGTTGGGAAACAACAACCCAAACAAATCTTGGTTTATCTTTCGAATTATTAAATGGAAAAATAAGAGGTGATCTAGACTATTATGACAAGGTTACAGACGATTTACTTTTGTCACTTCCTGTAAGCAGCCAAGTGGGTCTATCTGGGACAAGCTATACAACAAATGTCGGTCAAATTACTAATGAAGGACTTGAAATCAGCGTCGGTGCAACGATAGTAGATCAAAACGACTTCACATGGGATGCTCAACTAAATTTTGCAAAGTCAAGAAACGAAGTTACTGATATAGGGGGCGATGCTGATTTCATTACTATCGAAGGTTTCGCTAACACGACAATATATAAAGGTTATCCAATTGGAATTACAAATATTCCTGTTTGGCATGGAGTAGACCCCGCAACAGGTCAGGATATCTATGAAACCCCCGGTGGAGAATTATTGAATAGAGATGAGGGAATTGCTCAATATGGTTCACTTGAAAATTTCTTCGGCGCAATTCAACAACCTTTTGGTAATCCTTGGCCTGACTTTACGGGTGGATTCAATAGCCAAATAAACTATAAAAACTGGTTTCTTTCAACATTATTCACTTTTAGTGTTGGGCAAAATTTTATTGCCTCAGGTCAAACAGTACTTTCAAAATATGCTTTCACAAGTAATAATAATTTTTTGAGGCATATGCTGGGAAGATGGAGAAACCCCGGAGATATTACAAGAGTAGCTCAGGCCAACAGAGATCCTATTAACTATTCTCGGACATCTGAGTTCTCCTCCGACGTCGATTATTTAAGAATGAGAGACCTTACTATTGGTTACAGGTTCGATTTAAACTCTAACACCTTAAGAGGATTAGATGTTTATTTAAAACTCACTAATTATTTGACATTTACAAATGCTCAACCCTGGATGTATGACCCTGAAAATATTCCAAGTGCTGGTAACACAAATATCATGGACTATTGGAAACAGAAGCCCCAGGCAAAGTCAATTAATGTTGGAGTAAATTTTAAATTTTAAACTGATGAAAACACTATATATAAATAAACTAAGAAGTACATTTTTTTGTCTTTCATTATTTTCTGTAATTTTTATATCATGTGAAGATTTTCTTGAAGAAGACAATCCNGTTGGATTAAACAGCTCAAAGCTTACAGATCTTGCAGCTATGACNGCTCTAAACTATGGTGCCTTTGATGATCTNAGAAATTTTTATGCNTATCAACCTATGATAACATCTGGATTTGTTCGTGATTGGATTGTAAGAAGAGATGGAAATTGGTTCCCATATTTTGAGTGGACAAATACAGGAGTTCCAGAAATGTTTTCTGGTAACACATACAATCAAGGCTACCAAGTTCTNAANAAAGTNCACACTGTTTTAGANTCAGATATTGAGGGNATGTATGGGAGTGAATTAGATAAAAATGGTATTNAAGGNGACTCNCATTTTTTGAGAGCTGCTGTTTATTTTCAGATGAATAATTTTTACACCCTCCCATCAACNGGAAATTCAGTCCCATTAACACTAAAAACAATAGGCCCAAATGATAAGATCGGCGTCTCAACTTCAGCTGAGATAAAGGCTCAAATTGAAAGTGACATAGAACAAGCCAGAACATTACTTTCATCATCTTCAAACAGCATTATNAGTCACACTGCAGCAACAGCTATGGCAGCGAGAATTTATTTCTTTCATGAAAAATATGATCTTGCTTATGAAAGAGCAAATGAGGTTATCTTAACTGGAGAATACAGTTTGGAGGAAAATGTTGCCGATATTTATACCAACGGAGGTTCATCAAAAGAAGCAATTTATACTATTGTGAACAATCTCACTGAGAACGGTTTTGGTGCAAAAACAGAAGGNTTTTCTTTATTTCAAGCAGATAAAACAAATGGCACATTATCTTTAAATCCAAATGGGTTAATTGGCCAATTGATGAATGCTGATCCTAATGATGAGAGGTTTTCTACTTTGTTTACCGATAATTCAACAGTTGATGGTGATGGACTAATTTATGTTGACGGTAAATATCCCTCCACTGGTGTTGATAATATTATTTTGAGGCTTCCTGAAATTTATCTGACTCGCGCTGAATCAAATATCATGTCTAATAATTCAGTTTCCTCACAAGATGTTGAAGACGTAAATACAATAAAAAATAGATCAGGTGCCTCAGATACTGTCACAGGAATACCTAACGCCTCTGACATGCTTGAAATAATTTTTGATGAAAGATCAAAAGAACTTTGTTTTGAGTGGGGTGATCGTTTTTTAAATACTAGAAGATTGCAGAAATCTATAATTAATGAAGAAGGTAATGGCTTTATTGGATTTTCTAACTATAACAATCTACTAGTATATCCCTTCAATGCGAATGAAATAAGGATTCATAATTTACAACGATAACTTAAACTTTAAATTTACAACTATGAGAAATATTTTTTTATTAACCCTTACTNTGAGCATAGCGTTTTTTAGTGCTTGTGANGATGCTGACTCATTCGACGTTAGAGAGGATGCNTTANTAGACTACTCGACTGATATNAATGGTGACTGGAGTTTGCANAGCATCAAAAGAAACGGAACTGANATAAGTGGACAATTCAATTCATCTGCAATGACATTAAATATNACCGATGGAGNCTTTTCATTGGGTNCNTCTACTNTNCCATTTCCTACATTAAAAACAACGGGNACTGCTTTTAGTTCAGGAAACTGGTCTTTTGATGATGAATTTAAACCCACNAATATNCAGTTTACNAATGGNTCTGATATNGTTCCTGTTAACATTGCTATGCCTTTGTATGGAAAAAATAACAGTTCCTTAAGCCTAGAATTTAGTCTTGGNTGCGGAGCAACAANTTATGAGTATCACTTTAAAAAATAAAAAATGCNAAAANTTAACTTTAACTATAAAACATTTCTAGTAGGATTCATTGCACTCCCTCTAGTATTCTTATTNGTAACTTCATGTTTTGATATAACGGGCGTTACTCAACCTGCATCTGCCAAAGTNGGTGATACAATTACTATTACAGTCAACGTCCACCTNGACATGGAAGGACAAGATGAAAACTACAAATACTTGAGATTTGGTATGTTGGCACCCACAAGTTGGGATATNACCAATAANGCAACTGTCCGTTTTGACTCTCCTATAAATTTAAGTGAGGACAGACCTGGTTCTGGTAATATGGTTATTGAAGGTGGTGACATTACCAAATGGTANAGTAAATCTAAAGGACTTGANGGGGAGGAAACTGGTAANACGGTTGTCGCTGANATGAATACTATTTTGGGTATTGGAGAAAACTATGGGGAATCAGAATGGGTCGCTTTTAGATCTGAAGGTATGGTNGATGCTGGTCTTCAAAATGTAAATGGNACCATTACAGTAACCCTTACAGTNGGATCCGGACACAGTGGCGCACAANTGGGTTACTGGGTTGGTAGTCATCANAATGGATTCAAACAAGAGGAAATTTACAATGACCAAGATGCTGTATCTCGTCATTGGGATGTTATGTACAGTAATATNACTATTACAGGTGCAGGAGCTAGTGCAACAGACCTTACTGGTCCTGCTCCTTCCTCTACAGCTGCTATCAATCCTGAGGGATATATGTTCGATGATATAATCACTGTAAGATTTGATGCTAAGGAAGGTCTCGANGGAGGAAATACAGCCCTTTACAATACTGGAGCAGTAAATATGAATGCNACCGCATTGATGGGTGATGGNACAACCATTACTAAAGCAGACAGAGATGCTGCATCAAGTATGACACTTGTAGGTGATAATATTTGGGAGCTTACCATATGGCCTCCGGGTTACTTTGGAGTTACAGCTGGAAATATTATTACTGAATTACACTTACAATTTACTAATGCAGATGGTTCTATTTTAGTCAGAAACCCAGGGTATGACACTGATATAGAATTTGGTGCAAATTGCCCATAATCCATTTGATCATTTATTGTAATTTTTAAAGAAGGGGAAATGTTTTTCCCCTTTTTTTTAACTCTAATAATTTTAAAAAATGCGTTCCTTNTTATCAATATTGTTCCTGTTTATGATTCAGTCCCTTTTGGGACAAAATACATTTACCAATCCCATAATCCCTGGAGGTTACCCCGATCCCTCTATCTGCAGGGTAGGAAATGATTTTTACATTGTAAATTCCTCNTTTGAATATTTCCCAGGTCTACCCATTCATCACAGTAAGGATTTGGTAAATTGGGAATTGATTGGATATGGGCTTCATCGACCCAGTCAAGTTTCAGGAGCTGTTAATNTAGTAGATGTTCAAGAAAATGGTGGTATTCATGCCCCTACCATTAGATACAACAATGGGACTTTCTATATCGTTACCACGAATATGTACTCCCAAATCGATCCAAAAAAACCAAATAAAACAAAATCAAATACCAATTTCGTCATTACTGCCANTGATCCTGCTGGGCCTTGGTCAGAACCCCATGTAATTGACGGGGCACCGGGAATTGACCCAGACTTATTTTTTGATGATGATGGGAAAGTCTATTTTGTGGGAACCCACAATCCTGGGGATATGACCTCTAACGGAATTGGAGCCATTTGGGCACAGGAATTAGATCTTGAAAATTGGAAATTGATTGGAGACCGACATACACTTTGGGAAGGTGCCTGTGACAAAAAACATACCGAAGGACCCCATATTTACAAAGAACACGGCAAATACTATTTATTAGTAGCAGAGGGAGGAACAAGTTTCCACCACGCCGTTATGATGGCTGCCAGTGATGATATTTTTGGACCCTATGAGACTGGGTTAAGAAACCCCATACTTACTTCGAGACATTTATCCAAAAAAAACTGGGTGCATAGCACAGGCCATGCCGACTTGGTAAAATTGGAAGATGGGAGATGGTTTATGGTTGCCCTAGGAAAAAGAAATGATCGAGACGGTCACTCCAACATGGGNAGAGANACCCATCTGATNCCTGTAATCTGGGAATCTCAGATTGTACGCTGGCAACAAATCAGTAAAACAAAATGGNAACCCGTTCACTACCTTTTTCCTGTAGTTGCCCCNGAAACTGGAAAAGTAGAGCGAACNAACCCCTTACCTTTTCCTGACAAACACCAATATTACAACGATGCTTTTTATGACANTTTTGATAGTGGAAAACTANGACCAAATTGGAGTTTTAGAAGAGTACCCCAGCCCAATACCTATTCTCTTTCTGCNAACAAAGGACACCTAAGACTCTATCTCAAACCAGAAAGTTTCCAGCCCAGAAAGNGATATAGNGCAATGGGAATTACTCAAAAAGAGAGTGAGTTTGAATGGGAAGCCAAAATGAAATTCTCACCNAAAAAAAATGGTGAGGAAGCAGGAATCAGTNTCTATCAAAAAGACATCAATTACATTAACCTCACTGTTCATAAAATAGGAAAAGATCATGTGGTTAAGGTTACGGTTAAAGAAAAAAATAATCAAGTAACTGAAATGACCGATTCTGCAGNATTTGCGAACACTGGAGTAAAAGCCTACAAATCAAAAGTTTTACTNAATTATAAAGGTGAGATTTTACTAAAGATGATCTCAAAAAATGGAAAATATTTGTACTTTTTCTCNTTGGACGGTGGTGCCAATTATGAAAAATTAGCCGAGACACCAGATAATATTGTNCTGGGTATGATGTATACNGGCGCAAACGTTGGGGTTTATGGNACCTCCAATAANCAAAAGACAAACGCATACGCAGATTTCGATTGGGTAAACTATAAAGGATTTGTAAGACGATAAATAAAAAATGAAAATTNCCTATTGGAAATTTCTGGTTTTCACNTCACTACTTTTGANACAATGCGAAAGNCAAAAGGATGGTGANACNCCCCCCAATGTAGTATTAATCATCTCCGACCAATGGTCTACAAGANTAGCGGATGGTTCTGGAAATTATGAAAATGGNATATTAACCCCTAGCATCGACCAACTGGCANAAGAAGGGGTTCGTTTTACCCAAAGTTATTCCACCTACCCACTTTGTACNCCTGCTAGAGCNAGTATGTTTACAGGCCTCTATTCCCACAANAACCAAGTNGGGTTTAACCTCAAGCGAGACTCCATATTAGAAAGAGCTGAGATTGTCCCAACACTGGGAANGTCTTTTAGTGAAGCAGGCTACAATGTAGCTTATTTTGGAAAAGAACACGCAGGTGGCTACGGCTATGCCAGTGCAACAGATTTTGGATCCCTGACCCACTCAGATGGGGGGATGCTTGCCGAGGGTTCTGCTTATGATCCCATTTTCACTGAGGATGCTGTGAAATATGTCAAAAAGCATAAAGAGGATCAACCATTTTTTATGACTTTGTCTTTGATCAACCCTCATGACATTTGTCGAGTATTGGGAGGGAAAGTCCAAGGGGCTACCTTTGCAGATGCCATTAGTTTTGCTAGGAACGATGAGGAACCTTATCTGCGTTTTCAATCACGTCCTGATTTGCCAGACAATCANGACGTTCCATATGAAAGGGGAATGATCCTNCACGAAGACTTNATGTATAAAGAAGTTTTTGGTTTTAACAAAGACCAATGGAAAAGCTTTATTGCTACCTACCAATTGTTGATAGAAAACACTGATCGTCTGATAGGTCAACTCTTGAGNAGTCTCAAAGAACTAGGACTAGAGGACAACACTATAGTCGTATTTACCACCGATCACGGTGAAATGGCAGGCAGTCACGAACTGATTGCTAAAACNACTTTTTACGAAGAATCTTCCAAAATCCCAATTATTATAAGGTACCCAAAACAGATACAACCCAACACCANCAATGACAAGGCCTTGGTTGGAACCATCGACCTGATGCCCACCATTTTAGACCTTGCAGGAATCAAAATCCCAGATAGNATTGATGGACTAAGCTTCAAAAATGAGATCATGNANCCCAAGGCNGAATCNACACNATTTAATGTATTGTACAGTCAAAATCAATTTGGCAGAATGGTCCGNTTTGATAATTTCAAATATGTTAAAACCTTTGTTTATGGTCAGACTTACGAAATTCTTTATGATTTAATTAATGATCCACTAGAGTCTAAAAACTTGCTAAATAATTCGTTATTTGAGGATGATTTAGAAAAAGGTCGAAGACTCCTAGACAATTGGTTGACCAAAGAGGGGATTCCACTTGTAACACAAAAGTAATTTATGAAAATATTCCTTTTTGTTTTGGCTTTACNACTATTACTATCGATCGGTGGGTGTTCTTTAGAGTATAAATATAGTNAGCACAAATATCATTTTGAGNATGATATTCAAGCGCTAGAGCAGCTTACAGATTATGAGAATCTACAAGATTATTTACTGTTCATTGGCAGTTCTAGTATAAAGANNTGGGATTCCATNGAAAAGGACATGTCCCCCTATACANTTGTAAAAAGAGGTTATGGAGGAGCACACTATTATGATCTTATTCATTTTATTGATCGACTTATAATAAATAAACAAAAAGCAAAAGCGGTAATAATTTTTGTAGCCAATGACATAACCATTGGGGATAGAGACAANTACTTTAATAAAAGACATTCCGACTTGACCCCCAAAGAAGTAACAAAATTATTNAAGTCTGTAACAAAAAAAATTAGTTCAAAACTAGGAGAAAATCTCCCCATTTTTGTTNTTGAAACTACCCCNACTGCCAGTAGGTGGCATGTTTGGAAAGAAATTGCTAAAGCGAACGAGCTCATAAAGTCCTTCACTGAAAAAAAATCTAACTTAAATTATATTTCTACTAGAAAGTTTTTTCTAAATGAAAAAAATTATCCCATTGNTNAGTATTTTTTAAGCGATAGTCTTCATCTCAATGATAAAGGATACGATTTGTGGCAAGGCATAATTAAAAAATCTCTTAAAGAAAGAGCTTTATAAATTCAAATCATAAATGAAAAGAATCCTATTTTTTACCCTTTTTTTCTTCCTTACCATCCCTGAGATTTCTGCTCAAANAAATNCCTCCTTGAAACGAGGTAATCCTGAGGCTGAAGGGATTTCATCCAAAGCCATTCTCAACTTTTTAGANAGGGCTGAAAAAGAAATTGATGCACTACATAGTTATATGATTGTAAAAAATGGTAAAGTCGTATCAGAGGGTTGGTGGAGTCCATATAACCCTCANAGCCCCCACCAATTATATTCATTGAGTAAAGGTTTTATTTCCACAGCAATAGGNTTNGCCNTTCAAGAGGGCTTATTTTCAATTGATGATATAGTAATCTCATTTTTTCCAGATGANNTACCAGAAAATCCTAACTGGAATTTAAAAAACNTACGTATTCGTGACCTTTTGACCATGTCAACTGGACACATTGAATCAGCACTATCTAAAAAAGACAGACAAAAAGAAAATTGGGTTAAAGCNTTTTTAGCAAAAAAAATAGAATTGATGCCCGGCAGTTATGGTAAATATAATTCTCCTGCTTCCTATATGTTNTCAGCAATAATTCAGAAAACTACCGGTCAAACAGTTGTAGATTATCTTAAAAATAGATTTTTTATACCGTTAGGTATACAAAGTCCCGAATGGGATACTTGTCCTCGTGGTATAAATATTGATTTTGGAATGCACCTNAATACGGAGGATATCGCCAAGTTTGGACAGTTTTATTTAAAGGAGGGCATGTGGAATAATNAGCAACTTTTATCAAAAGAATGGATTCATATGGCTACCTCCAAGCAAGTTTCAAATGGAAGCCTTCCCGATAATGATTTTACACAAGGTTTTGGATTTCAATTTTGGATGTCCAGACACAACAGCTANNGGGCTGANGGCATGTATAGTCAATACTGTCTTATACTCCCTGATCATGAAATGGTGATTGCTATTACTTCAGGAGCGCATGATATGCAGAAAGTATTGAATGTGATTTGGGAAACAATTTTACCTCCTTTTGAAANTAAAAAAGTTGTGGAAGATTCAAATAGCATATCNCTTCTAAGAAAAAAAAATAATTCACTTAGCTTAAAATACGTTANAAGTGATATTGAAATAGATAGATTCAAAAAGAATTTTTCGTTTCAAAAAAATACTGTAGGTGTAAAGTCAATTATTTTTAATTTCAATAAAAATAAGCATCAAATTAAAATTGAGATGGATGACGGACAAGAGTCCATAATCATTGGGAATGGAGAGTTTTTAAAAAGTGAACTACAAAATCATTTGCCTTACACTAAAAAGAACGGCAAAGGAATTGTCTCATACGGCATATCAGAGGATAAATTAAGGAAAATAAGTACATCGGGTGGATGGATAAATAATAACGAATATAAGATGATTAGTTTTCTATATGAAACTACAACACGAGTAGTTTACAATTTTATTTTTGAGGGTAAGAAGCTAATNTGGAAAACTTTTGTTGACCACGCATTGTACTCCTCTAATGAAATTCAAATACTAAAATCAATCTAATTATGATTAAAAAAGTATTTTTNGGAATAATTNTTTTTTGTTTAAGTTCTTTTTCATTTTGGCCAGGTAGTAAAATTCCCAATCCAACCTTTTCAAATATAGATTACGTTGGCGATGGAATTAGGGGACACAGACTAGATATTTATTACCCAAAGNANATCGGTTTAAAACTTAGAAATATTCATCTTATGGGAATGAATAAGCAATATGATAAAATCGATCAAATTGTTAGTAAATTTCAAAATGATAATGATCAATACCCTTGTCTAATAACAATTCCAGGAAGTGGCTGGCGATCAAATTCTGGAAAAAATGGGGCGCTAAACCATATTAAAAATGCATTGGATAAACTCTTTGAAAAAGGTTTTGTATTAGTGACAGTCAATCATAGAGGTTCTTCATCGGCTATTTTTCCAGCTCAAATACACGATATTAAAGCAGCTGTTAGGTTTTTAAAAGGTAATGCCAAAAATTTAAGAATTGACCCCAATTTTATTGGAATCCAAGGATACTCATCAGGGGGTCACCTAGCAGCATTAATGGGAACTACCTCAAACCAAAATGAATTCAGTTATGATGGAACTATAATGGATTTAAATGGTTCATTGGGAGGACACTTAGATCAAAGTAGTGATGTTCACGCTGTCATTGACTGGTTTGGTCCTTCAAATTTTTTGGTAATGGACGATTGTGCTGGAAAAGAAAGCATAATAAAACACAATGGAGAAAGTTCACCAGAATCTAGATTTGTTGGGGGACCAATACAAAACCATAAGATTGTCTCTCAACTTGCCAACCCAATTACACACATAAGTTCGAAAACCCCTCCATTTTTGATAGTCCATGGTGAAAAAGACACATCTGTGCCCTCCTGCCAAAGTAAGATATTACATGATGCATTAATAAAAAAGGGGGTGTCATCAGAATTAATAATTGAAGAGGAGGGGATGCATTCAGGAGTAAATAAAAAAATATTTACCCAAAAGAATTTAAACCGAATGGTTAATTTTTTAGTAACTGAATATCAAAATTGACCTAAAACAGAAGTGTTATGAAAAAAAGTTACCAGATTAAAATTTTGATTTCGCTAATGTTTTTTTCAGCTTGTGAAACTATTGAGAAAAAGAAACCACTTAATGTTCTTTGGTTAGTAGCCGAGGACCTTAGCCCCAATTATCTAAATGCCTATGGAGATCCTCGAGCACCAACACCCAATCTGGATCGTCTGGCGAGAGAGGGGGTAGTCTATACCAATAACTTTTCTGTAGCTGGCGTGTGTTCACCAAGCAGGGCATGCTTAGCCACTGGATTGTATCCCAATGCTTTTGGGGCCCATAATATGAGAACGCTTAATCAGCAGCCAGCTGCCAGAGAGGCTGGAATAATAGATTATCAAACTGTTCCTCCTCCAGAGGTAAAGATGGTTAGTGAAATAATGCGTGAAAATGGTTATTATACGACAAACAACGAGAAAGAGGATTACCAGTTTTTCAAATCAGAATTGGCGTGGGATGAATCTAGTATATTCGCACACTGGAGAAATAGACCAAATAAAGAAACTCCTTTTTTTTCAATATTTAATTCGGGAGTCACACACGAATCAAGTATGTGGTTTTTTAATACTAGAAAAGAGGACCTAAAAGAATTTCCCTCTAGTAGATTGCTACAAGATTGGTGGAAAAGAAGAGGTTTTGAAACTGCGGAAGCGTATCAAAAATTCGAAATTCCACTACAAGTCCCTGAGGGCTTGATGGTAGAAATACCTCCCTACCTCCCACAAAATGAAATTGGAGCCATGGCAATGAGAAGAATGTATTCCAATATTGTGAGGATGGATCGTTTTTTTGGTAAAATACTTAATCAATTGGAGGAAGACGGGCTTCTGGAAGAAACTATCATTGTTTTCTATTCCGATCACGGTGGTCCGCTTCCACGTGAAAAAAGATTGCTATACGACTCAGGGCTCAGAGTTCCAATGATTATAAGATTTCCAAACAAAGAGAGAGCTGGCCAAAGAGATGACCGTCTGACCAGTTTTGTAGATTTCCCCCCAACACTCTTGTCTATGGTGGAGATTGAACCTCCATCTTACATGCAAGGACAAGCTTTTGAAGGTAAGTTTAAGACCAACACGCCCAGAAAGTTTATTCATGGCCATGCGGATCGTTTTGATGAAAGTGTCGATATGATTCGTGCTGTCCGTGACAGAAGATTCAAATATTTAAAAAATTTTTATCCTGAAAAACCCTATTATTTACCGCTGAAATATCGAGAGGGCATGGAGGTTATGCAAGAACTTTTAAGGATGCGAGATGCTGGAGAATTAGACAATGATCAGGCACTATGGTTTAGACAGTCCAAAGCCGAAGAAGAACTTTTTGACACAGAAAATGATCCCTTTGAATTGAATAATATAGCCGATGACCCCGCCTATTCGAAGGTCTTATCTGTACTAAGGGCAGAATGTGATAAGTGGATGAGAGCAATTGATGACAAAGGTTTAATAAACGAGTTAGATTTAATTGCGAATTTCTATCCAAATGGCAAAGCCAAGTTAACTCAAGCACCAAAAATTCAAATCACTCAAGGTAAAGTAAATCTAAGCTGCTCAACCCCNGGGGCTCGAATAGGATATCGCTACGCCTCTGATAAGGCGCCTTATAAGGGATGGAATTTCTACAAAAAACCAATCGATCTAAAAACAGATGATACATTGGAAATTATTACCCACCGTATCGGCTACAAATATAGTTTAACCGCTATAGTTGAGGGTGAGGTCAAGAGAACGATTTATCCCCCAAACGCTCATGACTAAAATTAATTAAAAATAGTAAAAAGTGAAACTAATATTCTTACTTCTATTTTTAATCATTTCGTCATGCGGAGTGGAATCAAAAAATCTGCTGACATTGGGAAGTCTATTCCAAGACCACATGGTTCTACAACAAGACACATTGGTAAGTATTTGGGGTGCTGCATTTGCGGGTGATGAAGTAAAATTGAAAACGAGTTGGGGGCAAATGATCACTACTAAGGCAGATGATTCAGGAAAATGGCATCTAAAGGTTAAGACACCAAAGGCTGACCATAAATCCCANAAATTGACAGTAGTGTCAAATAAAAATGTNATTGAANTANTGGATATTCTTATGGGAGAGGTATGGTTGGCCTCTGGACAATCTAATATGGAAATGCCCNTAAANGGGTTTCCCTCCGAAAGTCCAGTNGANGGTGCTGAAGAAGAAATCNCTTCAGCCAATTTCCCCAAAATAAGAATGTTTACCGTAGGACGAAAAATTGCATTCAGCCCTCAANAACAAGCCTCTGGAAAATGGAAGGTGTGTTCCCCCAAAACCGTTNGAGATTTTTCTGCTGTGGGCTATTATTTTGCCAGAAAGTTACATCAAGAATTAGGNACTCCTGTGGGTATTCTTCACTCCAGCTGGAATGGTTCACCCTCNGAAACATGGGCCAAACCAGACTATATAGAAAACNTAGAAGGCACAGACATNTATGGGTCTCCCTTCAATNAAACAAAGAAAAAACTGGCTATTTCTAGCGACCCTGGCTCACCCTTTAACCAATGGATCAATAGTTTAGAAAAAGTTGCCCATAACAAGATTATTTCCGCCGATGATTTTAACTGGTTGAATCATGATAGAGAAAAAATNAAAGATCAAAATTATAATAACAGTGGATGGAAAAAAATGAATTTAAACTCCATATTAAAGGTCTTTGGTAAAAACTATTTTAATGGATCAGGATGGATAAAACAATCNTTTGAATTCAATGGTGAGGAAGATGAGGAACANTCTTTTGTGTTGGGTAAATTAAAGGTNCAACTTTTCACTATTTTCATCAATGGCGAAATGGTACTCAGAAAAGAGACTTGGGGAAAAAATCCTGAAAGTTTTACCATTCCCAAAAATACTTTAAAAAAAGGGCAAAATAGTATCGCCATCAGAATCTTAGATTGGTGGGGAGCCACTGGAGTATTGGAGGACGATAAGCGTGGAATCTACTNATACGAAAATAAAGTCGTTGGATTTTCCGACGAATGGGATTTTAAAATTACCTCTTTTCTAAGGGGTGAATATTTTTACCTACTCAAAAAAGGAATAGAGGAGATTGTTTTTCCAATGGGTATGAAAGAAACTATTTTTTCTCCCTCAACACTATACAATGGAATGATTACCCCTCTTATTCCATATACCTTAAAAGGGTTCCTATGGTATCAAGGAGAGACCAACAGAGGAAATGCTGAGCAATATAAAAAATTGTTTCCCGCAGTGATTGACAGTTGGAGAGACGATTGGGACAATCAAAAAGCACCTTTTTATTATGTTCAACTGGCTCCCGTTGGAACAGGAAACAATCCGTTGCAAGACTCCTTACACGCAGCCTTTAGAGAGACCCAAAGATTGGCCCTGAAAAAACAAAATCTAGGAATGGCCATTACAACAGATGTCGGTCACCGCAAATTGGTTCATGCACCCAATAAAAAACCAGTAGGGGAGAGATTAGCCCTTTGGGCATTGGCCAAAAACTATGGTTTCGTAGATCTTGTTTATAGTGGACCATTGTACAAATCCGTACATTATGACAATGGAAAAGCAATCGTCAGTTTTAATCATACCGGAAGTGGATTGTATTCAGCCGACAAATCATTAAAGTACTTTGAATTGGCTGGGGAGGACGGAAAGTATCATACCGCCAATGCCATTATCAAAGAGGGTAAAGTTATCGTTTGGTCCAAAAAAATAAAAAATCCCAAATCTGTTCGCTATGGTTGGAAGAGCTATTTGGAACCCAATTTTTTTAATCAAGAGGGTTTACCCGCCTCTTCTTTTAGTAGTGATAACTAATTTACATAAATTCAAAAAATGAGCAGATTAAAGATTTATGGATTATTAATATTGAAGATAGTAGTCCTACTTTTGATTATCTCCTGTGAGTCGGAAAATGATACCCGTCCCAATATAGTTTTATTATTGGCAGATGATTTAGGATATAACGAATTGGGTGCTTATGGGCAACAAATAATTAAAACCCCTCATTTGGATGACCTAGCGAAAAAAAGCATGAGGTTTACCGACTTTTATGCAGGGAATTCAGTGTGCTCACCTTCTCGAGCAGTACTATTGACAGGGAGAAGTGCTACTTATGTCCCGATTAGAGGAAACGCAGGTTATTATGGAAACGAGAAATGGGAGGGAGTGTCATTGGATAAAGACGAATTTACCTTAGGAGAAATGTTTAAAGCGGCCGACTATGAGTCCGCTTTTATTGGAAAGTGGCACCTCGATAATCCAGATGATCCTGATACTTGGGCATTCGCACATGATTTTGATTTTGCAGCCCAAGAGCAATGGTCTGGTCGATTTGGAAAAAGAAAATTTCCTAAAGATGGTTTGTGGCTTAACGGTAACAAAGAACATCATCCCTATAATTATAGAAATCACGATTGCAAAGACGCTTTTTACACCAATTTTGCCATTGATTTTCTAAATCAAAGAGATCAGAAAAAACCCTTTTTCTTATTTATATCCTACAGAGCCCCCCATTCTTTTGAGGGGCCTATTCGCGATACTTTATGGTATAGCAAAGAGAACTGGCCCAAGGCAGAACAAGCCCAAGCTGCAAAAATTACCTTACAAGACCAACAAGTAGGAAGATTGATAAAACACCTCGAATTCATTGATGATTTGGACAACACCATCATACTATATACCAGTGACAATGGTGCCCATTTTAGCGAAAATGAAAATGGCCACGATCTAGAATTTTTCGACAGTAATGGCAACTTGAAAGGAGGCAAGAGAGATTTATACGAGGGTGGGCTTCGTGTTCCACTTCTCGTCTTCTGGAAGGATAAAATTCAAGCAGGGNCAACNAGTGATCATATTTCGGCTTTTCAAGACCTAATGCCTACTTTTGCTGAAATCATTGGTCAGGAAAANCCATCTACATCAAATGGAATCTCTTTTTTACCTCTATTGATAGGGCAAAAACAAGAGAAACATGAGTACTTGAATTGGGAAATTCAATTGAGCGGATGGTTTCAGACCCTTCCTAANGGAGGATTCAGACAGTCTGTGAGAATTGGGAACTGGAAAGGGGTNCGCTATGGCATTGATTCAGCNATAGAGTTATATGACCTNAGTGAAGANGAAGACGAATCCCTTGATGTCTCCAATAATTACCCAGATATAATTGAAAGAATTAATAANATATTTAAAAACAAAAGAGATGAAACGCCTGCTTTCCCNTATGGTGGAATAAAGCAAGATTATAAATCACAGGATAAATACANGATTAAAAATGAAAAATAACAGAAGACAATTTGTTAAGCAAACTGCTGCTGCCATAGCTGGAATAAGTATTGTTCCTAGACAAGTATTGGGAAAAGGATATACTGCTCCCAGTGACCGGTTTAATGTNGGAATTATAGGANCTGGTGCTCAGAGTAGTGGTCTCATNAAGCGAATTTCAAAAATTCCNGAAGCCCNAGTCATCGCTGGATGTGATGTTCACAAAAAACGATTAGTACGATTTTCTAATTTAATTCAAGAGCAGTATAAAATGTATGGCATCAAAGGAACTGCAGAAGTTCACGAGGACTATCAAAAATTATTGGAAAATAAANATATAGACGGTNTAGTAGTCAGTACCCCAGACCACTGGCATGCTATTCCCTCTATTGATGCCATGAAAGCAGGGAAACACGTTTACTGCGAGAAACCTATGTCCCATACCATTAATGAGGGANGANTAATGGAAAAAGTTGCCAAAAAGTACAATCGNATTTTACAAACAGGAAGCATGCAAAGATCAAGGGCTGATTTTAGAAAAGCTTGTGAATTGGTTCGCAATGGATATTTGGGNAAAATNGAAAANGTNTGGGTCGAAGTGGGCAATCCCTCTGCCCTCTGTGATCTTCCCTATGAAGCCACTCCTGATTACTTGAATTGGGAGCGTTGGTTGGGTCCTGCTCCACTGCGATCCTACCACAATATAATTGTAGAATCCGGTTGGTTCCCCAACTGGAGATGGTACCGCGAGTATGGCGGAGGAATATTATCCGACTGGGGGGCACATATGTTTGATATCGTTCAATGGGCATTGGAAATGGACCATACTGGACCTGTGAAATTCGAGGCACCCATTGAACCTACTGCCTCTCGTGGATTGAAAATGGTTTACGAGAATGGAATCGAGGTAGAACATCGAAATTTTGGTCGAAGCTTTGGCGTACGTTTCTTGGGTTCNAAAGGGACATTGGACATCAGTCGCGGATTTTTNGAAACNTCTGAAAAAGAATTGGTGGACATTGAATTAAAATCTACCGACNTACGTCTCTACGTATCTAAAAGTCATGAAAACGACTGGATTACTTCTGCCAAAGAAGGTTCAAAACCGATTTGTGATGTGGAGATTGGTCANAGAACAGCATCCATNTGTCACATTGCCAATTTNGCTTATGAGTTCAGAAGACCCCTAAATTGGGATCCTGTAAAAGAGGAGTTNANAGACGACTTTGAGGCTAATTTAAGACGAGGTAAGCATTACAGAAAACCATTCGAATTAAACCTTTAGAATGTTACGGTTATACAAATACCCNTTTTTATTATTTATTATTTTCTCNTGCACTAAAGGGACAAAAAATTCAAAAGCGGAACAAGCGCCCAATGTAATCNTCATATACACTGATGATCAGGGATACGGTGATTTGAGTTCCTATGGTTCCATGAGTATGAAGACCCCAAATATCGATGCGCTTGGATCAGGTGGCGCTACTTTTTATGATTTTTTGGTAGGTTCTTCTACTTGCTCCCCCTCACGTGCNGCACTCNTGACAGGAGCCTACCCCATCAGAACNGGTGTTGTTGGGGTTCTATGGCCAAAAGAGGGCGGTGGATTTGGAGGAAAAAACAAAGGTTTAGTGGGCTTACACCCCAATGAGGTTACTATTGCAGAAGTTCTAAAAGACAATGGGTACGCCACCGCAATGGCGGGGAAATGGCATTTGGGAAGTCAANCCCCTTTTATGCCCANAGATCAGGGGTTTGACAGTTTTTTAGGCATCCCCTACTCAAATAATATGAATGTGGAGAAGCTGCCACTTTATCTAGACGATAAGATCNTAGAAGTCAACCCTAATCAGTCTCTTTTTACATATCGCTTTACCAATTTTGCAATTGATTTTATTGAGAAAAAAGCNGACAAAAATCCATTTTTTATTTACCTAGCCCATCCAATGCCTCACATTCCCATTTACGCATCTGAAAAATTTCAGGGCACATCAAAAGGAAGNACNTATGGTGATGTGATTCAAGAAATAGATCANAATGTGGGTCGGCTNGTCAAAAAANTGAAAGAAAAAAATGTTTATGACAACACTATCATCATTTANACATCAGACAATGGTCCATGGCTTGCTTATGGNAACCACGGTGGTACCTCTGGTGAATTGAGAGGTGGGAAGTTTGATGTTTTCGAAGGGGGTTACCGTGTACCTTGCGTTATGTCGTGGCCCAATAGGATTTCACCCAACACAAAAATTAACCANCTGGTNTCTGCCATTGATTTAATGCCTACCATTTGTGCNGCAACAGGGGCAGAATTGCCCGCCAATAAAATTGATGGTNTCAATGTACTGGACTTGCTTCAAGACAAACCCATGCCTGANCTCGAGGAGAGGTTTTTTTACTACCATAAGGAATATACTTTATTTGGTGTGAGACAAGGCAAGTGGAAATATCTTGCACCTTCTACTTTTAACTACATNGAGAAAAAAGGGGAAGATGGCAGTGGAGGAATTACCACNTGGCAGGTAGATCACGAAGAATCTCTTTATAATCTGGAAACAGATGTTAGAGAATTGGACAATCGACTTCAAGAATTCCCTGACAAAGTAAATTTTTTAAAGGAAGAACTCGCACGTTTTCAAATGGAATTGAACAAGGAAAAAAGACCTATCGGTTTCATCAATAATTTAGAATAGATTATTTTCAATTCAATGCAAATCGCACAAATCCATCCAATAAATTTCTTTATTTGGNATCCCGACTTGCACATTTTTGAGACTGAATTTTTTTCACTTCGATGGTANAGCTTACTTTTTGNATCGGGATTTTTTCTCGGTCGTTTTATTGTAGTACGNTCNTATAAAGTNGAAAACGGCTATGACAACACCGTTGATCTGCAGATGTTTTATATGGTATTCGGGATTCTTTTGGGTGCNAGAATGGGTCACATACTTTTTTACGAACCCCACTTNNTTCAGNGNNACTTTTTNGAACTTTTTTACTTCTGGAAAAGTGGTTTGGCAAGCCATGGTACTGCCTTGGGCATTCTATTTGGGGTGGCTTTNTACTCCTANAAANTANCATTTAAAGGAAATCAATTACGNATAGTAGACAGACTCAGAAGGGGCTACGATTATTTTCAAGTGATGGATCGCTTGATAATTGTTGTAGCACTAGGTTGTGCCCTNATTCGGGTGGGTAACTTTATCAATTCTGAGATCATTGGTAAACCCACNGGAAAAAACTACGGTNTTTTATTTGCAAAACCCGTTGAGNAANANCTTAAAAGTCAANTGCCTTTTGTTCAAGAAGTTGTGTTTAAAGANACAGGACAACTGTATCAACCTGGAAAACCTTTTCTAAAAACCACTATAATTTTTGAAANTGAGGCATATAAAGAAGATAGAATCCGAAANAGTGTAAATAAAAGTCTGNGTTTTGTCTTGCCCATCAATGTAAATGAACNCAGTCATGTCATCAATCCATTGGGAAGTAANGTNGANCANNCTTTTAAGCGNTCTGCAAATAGTTTNGAACTTCACATGGAAACCGTAGGGGTTTATCGTCACCCCACCCAATTGTATGAATCATTNACCTATTTNNTAATAGGTGTTTTACTNTATATTTTNTGGAACAANTATCGNATTCTACTCCGTCCAGGCAGTNTATTGGGATTATTTTTGATCATGGCTTTTGCNGGGAGATTNCTNCTNGAGTNCTTNAAGGAAAATCAAGTTCNTTTTGANGGGGACCTCTCTTTAAANNTNGGTCAATTNTTGAGTATTCCTTTTTTTATTTTTGGNATCTATNTATTTTNCAGNAATTTAAAAAATAATTCTTTTTTTAAAACCCAAAATTAATGACTCGTTTGCTCTTGATTTTGATCTTTTCGCTGTTTCAACCTAAAGAATCCATCAAGGCCATATCTTACAATATTCGATACAACAATCCCAAAGACGGGATGAACATTTGGGAAAACCGCAGGGTGACAGTAAGTATATTTTTGAATGAGGAAAATGCGGATTTTATCGGTTTACAGGAAGTAGTTAAGCCTCAATTACTCTATTTGGAAGGGGCATTAAAAACCTATACCTATATAGGGGTGGGAAGAGAAGACGGAAAAACGAAAGGAGAATACAGTCCTATTTTTTATAAAAAACAAAAGTATAAACTCTTAAAATCTAATACTTTTTGGTTGTCAGAAACCCCCCAAATTGTATCAAAAGGGTGGGATGCCTCTCTTGAGAGGATATGCACCTACGGGCTTTTCCAAAATAAGAAAACCGGAGATAAAGTATGGGTTTTCAATACCCACTTTGACCATAGAGGAACATTAGCAAGAGCCAAATCTGTGGATTTAATTACTGAAAAAGTGAAAACACTAAATCAAGAAGGTTTACCCACAATTATTACTGGAGATTTTAACTTAACTCCATTTACACAACCTATCCAAAAAATGCAATCAAATTTTGATGATGTACAAAAAAACCTTCCCCAATCTGATCCTTATTATGGTACCTCAAATGGCTTTGATACTGAGAAAAATGCTGAACATCGAATTGATTATATATTTGTAAAGAATTTGCAAACGAAAAATGCAAAACACATTTATAAAAAAACACCAATGGGAGGTTGGGCCTCAGATCATCATCCGGTGATTGCAATACTCGATAATTGATCAATTAAAAAGCCCTACAATGGAAGGGTTTAACTTTGGTAAAACTACAATTATTTAAAGGTCATCAATCTTTGCATTAGGTAAGTGCTTATTAGTTTTCATACTCTAGCCATTTTTTTTGAGTACTCCAAGAAAGAAGGATCGTTGTTGATGGAATTAGTAAAGGACATTACCGGAGCAATATCTGGTGCTCCTACCCGGACAAAATGGAATTAAGCATCGGTTTGATCTATGATTGGCATTACTATTTCAAGGCCCCTGTTGGAGGCACTTTCTTGGTGTAAACATCATTAAAATCAGCAAAACCTTTTACAAATGCATAGGAATCTTTTAAATCAAAGTTCCAAATCATGAAAACCTGATCTGTAGACCAATCTCCCTTGTTATAGACAGGTGTCGCAATTTATCGAGATATAGGGCCAGAAATTGTATCAAACTTGGAACTAAACAATTGGGCAACTTTAGAAGAACCCCAAGAGGACATAAAGGTTTGAAGATCGTTTTCACTCATAAAATCAAAATTAACTGATTAGGTTGCTTCATCATCTCCTGCAAATAATAACGCAAATAAGTTAATCGATGCAAGTATACTCTGTCCAAAATCAGACTGAACCATATCTGAAATTGTAGATACAACCATCTTAGGTTTATCGGTTTTAAACTTAAAAAAGGCAACTTATTGAGCACTTACTAAGTTTGAAACCTTCAAAATAATAGATATTAGAAAATAATTACAAAACTTTATTTGTTTTATATTTTGAAAAATATGAATAATTTTTATAACACAAAAAATTAAAGATAGTCAATTCATTCTGTACAGAATTTTATATTTACCTCCTGAAAGAGTAATCAAATTGTAAAAGGAATCGGTGGTATTTTTGGATTTTGATATTTTACCATTAATGTAAACTTTTTGATACTCTTTAGGCACATGCAAAATGGCCTGACTTTCATTTGGAACTATCAAGTTTATATTCATCCCTGAACTAATTTTTTTTATTCTTATCGCAACATCTCCCGCCACGGTTATATTTCCCGTTTCCGCAAATTGGAGGCCAGCTAGATCTGGTTTTACATTAAATTTTTTCCATCCTGGCTCAAAAGGATAAAGGCCACAAACATATTGGGATAAAATCGTTAATCCGCCTCCACTCCATGCATGATTAGTAGAACCTCCTCCAAAGCCATCTCTTCCTGGACTCCATCCTTCGAATAGTGTTGAATGCTCTTCGCTTTCAACCATTAACTTAAATCTCTTTTTCAATCTTTTAAGAGCGTATTCTCCCTTCCCCATTTGAAATAGAGCTTCACATACATATTTTTCCATATAAGGACTTGCAAATTCACTATTTAGAAAAACATCGAAAATATCTTTATATTTGTTTGAATCTGCCAGACCTGAAACCACTGCCAAGGCTTGAGCACGGTCATCAGCCTCTTCTTTATTATTAGGAGACTTGTATTGCTGACCATCCCAAAAAAATTGATTGAATGATTGTTTAAAATCAACCATTGATTTTTTAGACCAAACAGCCTCATTTTGATCTCCTAATGCAAGTGACATAAGGTGATAGCCTTTGAGGGCAAGAAAATACCAAGCATTGACTAATAATTTTTTATCCACATTTACCCCCCAATCCCCCCAATACCAAAATTTTGTGGTGTTTTTTGTGATTCTATCAACCAGTATCCCATTAGTGTCTAACCTCCAAACTTTAAGATATTTTTTTACTCTTTGATGGACTATTTTAATAGTTTTTAAATCTCCTGTATTCAAATAGTAGTTCCAAAAACCAAAATATCCCACACTGGCCAACATCTGACCGGGTAATTCCTTCTCCCAATTACCACTTGGTACTGGAGAAAATATCGTATTGTCTGCTCTTTGCCATGCCATCAATTCTAAAATTCCCTTTTTGGTTAATAAATGTCCTTTGAGATCGAGTGCATAGAATGCCTCACCACTTTCATTTACCACATCCCCCCACCATTGTGACCTTTCTCTGTCAGGACAATCCATATAGCTATCCCTCATCGTGACATAAAGTGTTCTCTTGGCCTTTTCCCAGAGTGTGTTGAAAAATTTGTCATCTGACTTAAAATATCCTGAAAACTCTGCATCATATCCAGTTTCCCTATATAATAGGTCTATCACTTTTACTCCTTTGGGAATACTATAATAGACCTCCTCTCCGTTCATCCAACCCAAACTTTCATAAGCTTGCTCCCCATTATTAGTGATGTATTCGCTCCTTACATTGTACTCCCCTCCTCCCCTGTAATGATCTGTTTTGATAGTAATCATCTCNCCCTCTTTGGCTTGAATCTTAAAATATGGGGTTATNTGAGNATTGTAAGGAAGTTTGCAAACGATGGTATCTCCCGTGCTTAAAAAAGGGAAATTAATATCGTTTTCATACCGTTTTAGACCATAGTTTTTCCACTGTGGTATTGGACGCTTNATCAAATTGTTCCATGGGGAATTAAGGTAAGTGCCTATTGAAATCGNTTCATCCCAATTCCGTGCTTTTTTTGGATTATTAATAAAATCAAAATTGCCCAATCGTGCATCNTACNTTATGCTTGACTCAGGTAGTCTCCAATTTGGAAANGGAGGACCNGCAGTTTGAAATTCTTTTAGGATAGCTGCCTTCCAAGAGCAGTCTGAAATTAATTTAAAATCTACAGACTGACAGTCAAAAATCAATCCAGCTTTACCACTACTTTTATGAGAAAAACCTTCCTTCCCAAAATACCAAACTAGGATAGAAATATGATTATTCCCAAGCTTAAGATAAGGTTTGAGGTCAATTTCATCGTAATAAGTATCATTTGGAGTAGGACCTCTTTTAAGCTGACCCTCAAAAACAATCATCTTTCCATTAATCCATAACCAGTATTTTGAATCACANGCTATCTTCGCCAANACCTCTNCTGAAATTTTGTTAATCTCAAACTCTTTACTAAATGCGGTCCAATTGTTGGTCTCGTTTTTTTGCTCAACAGCAGTTATCCAATGCCCNTTCCACTCAACTATTTTTGTCTTGATAGGAGAATTATACTGAGCAAATAAGAGNTGGGGTAAAAAAANTAAGNANATTATTTTACTAATCTGAAGTNGTAAAAGACGAGGCTGGNANACCCTCCNCATTAAATAGAGNTGCCTCAAAATAATTTTTCCANCCATATCTNACATCTTTTGGTTTTTTTACCTCCAATGAATAGACTTTTAATTTGTCGTTTATAATTTCAACCANAGCATCATAAAAAATATCATCCTGTCCTGAGATTTCAAACCCAATTAATGNTTGTTTTGAAATTAATCCAGATCCAATTTTATNGAATGATACCTCAATGTAGTCATTTTTTACCTCATGATTTGAGTAAAGAGGTCCCGAATCAACCAAATCAAATCCATAATCCCTATTTAATGCCAACAAGGCCAATCTTTTTCCGACATCTTGTTTGTTATGAGGATGAATGTCATNCTCCTCTCCAATATCTAATAAGATTGCCATACCTGTTTTAGGGGTATCATTCAAAACTTTTCTTTGGGCATCTCTAAGACCTTGAGAAAATTCAGAGGTGGAGTAAATATATGGGGCAATCTGTGCAAAGTAGAAGGGAAAATTTAAATCCCAGTTGGATCGCCAATCCCTAATCATTCCATCCAAGAGGACTGTGTAATCTTTATAATTCCCCACATTAGACTCTCCCTGATACCAGATAGCACCCTTTATTCCGAAGGGGATTGTGGGCTTAAGCATATTATGATAAAGTATAGAATATTCATTTGGATCATTAAGGTTATATGGTTTTAGAAATTTGTTTTCACTATTTACGATTTTATTTTGAAGATCCTCTTCATTATAGTTATGAACCATTAAATAACCATTGGATATAATTGCATGGTGTTTATATTTGAAATCCCTAAATGGCAAGCCAATCGAATCATTATCTGAAAGCAAATAAGAAGGACCTCTAAATCCACCTCCCAACATATAATCTGTTANCCTTACTGCCATTAAATTATTTTTCTNTTTTAATAATCCAATAGGNATACTATAATTTCTTTCATTAAGATGAAGAAATGTGTTTCCAATATTTTGTCCATTAACAAAGGTTTGATCGAAATCATCAATTCCAATTGAGAAAATTAAATTATGCTTAGCAGTAGGATCTTTTACATCAAATTTTGTCCTAAACCACACGATTCCATCTTTAAGAATAGATTGATCTTTAGAATATAAATTTTCGAAAAATAAGTTATCCTCAAAGTCTGTGTTTAAATTAATTTTATTCCATTGAGTATCGTTAAAATCTACCTCAATAAATTTTTGGTCTTTAAAATCATATTCATGCCATTTTTTCTTTACCTCATGCTTATCAAAAGGAAATTCGATTATTTTGAATCCAAAGTTCTTCTCATTGATTAATGCTACAGAATCATTATAGCTTTTATAATTTTCCCGATCAGCTATAAATGTATCACTATCTTGATGCTTTACATGATTTTGGGGGTCTATCTCATTGAGTTTTTTTGGACTAATCCATGCCTCAATTCTTGTTCCTCCCCAGCTGGTATTGATTATTCCAATAGGAATCCCCATCTTTTGGTGTAATTCTCGTGCAAAAAAATAGGCCGTAGCACTAAAATCAACTACATTTTTGGAGTTGGCTTCTTCCCATTTCTGATTTTTTAATTTTTTTCCAGTTAAATCCATGGGTACGTTGAACATTCTTATAGCTGGATAATTAGCATTTAAAATTTCTTCGTCTTGATTGTCTATACACCCACTACATTGATTCATTTTCCATTCCATATTTGATTGGCCCGAGGCCAACCAAACTTCGCCTATAAGAACTTTCTTGAGCTCTATTTGATCATCTCTTGATTTAATACGAATTAAATGAGGGCCTCCATAAGCTGGGGTTTTGAGTTTTGTCTGCCATTTTCCATTTCTATTTGCCCTTGTTTTGACAGTTTCACCCCAGCTTGCTGTAAGTTTGATTTCTGCACCGGCTGAAGCCTTTCCCCAAATAGGATTCATGTTTTTTTGTTGAAGTACCATATGATCAGTAAATAGTGGGCTGAGTGAGAGTTTTTTTCTTGAATTCTGTCCATTAATCTTTTGGTTAATGCATACAGCTAACAAAAAAGTGATTATAATTAACTGCTCTATTGTTTTCATTATTTAAGTTTTTTACAATTAATAGGGTTGGTTGGTAAATGCATCATAAACAGCTTTAATAAAATAAAATCGATGATTGTAGTCTGTCAGTGATCTATTTAAAAAAACACCATATATATCATTTTTTGGATCAATAAAAAACTCGGTACTCTGATATCCTCCATGTCCGAATAACCCTTTTGGGGCTTTGAAATCCATCAGTGATGGATTATCTAGAACATACACCCCAAGACCATTATAAACTCCTAAAAAATCACTATCGCTGGAGTGTGGTCCATCGGCATATCGAACTATAAGTTCAGAAATGCTTTGGGCAGAGAGTATCCTTTTATTTTTAAACTCCCCCCTATTTACAAGCATGGAACAAAAGTTGGAAAAATCTTTGGGTGTCGAAATCAACCCTTGACTTCCATATGCAACCTTAAATTCCATATCATAGGTAATTATATCATTAATCCCTGTAATCCCAGTTTCATTAAAGCCTTCTATTTCTTCATTTTTTACAAAAAGAGGGAGCATTAGCTCTTTCTCCTTTGAGGTTAAGAAAAATTTAGTATTATTCATCTCTAAAGGCTCAAAAATATAGTTCTGCATAAAGGCTTGGAAAGATACTCCCGATACTACTTCGATAACCCTTCCCAAGACATCATGTCCCAAGCCATAGAAATAACTTTCACCCGGCTCAAATTCTAAAGGATGTTCCGCAATGTCATCCATCAAATCTTCCAAACTCTTAGCTCGCATTCCATCCAACATAAAATCTTTGTAATAAGAAAGTCCAGAGAGATGCGTAATCAAATCAATTATTTTAATTTCATTTTTACAAGGAACAATACCTTCTTTTGACTTGCACATCAGATTTTTGAAAATGGGAATGTATTTAGAAACAGGAACATCAAAATCCAATAGATTTTTTTCTTTTAGAATCAATGCTGCTACTGTAGTGATGGGTTTGGTCATAGACCAAATAGGAAATAAAGTTTGATCAGTAATGGTTTTATCTCCTATTTTATTAGAGTTTTCAATGTGTTTATAAACAACCTCTCCATTTTTACTAACTACAATTACATTTCCTCCCGTTTCTCCATTNATAATTAGATTTTTTTGAAATTNTTGAAGGTGGGCTCTGCTAATACCTGTTTTTTTTNAAGTTTGTGAANAAAGTATTGTTGTTANAGAAAAAAATAATACNGAAAAAATNTNTCTTTTCATAAATTTTTAATTTGAACGGTCGGTCAATTTTTTAAATAATTCCACTTCATTATCAGAAAAAGGTTTTAAATTTTTNTCAAAAATATCATGGTGCCATTTTAAAGGCGGGCCTGTAAAAATGGAGTCCCANCTTTTCCAAGGGTAAATCGTATTTGTTTTACCCGAAACAAGTCCCCAGTTATATGCAGCTACTCTCTTTTTTTTGAATAAAGGCAAATAAGCTTCAAAGGTATTGCCTANCTTCCCATCAATCCATCCACCTGTATTNTTACCTCTNTTNAGATACTCAGTACACATTAGAGGNCTGTTATATTTATTCAATTGATCTATTCTTTTTATTGCCGATGCCTTATCCCCATATTCGTGAAATGAAATAATATCTGAACTGCTCAAAATAAATTGATCTAATTCGGATAACTGCTCAAAATTACCCCAATCTGAATCCCAATTATATATTCCTGTAGTAATCGGTTGAGAGGGATTGATCTCTCTAACCCATCCAACTGTTTTTTTAAGCAATTTAAGTGTATAGAATTGTTTATTTGTTCTATCATCGATTTGTTTTAAATTATACGTAGGATAATTTTCCTCGTTAATTTCAATTCCAACTTGTTTATAAAGTTCAATGGCTCTCTCTTTGGAAATATCATGAGATGCAATTCCTAATTGACCCGGCTCGTTAAATAAATCCCATATCAATACTCTTTCATCATTGGCAAAATATTTAACAATTCCTTTGACATATTTCTCTAACTTATCATAAGCTAGCGTATCTCTTAATAATTTAGCTCCTGGTGATTGAACCCAACCTGAATTGTGTACGTTAGGCAAGGGCTCTGGTTGTTTCCCAAGTTTTGGGGAGGGATGCCATACACCATCAAAAAAAACCAACATAGTTTTGATCCCATACTTATCTGAAATGGTTAGGTATTGGTCTATTCTTTTAATGAAGCCAATCGAATCCTGCTCCCATAGCAGGTCGTGTAAAAAAACCCTCTGGGTATTCATCCCAATGCTTGAAGAGAGGGATAATTCCTTATCTATGGTATCGAGGTCAAAAGTATCCTCTTGCCAGAATTCAAGTTGATTGATGGCTGAACTAGTAATAAAATTTGACCCTACCAGCCAAGGTTGATTATCATACCACCTCCAAGCTCTCTCTGCAGTCCATTTACCAGATAGATTATCAATATTGGAATTACATGATTTAATAATCATAAACACTCCTACTAAAAGAAAATAAAAATATATTTGATTTAGTTTACCCATGATAATTATTTTATTTTGATATCGTTTTTAAAGATTAAGTAGAATTAATAACCATATTTTGGATCGTTAAAGATTTATTGACAAGTTTATTGTTTATAAAAACCATTAAGCCTTTTCCTATATTGTATCGATCACCGTACTTGTCCCAAACCATTCTAACCTCATTGCCATTGATCAGAAGTCTGTCAATGCAAAACCAATCCCAATTTTCTGGAATCATGGGTTGGATTTTAATGCTTCCATCAATATTTGGTTTTAATCCAAGAAGATCTGAAATTACCAAATCACAGAATCCTGAATGATTGTAATCTTTTCCTCTTTCAACACCTCCTCTTTCTGAGCTCCAAGTGCCATTATCCCATGTTTTTAATCGAGTTCTTGANATCCAGTCTCCTGTAAAAGGATTNAGGTTTTCATCAATCCAATTAAGGGTTTTACCCTCTTGNTTTGTTCTCTTATGACTTTTAGCGTATTGCAATAAAAGNTCNAAATAATCTTTTTTGGAAATAGTTAGGTTATTTTTATAATTATTAATAAAGTTGGACAAGGATTTAAGTGTTTGAGTAGTTGCAAAAGGCCATGAAGGTCCATTCCACTGACATTCATGACCTTTGTAACTAATCTGAAAATATGGGTGTGAGCGNTCTGTGACAGTCAATCCAAANGGNGCNGCAAAACTAAGGGTATCTTTTAATTTTTGCCAAGCNGGGGCNTAATCTATTTTATCATCGGGTAAATTNAAATACCATGGGACATAACCAATCAGTTCTCTAATGTTCAAAGGGGTATCATCTTCATTGTAATCCTTTGGTAAAACNGTGAAAAAGTTAATTTNTTTATTCCAAAGACGCTCTTGTACAGCTTGTTTAATTTTATTTGCCTTCTCTAAAAATAATACCGACAATGATGATTTTTTGAGTATTTTGGCCATTTGTGCGATTGCCATTGCGTCTCCAAACATGTAACTGTTAATTGTTGGTCGCGTGGCGGTAACAGTAAATGCATCCTCACCATTATTAAGTATTCTACCACTGGCAGTATGTTCCATTCCATCTGCNGTGTCATATTGCCAGAAAAGAGTGTTATTTTTATTTCGCCTTGTTTCTTCCCACTTTTTATAATTTTCCAGTATATAGGGTAATTGNTCCTTAATTACAGAATCGTTTCGATGAATATTGTGAAATGAAAGGCTTGCATCTGCCNCCCAAAAACTATACTGCCTTATGCCATNTCCCGAATTTTTTAGCCAAAAATTTATATAATCAGAAACGTATTTAGGGTCCCTAAGCCATCTACCCTCATAGATATGATGAGCAGCAGGACAGTTAATTGTATTGTGTTTCATAGACCAATTAACCTCTGGAAGAAACTCAGTTATTACAAATCCGTCTNCTGTTTTTTTTAGGTGTTTTCTATAAGTCCACCACCTAAAATAATAGGTTTCTTCAATATATTTATTTGGTAAATCAATCAAAGGAATATTATCAAATAAAAATGATTTTGCATCTGCATTTGATATGAATTGTTGATACAATTCAATATCATTTTTGTTAAAATTATCTATGTACTGGTGAATTGTTTTCTCATCAATAAATGAAGTTTTAGTGTTTATCTGACATCCATTAAAAAANTTGAAAATCAATCCAATTATAAAGGTTAATCTTATCATTTTTTAAAAAATTTAATTGCATGATTAAAGGCATTAATACCAATTTTCTCACCGATTAGTCTNCCGGGTAGGTCATCTACAGGGGGATGAATCCCTCCCCATATTCGAGATAGGCTGCACTGATTACTTGCATCTCTATAAGTTGCCCATTGGATTCTTACCTTTTGACTAGGGCCCTCTTCAAACACGAGAAATTCATTCTTATCTGCAGTAAAACCTCCCAAACCCCCTGGGAAATATTCGCAACCAGTTATAAGTGTCAAAACTTCTGCAGCAGCTCTAGAATAGGTAGAATGACCTGATACATATCCTGCAAAATTGGGCGTAACAAAAGTAGGTCGTTGATAGGGCCACCAGTTTTCAGCTAATATCCACCCTACTTTGGCATAATCTTTATCAGTATTTTTAATGTAAGCATGACCACGCCAAGTGTACACTTTAATTTTATTTTGATTTTGTTTTTCTTTACCAACTAAAGGATCATTATTATTCACCAATTCAATTAACCCATCAACTAATTGAATCCCATGAGGGTGATAGTTGGGTAATTTGGGATCTGAGGACTGACCCAAATCAGCCATATATCTTATNGCAGTTATNGGTCTCACGTAATCGTAAAATCCTTTTATACCCCAAGCAGCTATGGCGGCGTCATGCATTGCTCCTCCCAACATAAAATATGCTTTAATGTCCCATTCAAGCCTGTCCATAGGTTCCGTACCTTCAAATAAAATTTCAAAATCTGGATGATCTGAAACATAATTAAGAATGGTAAACCAATGGCCAGGTGGGGTTTCTGAATCAGGACCATCGGCCCAAAACTCTGCGATTACTCTTGTGTAGTCCCCTCGAGGTACANGATTTCTAGAGTATGGTTTNCCTGTGAACGGATTTAAGAAGTGACCTGGAGAATTATCTCCACCTTTAGGATTAAAGATTTTCATTAGTCCCTCTAAATTATATGTACTATTATATAAATTTAAATTTCCTATACTTTGAGGTGAAATATCCCATAGAACTCCATCATCGGGATCGAGATGTGACCCCCAAATGGAAACCCAACTGTGATTCCACACAAAAGCATCATTAAGCTTTCCCTGCGCATTTAAAAAGTGTGGTGGAGCACCCGGGTCAAAGTATACTGGGTATTCNTGTCCATCTCTTCTAAAGTTTTTCAGATGGGCAGGGTTTAATCCAAAAGGGAGTACTTTTCCCCATTCTGGACCTAAAAATTCTGGTACATTCCCAGCCAATTCGTTTCCGGCTTGATCTATAAATTTTTCAAAAGCCAAAGGTTGCCACCTGTTGATATCTTTGATTCCTCTTACNCCCGGGTTTTTTAANAGTAANGGTTTATTTAAAGGTTCGTAATAAAGGTTGGTATAGAAATATTGNTCGTTGGAGCCATCTTGCCAACCATAATCTATTATGCTTTTAGCAATATAATTTCCTAAAGCAGCTGGATTCCCTGAACTATAGTCAATAGAATTGAAATTAGGATCATAACCTAATGAAGAAAATGCTTTGTCGATAACGACTTTGGATTTTTTATANCCTGGAGAAATCTCATACCGGTGATTCAAAACCCTAAAGGCTGCATAGCTGATNGCTACTTCCCTGTTTTTTTCTTTATCGCCGAGATAATTTGTTTTTTGATAGGGAATATAATAGCCATGATTGGATTTGTTNAGGAAGTAGGTTTCAGATTGCTCATCAAAGACTGCCCATGCGTCATACATCGCTGCAGAGAGATGAAAAAGATTTCTCGCATGAACAGTAGGGCGAGCAAAATCATTCCTTATAGACTCCAAAATAACCTCATTCCAGATTCTTGCAATGCTGTGATTCTGAGAATTTGAAGGAATGGAGCCTAAGAAAAGGCATATAACAAATAATAATTTAACTAATCTACACACAAATATTACAATTGTATTGGAATTGATTACACCAAATTAGTCTTTTGACCTAATAGGTACCCCATTACCATCATCCAAAATATTATACCCTACTAATAAGCTATCCTGTTCACTATTCTTGATAATGGCGGTAAGTCGATGGTCTGATTTATCTAATTTAGAATAAAATTCTTCAAAAGGCAATTTATAATCTGTATTCCAAATTCTTTCCACAAAAGTGGGAACTCTTTTTCTTAGACTAGGTATTTCACCTTCATCAGTTTGTTCCCATGCACACATTTGAGCCCCAATCACCTGTGGTGTTTTATCCAATTGAATCGGTTTTTTTGAGGCAGGGGATTTATGGTAAAAATTTTCCCATTGCCACATATTCCAGGAATAGATTTTTTTAGGTTCCCATTTTCTTGTTATCCATCCGCCTTCTATTCCAGTTCCGACTACATACAAAGGCACCCAAGAAGTATTGACCAAAGTATATCCGTCCTCTACCAAATGATTGGGTAGATTGTAAAGTGATTCAAATTCAAATACTATAATATCTTTGGGGATTTGGACTTTACCCTCACGTTTAAATCCCTCCCATATGCACATGATTTTATTTTTACTTTTTACCATTTCATTCATTCGGACAATAAAATGTCTATAAAGCTCATGAACATCACCTCCTAAGTTTTCTTTTTTCATCATGGCCTCAGCCAAGGGGTCACCCTCGAGATTATCAATAGTCGCCTCATCAGCTCCTATATGTAGGTAAGGTGAAGTATGAAAAACCTCTATGACTTCGTCCAGTAGTACATCAATAGCAGCGTATACTTCCTCACTCCCTATATTGATGACGTTGTTAATCGCATCTCCTCCCCACATATTTTTTCCCCAATCTTTTAATTTGGGAGAAAAAATTTCAGGATAAGTCTCAATGAATTTTTTTGAATGTCCCGGAATATCGATTTCTGGGATCAAGGTAATTCCTCTGAGCTTTGAATAATCAACCAAATCCACCAACTCCTCTTTTGAATAATGCCTATCCTTGGTAGCCAATTTTGGATATGCCTTTGAGGGAAAAGTAAATGATTGATCATCTGTCAAATGCAATTGCATATAATTCAGCTTGTAAAAAGCAGATAGGTCAATGAGTTTTTTTAAAGTCTCAATGGTGTGCCACCTTCTTGCCAAATCAATCATCAAACCACGGTAGGAGGCATCAGGGAAATCTCTGATTTTAACCAAAGGGAATAAAACATCATCTTCACCATTCTTTTCTAGCAAATGTAAAACAGAAGTCATGGCAGCTGAAATGGCATTATAGGATCCTCCGCTAATTATAATATTTTGATCTGTACTTATGCGATGCTCTTCTACTTCCAATGTGTCATCAAGAACTAATGATATAGTCGAATTGGTCGCTATATCATATGAGAGACTATATTCTATACCCAATAGATTGAGTTGATCCATAAAGATGGTTGCAATGGGCATTAAACTATCTTCTGATAAGTATATTTTTATGTCTCTTGGAAGTTTTAAGGACATTTTATTAGAGAGGTAATTAATCTCTTTTGGTGTAGGTATAATTTTATTTTGGGGGGTATGTGAAATTTGTACTGGAGTTTGATTACATCCTAAAATTAAAATTATTAAAAATGTTATGATTGAATTTTTCATATTAAAATTAATTGGTGAAATATTTCATTAACCTCTGAAAGATTGAGGATTTTAAATTTGGCAATTCCTCAATTTTTATCAATGAATTGATGTTTGGGTTTAATATAGACTGGGTCTTACCTCCTGGCCAAGTAACAGTAACTGAATCTACTTTTTGATTTTGCCCCAATCCAAAATGGACTATAGAACTATTTTGAGATGCATGACTTGACCCGCCGTCCACTTCTCTGATCATTTGTAATTCGGGTAAAAATAATTTGACTCTAGCTCCTAACCCTCTGGTTGTGGAATACTTTCCCACTAATTTTACTTTCAGCCAATTGTTTTTATTTAAATTATTTTTGTACAATTTGGATTTAACAATTCCACCTCTGTAAGTCATATCATAAACTGGTCTTTGGTTTACAACAAATAAGTCTAGGTCTCCATCATTGTCATAATCAAATGCTACAGCACCCCTTCCAATTCCAAAATCCATTAAACCAGAATTCTCATTCATTTCGTAAACCCTACCATTGTTGTTAAAAAGAATATTTGGAATCAATTCAATTGGGGGATTGACCGGTCCATTTGAATTGAAAAGATCTAGATCAGTATCATTGTCATAATCAAAAAAAATCGTACCCCAACCAACTACTGTTGTAGGTTTATTTGATTGATCAGGCAGAGTATTGAATCCTGTACCTATGTTGGCCGATAAATTTAGAAAGGGTTCATTTATACCTCTGTTTACCATAAATGGACCAGCAAAAATATTAGATACATGGATATCTTGCATACCATCATTATTATAATCACCTATTGCAACCCCCATAGCCTTCATTCCAAATGAAGCCCTTAATTCCTTACTNTTATTTTCAAAACCAAATTTTGGATGNTGATTAANNAATAGTTGGTTAGGTTGATTGATTTCACCAAAATCATTTACCAAATAAATGTCTAGGTCGCTATCATTGTCTATATCTGTAAATACCCCACCAAAACCATAACCTTTTCCACAATCAACCAATAGATNCGAAACATTTTTAAAATATTCCCCTTTAATATTAAGATATAGCTCATCCAGCTGCGGTTCATAATCATTGTTGATTAAAAAATGATTTAAATTCCCAAGATTNCCATTAAAATTTTCAAANTAATTTGAAACAAAAAGGTCTGGATANCCATCAGCATTTATATCACCAAATGATGCNGANGTTGAAAAATTTTCTTCNGTTAGATTAAACTTTTTTGAACTATTAGTAAAAGTTCCATCACCATTNTTTATATANAGAATATTTTTAGATATACCTCGTATCTTTCCGTCATCTATCACTATAATNGCATTGATTTGATCTGAGGCAAATGTNGTTACAAAAATATCCACCAATCCGTCTTTATTTACATCCGAAGTAGTAACTCCTGTAGTAATAATATTTTTTTCTTTTTTAATTCCCGCCTCANANGCAATATCTTTGAATTTTCCATTTCCAATATTTCTGTANAGTTTNTCATTTGANTGCCCCCCTGTAATAAATANATCCTCAAAGCCATCATTGTCATAATCAATTACAGCNNCACCTCCACCAAANAGTCCCTGATATACGTCATAAGTGTGGTCAATTCCNGAATATANAGTATTATCNACAAAAGCTTCCTGTGAAAAAAAATAATTTGACAGAAGTATAAATAAAAATAAATTTATTCTTTGCATAAAAAGAAAAGGGGGCTACACCCCCCTATCCTAAATTAAATTTTACAAATTAAATCGATAAAAANTCTGATTTAAAAACTAATAACCNGATGTTTGNTTNATATTAGGGCTAGAATCTACTGCCGATTGTGGAATGGGCCAATATCCTCCCTTGTAGTTTAATCCACCACTTATCGATCCAATTGGATTGCTGTTAATAACCTGGACGTCGTTACCATATCTNTTCAANTCCCAATATCTCATTCCTTCAAAAGCAAACTCAAATTTCCTTTGCATCCTTATTTCCTCTCTCATTAGCGCTTGACTCATTCCTGGTGTAGCGTCTCCAATTCCTGCTCGTTGTCTAATTTTATTNACTGCAGAATAAACAGANGCATCCGGTCCAGTGGATTCGTTTTTNGCTTCAGCNTAAGATAATAGNACATCCGCNTATCTAATAAGATTTATATCAATTGGNGATACCCAAGTACCTTGNTCGATTCCTTCATCNGGGACAAACATNCTAGTAAAAGCCTCAGCTACACCAGGCATTTCACTAATTTTTGTTCCGCCAAATACCATATCTTCATTTCTTAANGTATGACCTGCAATAACATCACCTTCAAATCTAAAAGAGCCCCTTAGTCTATGATCTCTATTTGCAGTGGGATTGCTTGGATCNAAGACAAAGCCTTCTANCATTGGGAATTCATCAATAAAATCTTGNGCTATTCTAGGATCGTGCCAACCATGGTGAGTATAAGCTCCTGGAAGGGCACCTCCAATTCCAGCGGTGTAGAATTCAGTGTGACCCTCCAAATCATTAGTAGCTTGGAATGAGAATATAACCTCAGAGCTTTGCTCAGCAAGACCGTTTTTTACTTCATGAAAGCTAGGATGGAGTCCAACCTTAGAACCCTCCATATCAATCACAGACTGGAGCATTGCAGCTGCTTCAGAATTTTGTCCATTTTGCAAATATGCTTTACCAAGAAGACTCATTGCGGTAACCTTAGTTGGTCTTCCAAAATCTCCATTAAGTGGATCATCTGGACCGTTATCAATTACCCACTTAAGATCTGTTTCAATTTGCGAATAAACGTCACTAATCGATGATCTGGAAACTTCTTGAACTTCAGCTGGACTCAAAACAGACACTAAAAGAGGAAGCTCTCCATATGCTTTTGTCATTTCGAAATATAACCAACCACGTAGGAATCTAAGTTCACCTTCAATTGCTGCAGCTGAGGAGGCACTTACCCCTTCAATAGTGGGTAAAACTTGTAACATATTATTTATTCTTGCCATACCCGCGTAACCTCTATTCCATCTACTAACAACAGCTCCACCAGTTCCAGAAGATACAGTTCCTTTCGCTACAGCATCATAACCTCCCCACCATCCACCAGCGGCGTATTCAGTCAAAAAGTCCATTTCAGGAAGTTGCTTGAAGAAAGACTCACCCCATACACTTGGAGCACCTGGCATAAATACATCGTTTCCTGAGGGGTTAATAGCCTCATAAACCCCAGCAACTCCCATAAGAAGTGTTTCTTCACCAGTAAAAAACCCTTCCATTGTAGCAGATCCTGGATCATTTATGTTTAATGCTTCCTCGTCACAAGACAAAAAAGTAAACATAATTGCAATCGTAGACATTAAAATTTTTCTTGTAATTCTATTTTTCATATTTCTAATCATTTTTTTTAAATTCTAATTGATATTCCTAATTGAATAGTTTTTTGCTGTGGCATTATTGTGGCCTCATCTGCAAAAAATGAACCGTCAGATTCGTTAGGTAAATTTCGAGCAGCTGAATCACCATTAATACCCTCTGGGTCAACCAATTCAGGNAAATCGGTAANAGTAAAAAGGTTAGTNGCATTTANATATACTCGCAAATAATCAACAGGCAANTCCTCTGTGGGAACTGTGTAACCAATTTGTAAATTTTTTAACCTTAAATAATCNCTTTCCAAAACCCAAAAATCGCTNGTTCCATTTGTACCAGGATTTGAACCTCCNNNCTCATCAAATATTTTNGGAAATGTAGAATCAGTATTNGTTGTNGTCCATGCATCAAGCCATCTTGTNTCTACTGTNGTATTTTGATTTAAAAANGGTCTCCATAATCTTCTNGTNCCNTTGTATTGNACATCTCCCACACCCTGNAATATTANACCAAAGTCAAAGTTTTTGTAGTCAAGNTTCAATTGAAAACCATAATAGTATCCTGGGGATTCNCATCCTATAACNGTTCTATCGTCTTGATTNATTAATCCNTCACCATTAAGATCCTGATATCTAAGGTCTCCAACTGNAGCTGAACCTAATTGGGTTGGATTTTCAGGAGTTCCGTTTCCAAGCTCGGAATCGTTTTGAATTATGCCNTTACCNGNNTCAAAAGTTTTAAANCCATAAAATGAACCAAATTGTTCTCCNACTTTTAAAACTCNGGCTGATCCAAGNGGANTTTGTTCACCNTATACAATTTGATCTAAGGGGTCNGANCCTTGTGGATTAATTGACTTGATNTCGCTNGTTGANGTAGAATANTTAANTGAACCACTTAATGTTAACTCCCCGAATTGCTTTCTGTANCCAAGCAAAATTTCAATACCTGAATTTTCCATATTTATGNCATTTTGTAATTGAGATCCAATACCTGTNAGTGAATTAACTGGNGTNTCAAACAATACGTCTTTNGTATCTCTTAAATAATAATCAAATTCTCCATATANNCCNTTCTTTAAATTAAAGTCAATCCCAATGTCAGTNGTTGTAGCATTTTCCCATGTCAAATTAGCATTACCAAGTGTTGATTGACCAACACCCGGCGCGGAAACACCTCCATACGAATAAGCCTGATTTAGAGCTAGTCTTCTTGCAAATTCAAAATTTCCAATTTGGGCATTACCAAGTTGACCCCATGAGCCTCTTACTTTAAGGAAATTAAAAAGATTGTTTGATGAATTATCGTCAAATATGATATATCCAGCAGAGAGTGACGGAAATGTTCCCCATTTATTACCTTCTGAAAATCTGGAACTTCCATCATACCTTAATGCAAGTGAAAACAAATATTTTTCATTAAAATTATAGTTGATTTTTGTAAAATAAGATATAGTAGAAAAACCAGTTTCAGTACCAGCATTAGTAGCTGTAGCAGCATCACCTCCATCAAGTACTTGAACTGCATCACTTAAGTGATTATTTCTTCTTGCAGTAAAAAAGGTGAAACGGTTATCTTCAGTTTGAGCACCGGCTAATATATCTATATTATGTTCTCCAAAAGATTTTTCGTACTGAGCAGTTAAAAAACCAGTATATGTAAAATTCTCAATGTTACTCCTGTCGGATCTTCTATTAGCAGGTACGGTAAAACTGTCGGTTAAATCAATCCAATTGAAAACGGGTAAAGCTTTATGGAATAGGTAATGACTTTCGCCAGTGTAATTTACACCTCCACGTGCTTGAACTGTTAATCCCTCTATCACGTCGAATTCAATAAATGTGTTTCCAAGGAACCTGTTTGTAATTCTGTTAAAATTTACTGCGTCGGATTCAGCCATCCTATTTCCAGAAAATGGGCCTTTGTGAATTGAAGGTGGTGCAAAAGCATATGAGCCATCAGTATTATAAATTGGCGCAAATTTAGTATACCAGTCCATCGTTGCTCTGAGAGCACCCCCAAGACTGTTTTCATTTTCATTATCTGAGTTGGCATCACCTCTTACAAAAGAAAGTGTTGTTCCAAATCGGATTTTATCATTGATTTCAGAATCCAAATTGAAACGTCCATTATATCTTTTAAATTCATTACCTAAAATCATACCCTCTTGATCCAATAAACCTAGAGAAATTCGATAATTAGTTTTTTCACCTCCACCACTAATTCCGACTGTATGCTGAGCTACAGTTCCTGTTCTAAAAAAAATGTCTTGCGCATCTTGTCCAAGTAATCCAGAGTCAACATTTGACTGTAAGAAAGCAATATCACTAGCAGTGAATAACTCTGGCAAACCATAGTTTGATTTAGCCTGATTGTGAACTCGAGCAAGTTCTGCGGGGTCATAAACTAAAGGATAATCGATAGTAGATTCCGCTGATCCAACAACTAGGTCATAAGTAATTTTTAAATCTTGATTTTTCCTTCCACGTTTGGTTTTAACGAGAATAACACCGTTGGCAGCTCTATTTCCATAAATCGCAGCAGCTGAAGCGTCTTTTAGTACTGAAACGGACTCAATGTCGTTAGGGTTTAAAGAATTAAAATCTCCTTCGAAGCCGTCGATGATTATAAGAGGTGAAGCATCATTAATTGTTCCATAGCCTCTAACTCTGAACTGAACATCATCTCGTCCCGCCTGGCCGCTGTTTTGAGTAACCATTACCCCAGCTGTAGTTCCTGCTAGAGCAATTCCTGCGCTTGTAAGACCCCTGTTTTCAATTAGCTCAGAGCTTATTGTTGCAATTGATCCACTTACTAATTTCTTTTGCTGAGATGTACCGAACCCAGTAACGACAACTTCATCAAGTGAACCTCCATCTGTAGAAAGTGAGGCATTTATAACAGCACCATCTTTAACAGGATAGGTTTCTGTTATGTATCCTACAAATGAAACCAATATATCAGATTCATCATTTTCCAATGTTAAAGTAAAATTACCATCAAAATCAGTTGATGTTCCATTCAAAGTTCCCTCCTCCACAATTGTAGCACCAGGTAATGGAATACCATCTGAATCTTTAACGTTTCCTGAAACCTGACTTTGGGAAAATAACTGACTAGTTGATAAAGTCAGTAAAATAAAGAAAAAATTTAAAAAATTTTTGCTTAAAATTTTAAAGCGTTTAATTTGTTTTGTCATAATAAATGTTAATGTCGAGTTAATTTTTTTCAAAATGTCATCTAAAATAATAATTTTTAGAAACTAAACATATGAAAAATATAATTATTATATTAATTGTCACAATTTTGAGTTGTCATTGTGATTCAGGAAGTTGCAACATTGAGAATTACAACCGTGATTCTAAATATATGATCAACTTACTTGAAAAAATTAACTCAGAGGGTAATCCTCAAATGTATTTTCACTGGAATAAAAAGTTAGCTGAATATTATAAAAATAAATTAAGTCAATCTCCAAAGAAAGTCAATTTCAAAATTTGGCTTAGCTACTTCTATCAGTTGCTTTTATCTGGGCAAAATCAATTATGTATTGATGAAATAGAAAAAAAAATAAAAAAGGATAAATCGTCATATGACTTGTTAATTGGGGCGGCGTTGCCAGTTATGGAAATATTGGGATTGGCTTATTTAAGACTTGGTGAACAAGTAAATTGCACAAATAATCATAATGAGTACTCTTGTATTTTAC